>JAVFAO010000260.1:0-9888 GCA_034002465.1 Myxococcota bacterium
CTAGAGCAGTCGTTGTTGGGGGCCACCCAGCGGATGTTGGGGGCATGGCATTCTTCCGGTAGGGGGTCGCCAACGCAGTCGAAGTCCACGACGATGTAGTAATCAGCGCCAGCGGTGCCGATCTCTGGGCGAAGGTCGCCGTCGAAGTCGGCGATAGTCGGCGGTCCGCTCTCATTAGCGCCACAGTCGTCCTTGGGCAGAACCACTTTGTGTTTGAGCGCGCCGTTGTGCTCCAGTACAAAGACCTCGCCGAGGCGCACAATCACCACCTCGCCTTCGGGGTCGGGGTCGAAGTTGCCGACAGCGCTGTAGCCGTCGCAGGAGATAGCGCCGCCGCAGCTCGAGGCGTTGCTGGTGTAGGTGTAGGTCCACTTCTCTGCGCCAGTGAGCCCGTCGTAGACGGTGTTACCAGCGATGACCTCGGGCAGGCCATCCAGGTCGAGATCAGCCGCAGTGGACATGGGGCCAAGGAAAGCGTTGTTGCCTACGCCTGCGGTGGCGCCAACCGTGAGTTTGCCATCCCAGATGAGCTCGCCGGTTTGACCGTTGAGCACGACGTTGCCAATCAGCACCTCGGGCGCACCGTCACCATTGAGATCGGCCAGCGATGGCTGGGTGCCGCCGCGGGTGTAGGTGTTGTTGAGGTAACTGCTGTTGCGCCACATCTCGACCCAGGCGCTGCCATCGGAGCTTGCGCGCTTGTAGGCGATGGTGCCGCCGAGGCGGAATACCGCCACGATCTCGGGGTTGCGTTCATCCACTTCGGAAGCTGGATCGAGGTTGCCCAGGGCGATGCCGCCGGAGTTGTCGATCCAGACTTGGTCCAAGGTGGCGATGGTGTTCATGCTGCCATCGGGGTTGCAGCGACCATCGACGATTCGGATTACGCCTTTGTCGCAGCAGCCATGGATGGCGTAGTTGAAGCTCGTGAAGACGATGTCGGGGATGTCGTTTTCGTCAGTGACGCCGTCGCCGTTGTCGTCGGTGAGGTTGGCCACGCTGGGGGTCATGACCACGTCACTCATGGCGGAGAGCAGACCATCTGTGCTGGTGCCGCAGGCGGGCGGACGCGCATCGTTGGGCGCGGTCCACAGACAGCCACGAAGCGGGTTGAAGACCCCGATGGGCGGCCTGTATTCACAGACTTCTACCAGCGTCCGTGGGACGCAAGCTTGCAAGGTCGGCTCGCAGTACTCATCGAGCTCACACTCTTCGGTGAGCTGACAGGGCTTCCCCGGTTCGATACAGGTCGTTCCACCCAGGCAGACCTCATCGTTCGGGCAGCACAGCTCGCGCTCGGCACCGCAGAGCTGGCCCGGATCTGCGCAGGAAGCGACACAGGCCCCGTCATAGCACATCTGTCCGCCACTGCAGCAGAGCTCGCCGCAGAGCACGTTCTCGCCGCAATCCTTGCTGCAGCGCTCGTTGTTGCAGACCTCTCCGGGTGCACAGCAGGTCTCCCAGATGCCCTCACCGCAGGTCGGGCGCTCATCTTCGCAGACCAGCCCGCAGCTGCCATCCGGGCGGCATCCCTCGCCGCTTGGGCAGCAAAGCCCAGCGCTCTCACCGCAGGTCACACCGGTGGAGCAGGTATCACGGCACTGGCCCAGATAACAGACCGAGGGCGCTTCACAGCAGCCGCCGCCACAGAGCCGATCCGAGGGACAGGGCTGCTCTTGGTCGAGGCCGTCCGGGTCGACGCCATCGTCGCCTTCGTCGGTGCCGTCGTCGGCATCCTGGTCGTTGGGGCTCTCGTCGCTTCCATCGGAGCCATCGAAATCGCCGAGATCCGTGGGCTCGACGTCTTGATCGGCGAGCTCCGTGCTATCACCGGTGGTGTCGGGGCGGGTCGTTTGCGTATCGCCGCAGGCCACCAAGAACAGGGCGAGCGCCCATAACCAATATCGAGATCGCATTCCTCAGACCCTCCTGCGTGTTGCACGCGTCACGCGCATCCTCATCATCGTGGATGAGCAGCTCCGCGCGGTCAAGAGATGCCGTAGACGTGAGGCGTTTTCGGGGCTGGGCAAGCCGCCCAAAGCACGTCATCCGAGTGTGCGGAACCCGAGCCCAGCCGACGAACGGTGGGGAGGGGGGCTTGCTCACTGACAGCAGCTGAGCTCGAAGTCGAGGCGCTCGAGCCGTCCCGCGACGAGCTGCACATCCTCGACACGCACGGTCGACTCATTGCCGTAGCGGCTTGCGGTCACCGTATACGAGCCGGGCTCCAGACTGAGGCCATAGCGCCCTTCCTGGTCTGCGATCGCTTCCGCCACGAGCTGTTCGCCTTGGAATGCCGCCACGACAGCGCCCGCCGCAGGGGTGAGCACATCATCATCCAGACGCGCGACGCGGCCGCCCAGGCGACCGCTGCTGGCTGGCACCAGCGGGGCCTCCTGATACTCGACAATGGCGCGGCTCAGCTCGCTTGGCTGTGGAGAGAAGGACAAGGAAAGCTGTGTCTGTTCCCAGCTCGGCGGCCACATCCAGAGGGCGAAGGCCCCGTTGCGGTAGCCTGGGAGGCGATAGACAGCATCATTGCCGTGGATTCCGAAGAAGAGCTCTGTCCAAGCTTCTGCAAAGACTTCGATTTCTGATGTGTACAAGGACTCGTTTCGAAGCCAGGTGGCGAGGGTGTCTGCTTGTGCAGCCCAGGCCTCAGGCAACTCGACGGGCTCGGGGAAGTCGCCTGAGCCCTCAGTTTTGAGATGCAGCAGCGGCAGCTCGACGATTTTGGAGCTCCCTGCCTCGAGCTTCTCCACCTTGGTCCAGGCGATGCGCAGCTCGTGGACGACGCAGAGCGAGGGATCCACACAGGTCGACGTCGGGTCGCGGTAGAGCAGCATGATGGGACCGAGGTCGAAGCTTCCCTCGTTTCGCAGATCGAAGACCACCTGCGCGCCCTCCTCACTCTCCAGGACACTGGCCCGAAGCCGCAGCGGCGCTTCGTACTCCTCCAGATTTCCGGTGTAGAACAGGAGCTTCGAGGTGGTCTGCGCGTGCTGCAGACAGGCCGCTTCGTCGACGATCCAGTGCGGCAGCTCGTAGATTTCCTTGCTCTCGATGCCGTCCCAGTCAGGCTGCGGTGTGGGGCTCAGCGTGCACGGTCCGGGGCTGAGCGCGATGCCATTCCACTGCAGAGAGGCAGCGTTCTCGAGGGGGGGCCAGGTTTCACTGCTGCTGCCGCTGGCAAACTGCACCCCGACGTCGAGCTCGAGCGCTTGGCCCGTATAAAAATAGATGACGGGTTTGGCGGGGATGGCGCCGTAGTAGCGTTGCGGCGTTGCTCCAACGTGGGCCGAGCCCTCTGGGCTGACGAGATTCACACCCCACTCGTGGGCCACATAGCTCGCCTGCATTTCGCAGCGTCCGCCGCACTCGGGCAAGCCAGGGATGTTCGGGGCGCAGACCGCGTCCTCGGGACAATCAAGGTCAGTGGCGCAGGAGCCGAGCACAGGCTGACAACTGCCGTTGACACATATGGCGCAGCCGGTGCAAGGTTTTTCGAGGCTGCACTCGACATCTGCCTGCTCGTCGGCTGTTTCGGCGAGCTCAGAGCTTTCCGCCTCATCGCTCCCATCGATGGTTTCTTGTTCGTCAGTGACATCAGGGAGTGGATCGGCAGGCACATGGTCGGTGCAGGCGAAGAGGCCAAGCGCCAGAAGCGAAAGGACAAAACGAGCTC
Source organism: Myxococcota bacterium (assembly GCA_034002465.1). Lineage (GTDB taxonomy): Bacteria > Myxococcota_A > Bradymonadia > UBA4248 > JAVFAO01 > JAVFAO01. Next base: position 3,686 of record JAVFAO010000260.1, read on the forward strand.
TCATCGGGGTTCTCCCAAAGCGGGCACGACGCCGTCGCGACGTGTCGGATACTGCCTTGCCTGAGAAGGCAGAAATCGCGCCAAGACTATCAGCGTGTCGAGAACAAGCGTGCATCGTGCGAGCGAACCCTCGAAATTCGCCTCACTCCTTTGCTTTGTTAGAACGCAAAGAAGCAACGCTGCGCCACGGGTTGGTAGGATGCCGGCCGCTGGCGCCGAAGCCTCGTCTCGAGGGCCGAGAAGCGATGCAGACCATTCGCCTGCGCCACGGAGGGCTGTGTGCGACAAGTCAAACAAGAGCAGCTCGAGCACCCCACTGTCGATGAACACTTGGCCCCGATGGTCCAAACACTTCCCGAGGCGTTCACCCCGGGATACGGAGGGGGTTGGAGAAAACGTAGGCTAAACGAGCGCTTGCGCGTCTTCGGGAGCTTCCTCTTGCTGGCGCTTGGCGCTACGGCCAGCTTGGCCACCAACCTCGCCGATGCGCCCAAGGAGGCCATCGACGAAGAGGAAGTTCTGATGAGCTGTCACTCCAGCGACGATTGCAGCGAGCAGGCACCGCACTGCCTGAAGGCCTATGAGCTCTGTGTGCAGTGTCTGGAGGATGCGCACTGCGGCGCGGGCGAACGCTGCTTCGAGTCAGTCTGCGTCTCGAGTTGTGAGAGCTCCGAGCAATGTGAAGTGGGCCTCGCTTGTATCGATGGACTCTGTCGGCAATGCAGCGCCGACGCTGACTGCGCCGATCTTGGGCAGTACTGCTACCTCGGCGAGGGCTTCTCGGCCTGTCGCCCGCTCTGTGTGGGTTCGGACGAGTGCGAGGGGCCAGGCTACGTGCAGGGGGATGTCTGCCGCGGCGGTCGTTGTCAGCCTGTGGAGTGCACTGCGCCCCAGCATTGTCTGTTGGATCGCGAGTTTTGCAACCCCGACACTGGGCTGTGCACGTCGATCAGCCACTGAACTCGGGGGAAGAGGCCAAGCGTCCAATCGACAAGAAATCGGCGGTCCCTCTCTGGCTCTCTCAGCAATCGGCCTGAGCGCAGAACGAGGGAAAGGGAATCGTGGGGCGCTGCCCCACCTCCGTCTCGGTGTGGTTTTTTTCGATGGAATACGATTGTGGGGCGCTGCCCCACCCCCCGCCAAAGGGCAGCGCCCTTTGGAATCCCTTTGATTTCAGATCGTTGCCGGCCTCGGTTCAGTCTAGGTTCTGGGCGTTGGGCTCGAAGACCGCCAGCACCTCCTCGACGGCGGCCTCGGCGTCGAGCAGGATCTGCAGGGGTTGGCGTTGCGTTGCCTTTCTGGTGTCGAGCTCGACGTAGCCTGTGGCACCGGGCGCGAGCACACCCGCGCCCAGCGCGGCATCGATTTCTCCGAAGGGGCTTGATTCGCTGGCGCTTCCCAAGCTGATTCGCCAGCGCGCCCAGGGTTCCTGGGTGGTATTGGTGATTTTCACCAGCAATCGGTGTCCGTGGACGCTGGCGTGGGTGTCGGCGGGCCAGCTCGCGCCGCTGCTGCGCACGGCGCTGAGCAGGCGCGGCCCTGAGGCCTCGACGATGACGTCGGCGGTGGTTTCGTGGAGGCGGTAGGAGAGACCAGCGACGAGGATGAGGGCGTCCTGGCCGCTTGGGTGGGCGACGTCCAGCGCGCAGGAGATGCGGCCGCCAGCAGCGGGCAGCTCGAGATCGCGCAGCCCCGCGTCGAAGATGCCCGTCGGCTGGCCGTCGAGCAGGCGGACTGCGCGCACCTGAACGACCCGCATGGGCCTTGCGGTGGTATTCAGCAATCCCAGCTCGAGACGCTGTGAATCGGGTTTGCTCTCGGCGCTCCACTGCACGGTCGCGAGCTCGAGGCGCAGGCTGCCGCGAGCGATGGAGCGAATGGTCCAGGCCCAACCGCCCGTGCGGACGGGAGCAGCGCTTGCGGGCGTCTCGGCGGCTGCGGTCGTTGCTCCGGACTCGACTCGGGGCAGCTCGACGGTGCTGCTGGAGCTGGCGACGACGTTGTCGTCGTCGATGGCGATGCTCGCAGGGCGGGTCTCGCCGTAGCCCAGCGGGCGCTGCGCTGCGCTCGCCGCCAGGTAGCTTTGGGCGTCGGCCACGGTCTTGATTTCGCCAGCTTCGCTGCCAGCGACCTGACGAAATGCCTCCAATCCATCGGGGTAGGCGAGGCCAGGTAGCAGGCGCAGGTCACGGGTGGCGACGAGCGCATTGAGCAGCAGTTGGTCGCCTTGCCGCGCCTGTTGCAGCGCGCGCTGCATCAGGCCGACGGTGGAGAGGAAGTCGCCGAGCTGTTGTCGTCGGGCAGCACAGCGCGGATGCTCTGGCGAGCAGAGCTCGTTGTCCAAGGAGATGAACACTGCTCCGCTGGAGAGGTAGCGCATCGGGATTTGCTGCTCCAACTCATCCCAGCACCCGCAGCGCCGCAGTTCGTTGATCACGCCTGAACCAAGAATGTTTCCCCAGTATACATCGGGTACGCCCAGACCAAGATTCTGTCGGCCGAACGCGCGCATAATCTGGATCCAGGCATTGCTGTGCCGTCGGCGCTCGGGCTCAGCGCGCAGGAGCGCAGTTTGCGGCCAAAAGACCTCATCGTGGGCGGCGTCGGCATCGTTGCAGGGCTCGACAAAGCCATAGCGCACATCGAGGCCAAGGATCAGCTGCTCGAGCGCTGTCGCATCGTACGACTGGCCAGCGAGGATGATGCCGAGTTGCTGGGGAGCAACCGCTCGAGAGTTGCTTTGCATCGAACCCAATCGAGCCCAAACGCTGGGGTTCTCTAGGTCATCGACGATGGAGAGCTCTGCATCACGCTTTCCCGCGAGCATGGCCAAGCTGAGCCGGGGAAGCAGCTCTGACGCTGGTCCCGCGTCTTCACCCCCGATGAGGAGGCGCAGCTCGCCCCCTTGGTTCGCTTGTGATCGCAGCAAAGCCAGCAAGCTGCCCGCGTTGGCCACCACCTCGGCCAATCCCGCGCGGTGAAAGAGGGCGATACCCAAGTAGCTCATCGTCTCGCTCATCCTGCACTCCTTTTCCGTTGTTGCGTCCAAGCTCCATCGCGCGCACTGAGCATCGCCCGAGTGGCGGGCGCTGGCAAGAGCGTCGAAAGAAACGATGGTGCGCGTTCGCGACGAGCTATGTCGACCCGCTTTGCTCTGCGCGTCGAGGGATGAGCAGGCTTGTCCAATCGGTCAGGCTTAGCGGGCGTCGCGGTTCATCTGGTAGACGAGCTGCTGTCCCGTGGCCACGGCGAGGCTCTCCAGAACGGCTCGCATCTCGTCGTCGCTGAGTGCGTCGAGGGCGGAGAAGTTCATCGAGGCGCTGGCGATGGAGAAGATCCCACCGCTGATCAACATTTTGTCGTGAAGAGACTGGCGAATGGTGGTGCTGTACTCCCAGACGAGCTTGTTCTCCGGGCGGTACACCATGGCGACGTCTGCATCGACGAAGAAATAGATGGGCGTATCGATGGTTGCCGACTCGAGGCCGAAACGTCCGACGCTGATTTCAATCACGGAATCGTATTCGGCCTTGGGGTCGACAACCACGTTGAGCGTGGAAGAAAGCTGGAGCTGCTCTTGGAAGCCCTGGGCCATTCCCAGAGCCACGTCTTCGCCGCGAAGTACCGTCATCAGGCGGCGTTCGATGTCGGCGGCTTTGGACGCAGAGGCGATGGAGCCAATGAGCCCGATGGGGCCGTCGTTGTTCATGCCCCCGAAGCTGACCCAGGGGGAACCATCGACGTAGACCTGCACGAGGGCGGTCTGCATCTTGGGCATGTACTCGGGAAGATAGTTGGTCCTACAGCCCATGAGCCCCGAAGCCACGCTGAGCAGCGCCATGATGGCTAGGCGCGTGGGCCACCTCGAGGCAGCACTTTGCGGCATTTGTCCTCGGTTCATCGTATCCTCCAGAGCTTCGTTCGTTCGCTGATGGGCCGATCAGTCTCGCTGTTCCGCCGTTGTGCCTCAGCTTCGCTGACGCTTTGCTCGGCTTCAGGGGGCTTTGTCCAAGAAGAGCTCGACCACGGTGTAGCCGCCGGGATGCGGTTCAACGTTGCCATCGGGTCCGATGGGAGCCTGCTCCATCGGATGTGGCATGGAGGGCTCGAAGGCGATGCCATGGATGACCACGTTTTGATCATGGAAGCTGCGCAGCCGCTCGGCATCGACCGTCTCGCTGGTCCGCAGCAGGATGCTCTGCCCGTCGGCGGTGAGCAACTCGAACTCTCTGCCTTCGTAGGCAGCCAAGGATTTTCGCCCCATGTCTGCGTCGGTGACGTTGAGCTTGCCTCTGAGCTCCTCGACACCCTCGGGAAGGGGCGGTGAATCTTGAGCGAGGGCTTGAGCATTTTCGTTGGCGGTCTTGGGCGCAGGTTCACTCTGACAAGCCATCGAGAACAAGGCCAAGAGCGCGAGCGCTACGAGCGGCAGCGCCGTTCGAGGTGCTGGTGTCATCTGGAAAACCTTTTGTGGATGAAGAGCTTGCGTTCAACGAGCAGAGCCCTTGCCCGAGCGTGAACGAATGCAGGGTCGACCATCGCCTCCTGACCATGCAGCTCTCAGTATCAGCCACGCTACGCGCGGGAGCAAGCGCTCACCCAGCATTTCTGAGAGAGGCCTGTGTTTCGTCTCACCGTCGTATTCCAGAGCGCTCATGAATCGCTGGATTCGACCTGCTCGTCGGGAGTCGGAGGCTGTAATCCGGCAAGTGACAGCAGCTTGGACCACTGTTCTCGGTCACGGCTGGCGAAGAGCCGCTCCAGCTCGTCGCGGGGTTCCCAGCTCTCAGCGCGCTCTTGCATGCCCAGGGGCTTAGCGAAGACCGCGTCCGGAACGTGCCGGCTCATGAAATCGAGCTGCAGAAAGAGAAACTTTGCTGCGCGCCTATGACCGATTTCGTCATCGCCGAAGGACTCCAGCGTGAGCGCGACGAGGCGTCGCAGCCAGCCGAGGCGGGTCTCTGCGTCCGGGTCGAGACGCACTCCAGTCACGTATTCCTTGAACAGCCATGGGCGGATCAGACCGCCCCTGCCGACCGAGACCGCGGCGCAGCCGCTCTCGCGTAAGCGCAGGTGCACGTCTTCGCCACTCAAGAGGTCACCGCTGCCAATTACCGGTACGCTCACGCGCGCCGCAAGCTCGCCGATCAACGCCCAATTCGCCGGTCCTCGATAGCGGTCCTCCCAGCTGCGGCCGTGCACGAAGACGGCGCTCGCTCCGGCCCCAATGGCCGCCTCGGCCGCCTCGAAGAGGTTGGGTTGAGCCTGGGTCCAGCCAGTACGCAGCTTCACCGTGACGGGAATCGAGAGCGCTTCACGCAAGGCCTCGACGGCTTTGGCGAGCTGGCTCGGTCGCTTGGCCAGCGCTGCGCCACCGCCGCGGTCAGTGACCGCACGGATGGGACAAGCGCAGTTGAGGTCGACGAATCGAGCGCCTTGTTCCTGCGCCAAGCGTGCTGCATGGACTAGGTTCTCTGGGCGTTTTCCAACGACCTGAGCGCCAAAACAGCGCTCCTCCGGATGGTGGCGCAACAGCACCAAGTCTTGTTTCCAGCCTTTCGCAACGCGGTCGGCCAAGGCCATCTCACCGATGGTTCCCTCCGCTCCAAGCTCCTGTACAAAGCGCCGATAGGCGGCGGTGCCCAGGTTGGTCATGGACCCCATGAATACGCGAACACCCAAGAATCCACTCATCAACATCTCCGCAATGGTAACGCATCGGGTCTCTACTCCGGCATCGCGCCTCGTTGCTGCCAGACCGCACTCTTTGAGCAGGCGCTGTTGGGGAGCAAGGCGCAGCATGCGAACTCGAAGCGCTGCTCAGAGCACGTCTACTGTCAGGAAGCGCTCGATGGTGGCGAGCAGCTCTTCATTCTCCATGCGTGCTTTGACCAGGTATCCATCGGCACCAATGTTCATTGCGCGGCGGATGTCGGCTTCGGCACCTCGGCTGGTCAGCACGATGACCGGCAGCTCGCGGGTGGCCTTGGCGGCGCGAAGGGAGCGCAGCAACTCGAAGCCGTCCATCACGGGCATTTCGAGATCGGTGACCACCAATCGCGGCCGACGCTGCTCGATCTCTCGCAGCGCTTCCTTCCCGTTGATGGCCTCGCGGACCACGTATCCTCGCTGCAGCAGCACCTCGCGGACCACCTCGCGGGCAATCTCCGAGTCATCGACCACCAAGACATCGAAGCTGCGGC
>JAVFAO010000261.1:0-9872 GCA_034002465.1 Myxococcota bacterium
TGATGGTCATCAGTGTCTCGACTGCGCTGCCGCCTTGGCACGGACCAGCGCAAAGCTCCCCAGAGGCAGGCCGACATCCTTGGCGATCACCGGGCACTCGACCTTGAAAGCGAAGAAAAGTTGCTGCTGTGCACCGAGGGTCACTTCACTCAGGGTTTCGAAGTTGCCTTGTCCTTTGGCGATGATGAGCGGTGCCTCAGCGAAGCGTTGGCGGAACACTGCAGAACAATCCTCGAGCACGGTGCCGGGCGCATCGGAACCGTTGTCGATGAGCTCGCGCAGCCCTGCGAAGCCAGCGGTGATGGCGTCTTCGCGGGTGACATCGTTGAGCACCGGTCTGCCGCGGGTGGCGAGGACCACGCGAGCTGGCCCGAGCTGCTCCACGAGCAGCCTGTCGACGACGAGCTCACCGGCGTTATCGGCGAGGAAGAGAATGGACTCGGCTCGCGCGACGGCTTCGACATAGTCCTCGGTATCACCGAGCAGCGCTTCTTGTCGATTGGGCACTTGGCCTGTTCCCTCATCTTCTGGCGCGCTCTGCAAGGCAGCGCGAAGCGTTTCGTCCGTGAGCGCGTTGGCGATGCCCATATCGATGGCGTTGGCGGCGACGGCGAGTCTAGTGGCGGTGAGCAATGGCTGAGCGCTGTCTTGAACAGCGGCGCGCAACGCGGGCAGCGCGGCCAACGCCAAGGCATTGGCGTGGTCTTTGGCGCTGCGGTAGGGGTCGGGATTTCCGGAGAGCGCACGCAGTCGTCGGTGAAGCTGCTGGGCGACGAGGGGTGGTGACTGGGCGAAGTCGAGCTCTGCGAGAGAGCGGAGCAGCTCTCGGGCGAGCTGCTCGTGCAGGGCGGGGTCATCACTGACGAAGCGCGCGGCCTCGAGGGCTTGTCGGACGAAACAGGGCAAACAATCAAGCGACGTTTTCATTCATTGACCTCGGAACGCGCAGCCAGGAGGACGCAGCGTCGCTCCAACCGGACGGCTTGGCTGCGCAGGGACGCGGCCAACGAGCTCGGCTGGCGACTGTCTCCCTGCACTGGCTGCGATGGCTGGGGGATTCAGGGTGCGGCGCAGGTTCTGAGTTCTGCAGGCAAGCTCGGCTCAGAAGCGGGCGGACGCGCGGGATCTGCATACAGGAAAGCCAGCGCCCAAGGAACCCGCAGAGCCCAGGCGAGCTCGTTGTGCTCTTGGCCAATCCCCTCGAGACAGAGGATGTCCTGATTGGGCGTGAAAGAGTCGGAACTTGGCATATCAATAAGCGTAGAATACGTCTGGCGAACCCGATCCAGGCCGTCGGAGCTGGTCCCGGCATCGAGGTAGAGGACGATGTCCTTCTGCGCGCCGCTGTAGCTGGCCACCTGCTGTTGCATGTAGCCATCCTGCCACCAGAGTGAGGGGGAGAGCACGGCACATTCGCGGAAGAGCTCTGGGCGAGTCCAGCAGGCGTAGAGGGAGATGAGGCCTCCCAACGAAGACCCGGCAATGCCGAGCTCTCCACTTCGGACGCGGTAGCGCGCCTCGATCCAGGGACGCAGCTCGTCGGCGAGGAAGTCGAGGTACTCGTCACCGCCACCCCCTCCTTCGCAGATGTCGTATTCCGGATCACAGCCTGGATAGTTGCCACTGGTGGGCGTGTACTCATATAGGCGCTGATCGCTGTTGTGCGGCCCAACGACCAAGAAATCGCGCGGCGAGCCCAGCTCTGCGTAGCCCGTGCCGGTACCGATGTGGCCAAAGAGATGCAGCCGATCGAGCGACTCATCCAGGCGCCATCCACCGAAGAATGCGTTGGGATCGAAGAGGTTCTGACCGTCGTGAGCGAGCAAGATGTCGTATTCTTTCTCACTGGCTCCGAGCTCGTCGTACCCAGGCGGCAGGTAGAGCTCCACGAGACGGCTTTGGCCATAGATGGCGGAAGGCACAGCGACCTGCTCGACCCTGCCCTGTGCGGCGAAAAAGAAGGGGTAGACCTCGAGCTCCTGCTCGGGCCCGACGACCCAGTCGCTGCCTGCTGCCCAGCTCACCGAGCCGTCGGCCTCGACGAAGACCGGCTTGAAGCGCACGGGCTCGGTCCAGCTCTGGCTCTCGTATACCCAGATGTTGCCGGGGGTCCACTCCATCACCGCATCTTCGGTCCAGGACAGGCCGTCGCCATCACCGCGCAGCGCGATCGATTGACCGAATCCGCTGTCGTAGTGAACGCGGATGATGGTGCTGGGCGTCGAGCTCTCGTCCTGCTCTTCGTCGGGGCTTTCGTCGGGCTCGACGTCGACCTGATCGACCTGATCGACCTGGTCGAGCTCGATCTCGTCGAGTTCTTCGATATCGCTTTGTTCGTCTTGGTCGTCGAGGTCGAGCTCGTCATCGAGCTCGAGCTCGTCGAGCTGCTCGGGCAGGTCGTGTTGGTCGACCTCGTCCTCCACGGCGTCAGGGTTCAGGTCCTGGTCGGCTTGGGTGTCTGCATCGGGTTCTAGGGTATCGGAGTCGGTGGGGATGAGCTCGCTGCTGTCCGCTGGGGGTGGGTCAGCGTCATCGCAGCCCGTCAATCCCACGGCGAGCGCCAGCAGCAACAAGGCGAAACGCCTCGCCCATCTGTTCGTGTCGGTTCGTTGTGTGGGCATCTCGCCTCTCCTCCAAGTGGCAAAGCCGCTCGCTTTGCCCATCTGAGCATAGGCAATAGGGGATGCGCGCACAAGTTGGGAACAGGCCAAGTGCCCAATGGACAAGAAGTCGGAGCCAGGAGGCGGAGACTCGCTGCGAAGGGAGACTGTGCCCATTGCTCCCTTTCGGTTGCAGTTTTCTGCATCACACGCATTCGTTCGCGCTCGGGCACCGACCTCGCGCCAGCGGCAATTCCTTCGGAATGGCGCGAGGATGCGTGCCCTTCGCTCACTTTCGATCGCCTTTCGCATCCCCTCTGCGCCCTTGACCTCGAAGGTGTTGTTGCCCATCCTGCATACAGGTGTGCGCTCACGCGATCAGCGGCAGTCAAACAGCAATCCCCGTTCGGCATCGTCCGAGCCCTGCACGCGGTCGCTCCCCCATCGACAGTGTTCGGCCTCGATGCACCGACATCGAGAAGGCGTCAGAGCAGCATGACACGACGGGAAGGCATCGATCACCAGGAGGCAGGCAACGAAGCGGCGCTGCGGGCCCAATTCGATCTGCTTGCCCGCTTTGCTGCCGAGGTGCGGGAAGTTGGAGATGAGGACAGCATCTACGCGCTGCTCACCGAGGTGCTCCGCGAGCTCATTGGGAAACGTGCCATCATCAGTGTCTCCGCGTTCGATCCCCAGCGTGCGGAGTACGCGCCCAAGGCTCTCGTGGGACTGTCGCAGATCCTCGAACAACTGACCGCGATGGTGGGGACGAACCCCACACAGCTCGCGGGCGACTATTCGCCCTGCGTCAAGCAGGCCATGGCCCGCGGCGAGTTGCTCCCGCTGTCGGGTGGCGTCGTGGAGCTCGCAGGGGAGCTGATTCCGCCCGCGGTGTGCAGGGCGGCGGCGCGGCTGCTGAGCATCGAGTCGGTGCTGGTCTTGGGCTACGCCCGTGGCGATGCCTGCGGCGGCGTGGTTATCATCACACGCCGCAGCTGTCCGCCTCCTCCCCGAGCAGCGATCGAGGCGGTCACGCGCCTGGCCGCAGGCGCCATCGAACGCCATCGGGCGGAGCGGGCGCTTCGGGCCTCGGTGGGCAATCTGCGCGCCATTTTCGATGGCCTCGACGAGCCCATCTACGTCTCGGATCCAGTCAGCTACGAACTAGTCTTCGTCAACCACGCCCTGACGGCGGCTCTAGGGCCCCTCCAGCAGCACAGGTGCTACACCTACCTTCATGGGCGCAGCAGCCCTTGCCCCTTCTGCAACAACGCTCGGCTGCTGGCCTCGAAGAGCGACGCGTCGCTGATCTGGGAGCACCGCAACGAACGCACTGGGCGCTGGTACAAGTGCATCGATCGCCTCATCGACTGGTCCGATGGACGGCGTCTTCGTTGCGAGATCGCCGTCGACATCACCGACCGCAAACGCGCTGAGTCAGAGCTCAGGGCCCACAGAGACCTGCTCAACGCCACCCTTCGCTTGAGCAAAGCCGGAGGCTGGGAGTGGGACGTGCTGCACTCGCGCATGACTTGGACCGAAGAGAGCTACCGGATCCACGAGGTCTCGCCTAGCGAATGCCCACAGGGCTCGGTGGAGCTCTTCGAGGCGGGACTGCGCAGTTTCCGACGCGAAGACCGAGCGCTGCTGGAGGCCAGCTTCGAGCGCTGCATCCACCAAGGCAAGAGCTACTCTTTGGAGCTGCCGCTTCGTACGCGCTCGGGGCGAGAGCTCTGGGTGCAGACCATCGGACACCCCGTTTTCGATGGGCGACGCGTGGTCAAAGTGCTGGGCAACTACGTCGACATCACCGAGCGCAGACAGACCGAGGAGCTCTTGCGGCGTAGCGAAGAGGATTTCCGGGAGCTGGTGTCGCAGGCCCCATTCAGTATACAGGTTCTGGACCGCGGCGGCTTCACCGTGCAGGTCAACCCGGCCTTCGAGCAGCTCTGGGGCATCTCGATGGACCGCTTGAAAGGCCACAGCCTGCTCTTTGACCAAGCCTTCGTGGCCCGCGGCTTACGCAGCACTCTTGGAGAAGCCTTCGCCGGAAAAGCAGGCGCCTTTCCCCGAGACCAGTTCGTCCCCTTCGACCCGGCCTTCGGCGCACGCAGCCGCATCGTCGATGCCATCGCCTATCCCATTCAACGGGCGAATGGCGAGCTTCGGGGTGTGGCCATCGTGCATCGCGATGTCACCGAGCAGGTGCAGGCAGAGGCCGATCGCGCACGCATCCAAGTGGAGCTCGCCCAAGCCCAGAAAATGGAGACCGTAGGCCGCCTCGCCGGGGGTATCGCGCATGATTTCAACAACATGCTCGCCACTATCCTGGGCTATTGCGACTTTGCGTTGGAGCAAGCCAAGGAGCAACCGACGCTGACTGAGGATCTGCAAGAGATCAAGAATGCCGCGCGCCACTCTTCGGAGCTGACACGACAGCTTCTGACCTTCGCGCGCCGCCAGACGGTCACTCCTGTGCGCCTCGAGCTCAATCGGCGCATTGAAGAATCGCTGAAGTTGCTGCGGCGACTGCTGCCCGAGAGCATCGAGCTGAGCTGGCAGCCTGGGGACGGCGTTCACGACGTGATGCTCGATCCCGCCCAGGTCGAGCAGCTGCTCACCAACCTCTGCGTCAATGCGCGAGACGCCATCTCGGGCTCTGGTGTGATCTGCATCAGCACCGCTCAGCTGCCCGGTGAGGACCAGGTCAAGCTGTCTGTCAGCGACAATGGCGCGGGCATGGACGCAGAGACGGTGAGCAAGCTCTTCGAGCCCTTCTTCACCACCAAAGAGCTGGGGCGCGGTACTGGCCTGGGGCTGTCCATCGTCGAGGGCATCGTCACCCAGAACCACGGTCGCGTCGAGGTCCACAGCCGTGTCGGCGAAGGCAGTCGCTTCGACATCCATCTACCCACCCTTCCAGAGGGCGCGGCAGTCAGCGTCGAGCCCGTCGCCAACGAGGATGGCTGGCGAGGTGAGGGGCTGGTGCTCTTGGTCGAAGATGAACTCTCCTTGCTCAAGGTCAGCTGCAGAAACCTCGAGGCGCTGGGCTTCGAGGTCTTGTCGACGCCAGACCCTCAAGAGGCGCTGACCCTGGCGCAGCGTAGTGAAAGACCCATCGACGTGCTGCTCACCGACGTGATCATGCCCGGCCTCAACGGCCGGGAACTGGCGAACTCACTACAAGCGTCGTATCCTCAACTTCGCTGCGTCTTCATGTCTGGATACACCGACGACGTGATAGCCCCTCAAGGGGTGCTCTCGGAGGGTGAACATTTCCTCGCCAAACCCTTCACCCGTGAGGCTTTGGCCGCAGCGCTTCGGCGCGTGCTCGCAACCTAGGGGCTCTCGTGTACCCTCGACCGCACACAGGAATCGCCATGCCTACGCTCAACGCTCTGCGCTGCCTCTTCGCCTTCACTCTCCTCTTGACGAGCTGCATGCCTTTCGAGGACTCCTCGTCGTATCGTCTGGACCTAGCCGATCAAGGGGACGAGCTCGGCCCCACCTGTGCGCCTGGAGAGCACGACGGGGGCGATGGCCAATGCGTGCCCAAAGCGACCTGTTCTCCGGGTTTTCACGACAATGGTGACGGTCGCTGCGTTGGGGGAGCTCGGTGTGCCTCGGAGTATTCGTTTTGCGCAGGCGCCTGTGTTTCCTTGGACAGCAATCAGCACTGCGGAACCTGCGATCGGAGTTGTGGGCCCAATCAGAGCTGTGTCTCGGGAGACTGCGTCTGCGAGCCGCCTTGGGCGAGCTGCTCCAAGGAGGGTGATGAATGCACGGTCAACACTGACGATGACCCCAACCATTGTGGTCGCTGCAAGCGAGCGTGTTCACCCAATGAGACCTGTGTGAAGGGTGAGTGCGTCTGCGAAGCCTCACTGGTGAACTGTGACGGCCAATGTGTCGATCTGAACGGCGACGTGGGGCATTGCGGTGAATGTGGCAAGGCATGTGGCCACAATGAACTGTGTGTCAACCGCCACTGCGTCTGTCAACCGGAGTTCGCAAACTGCGACGAGGAAGCAGGCTGCGAAACCTGGATCATCGATGACGTCAATCACTGCGGGGTCTGTGGGCAGAGGTGCGAGAGCAACGAGTTCTGCACGAACGCCAGTTGTATGCCCTGCACCGAGGTCTGTGAGGGGCGCTGTGTCGACCTGAAGACCGATGACGCGCACTGCGGCGGCTGCGAGCACCCGTGTACGAATGAGGGGCACTGTTTCAACGGATCCTGCAGGTGTGCCGAAGGGTGGGAGGGCGATAGCTGCGAGTTGCCCATTTGCACTGTGCCATGCATGAACGGTGGAAGCTGCACTGCGCCTGAGACCTGCATCTGTCTGACAGGATGGGATGGTCCCCAGTGTCAGTGCCCTGCAGGCAGTACTTGGTGTGACGGCGACTGCGTCGACGTCACGACCAACCGGGAGCACTGTGGAGCCTGCGGAGTCCCCTGCCTCGACGGTCAGCTCTGCGCTGGCACCTGTATACCACGCCCCTGGACTTCTCTGCCAAGTCCAGAACAGCAAGGGGTCCAGACCTTCGCCTTGGCTGAGTGGGATGAGACGCTGGTGCTGGCCAGCGTTTCGAACGACACAGAAGCGCGGGTCGAGGTCCAGAAGCTGGCGGGAAGCAACGCGTGGACTCCACTTGGAGACAAGCTCAACAGCACTCAAGCACACGCCATCGTCGATCTGCAGGTCGAGGCGGGAACGCTCTACGCCTTGTACTCGGAGCTTCCCACCGAAATGCCGGAGCGAAGTCATCATGTGAAGAAATGGAGCCCCGGCGAGTGGGTGCAGATTGCGCTGCCGGGCTACGAGCCTCCCTGCGGACCACACCTGGACTCGGTGTTGGCCATCGCCAGCGGCGCTCCCACGATCGCCACCTTGTCCGAAGGCGCTCCGCCTTGTCTGGGTGCAGTCTCTGTTGGGCAGTGGCGAAGCAACGCCTGGTCGCCGACGCCAAACCCTGATCATCCTGGCGTCGTAAGCCTCGGCTGCCACGGCAACGTCGACCTGGCATGGGACCAGAGCGCGAATCGCCCATTGCTGGCGCTGACCCAAGCTGGCGACCACCAGGTCCTCCAATTCAACACCGCCACTCAGAGCTTCACGGCTCTCGGCGCCGAGCTCAACCTCAACCCAAAGTCTGCCGATGCCCTCGATCGGCTCTCCCTCACGGTGGGGCCACAACCCACGATTGCGTATACGGAAACGGTCTCGAGCACCAGGACCCTCTTCGTCAAGGTCTTCGATGGGGCCTGGAAAGAGCTTGGGCCCGACCCGGTGTACCCAGGGGCAAACTGCAGCAGCCCCTCACTGACCTACATCAACGGCGTCCCCTACGTCGCCTTCATCGCCAACCCCGATCCCAACGATTTCGGGGAATTGCGGGTGCGGCGCTACAAAGGGCAATGGGAGGATGTGGGTGTCACCGACGAGCTGTTGGTTCGCGCCCCCCAACTCATCGGCGTGGATGGCATCCCCCATGTCGCTTTTCTCACTCACGAAGACAAGCCAAGGGTGAACCTCAAACACTTCCCGCCGCTCTAATCGAGCGCTGACCAGCAAGCAGGTCATCTGGAGGCGCAAGCCTGGCGCTGCTGAGCTCGGTAGCGAGGGCCGCACGCAAGCCTTGCGGGCGTTCGACCCCAGCGCGACAACAGGAGCAGCTCCGGAGCCTGTTTGTGGCATCTCTGTTCGAGCCTTGCGGCCTCGTCGTCGTTGTCGTCGTTCGCAACACTTGACCGCAGCATCACTTATCACATAGAGTTCAATCTCCGTCGACGTCTCGTGGCTTCTCACTGCGAACTTCGCCGCTGTTCTGCGTTGTTGCTCATTTCCCAGCCATCAAAGCGGAGTGTCCCCCATGCGAAGCAAGCTTCTGTTTCTTTTTCTCGTCAGCGTCCTCGCCGTTGGGTGTAGCGGTCGCGGTGGTAGCAGCGATATCGACGCCGACCTCTCGGACGTCGAGCAAGTCGACACCGATGCGGGCGACAGCGATCTGAATCCAGATGGAGACCTCGACCCAGATGGAGACCTCGACCCAGATGGAGACCTCGACCCAGATGGAGACCTCGACCCAGATGGAGAGGTCGAGCCCGACAGCGACGTGATCACCCCCACCGTTTGGCCCGAGGGCATCACCCTCATCAAGCTGGATGCCAATGGACACGCCACCGTCAACGCTTCACTCGCCGATGGCGTAGACATGCCCTCACTCGAGTGGGCACGCGCCCCTGAGGTCGGCTGCTGGAGCAACCCGCTCACCGACGAATTCTACAGCAAGAATCACCTCGCCTTCGCGCTCGAAGACACCGTCCCGGCCTGGTACGATCTCAGCATCACCGTCACCCCGACCGAAACCCAAGCTGAGGTCAACCCCTACCTCATCCACATGGGCACCAATCAACGCCAGCTTCCCCCGGCCGTGAGCAGCGCCCCGTTCTGCACCAAGCCTGGCACCCTCCCCGGCGCAGGACAGCCAACGACCTTGACCTACCGCCTCTATACCGACGGCAACATCTTCTTTGGTGTCGCCAACCGCGGCCGATGGAGCAAGGACGACGAGTCCGCCATCACCGTCGAGGTGCAGCTCACCGCAGTCGCCGACCGCTGCTACGCCGACGTGCCCCTGGCCGCCAAGTGGGCCCCCCACGTCACCCAGCTCAGCCTCGACGAAGAGGGCAAAGTGGTGTTGCGCGACAGCCTCGAGGGCGGAGCAGAACCCTGCTACCTCGACTATCTCGACGACCAGTACTGCGTGCCCACCACCCAGTTCGACGCCTTCAACGGCGTCCATAAGATATACGCCCTCTCAGCTCCCCTCCCGGCCGAGACCTACATGACCCTGACCATCACCCCAGATCCAGGCGTCGAGGTCAACCTCTACGGCTCCACCATCGGCACCGACAACTTCTCCATCCCCCCCTACTACACCGTCATGGGAAGCTGCGAAGCCAGCCTCGATCCGCGCGCGCCCAACCCAGGCGCAGCCGAAGGCTTCAGCATCTGGACCGGCAACAACCCTTCCAACTTCGTCTTCGTCGTCGCAGGTCGCGATGGCAGCACGCCCTCAGCCGACAGCTTCACCATCGACACCGTCTCGACCAGCACCAGCACCTGCACCGAGGACGACTACACCGCGCTGAGCAACCTGGAGGACTGGCCCTCGAGCGACAACACGATCAGCCTCAATGCCACGACGGGCATCGGCACGGCCAGCGGCAACGTCGCCACCGGCGGCGAGAAGCTGTGCACCCTCGAT
>JAVFAO010000262.1:0-9870 GCA_034002465.1 Myxococcota bacterium
CTCCTCGTCTACGAGGGAATCTCGAGTGATCCCAGCGACTTCGAGGAGGAACAGAGCTGGCACCTGAGAGGGGCTCAGGTGCCAGCTCTGTTCCCAGCGACTTCGAGGAGGAACAGAGCTGGCACCTGAGCCCCTCTCTGAGCGACCAGCAGATGGGCCTCACCCTGCACCTCAGATTCTGAGCGCGGTGAGCAGCTCGATTGAGGAGCACTCCACCCTCCTCGAGTCATCGAACTGAGGTCGAGGTTCCACAAGCGAGAACTCTCCAACGCCTAGGAGGCCCGAACCTTGTGTTTGGAGCTGGTCTCGCCGCACTCATCGCTAAGCCGCATTGGCACCGCGCTCATCGCCTGGCCTGCCTCAGAGAACGGCGAGAGCACCGGCCAAATGTCGCTGTTGCCACTGCGTGACAGCGAGATCTCTCGAAACGCGTGTTGCCGAGCTTCAAACGCATCGACCACCTCGGGATCGAAGTGTTTGCCACGGCCCTCGAGGATGATGGTGCGACTGATTTCATGGCTGAACGCATCTTTGTATACACGGCGAGAGGTCAAGGCATCGTACACGTCGGCGATGGCAAGAATGCGGCCAGCGAGGGGAATTTGCTCTCCCTGCAGGCGGTGCGGGTAGCCGCTCCCGTCCCAGCGTTCATGGTGGCTCTCGGCGATCTCGATACCCAAGGCGATAAAGCCATTTTGCGGATACTGAGCCTGCACCATGCGCAAGGTTCGCGCCCCGATCATCGTGTGCTGTTGCATGATCGCAAACTCGTCTGGATCAAGTTTGCCCGGCTTGAGAAGGATCTGATCGGGAATACCCACCTTGCCGATATCATGGAGTGCGCTCGCCGCATAGAGGTTGGCAATGAACGCGTCATCGAGCAGAGATGGATGGACACCGCGCGCTTGCAGCTCCACCGCGATCAAGCGCGAGTACTCTCGAATCCTCTCGAGGTGGCCTCCGGTCTCGGCATCGCGGCTCTCTGCGAGTTTTGCCAAGGCCATGATGGTCGCGAACTGCGCAGCCGTGATCTCCTCGACCTGCTCACGCACCCGCGCCTCGAGCTCGCGGCTGTGTCTCTCCATCTCCTTGAGATGTAACTTCTCTCGATCCAAGAGCCGTTTCCGAGCAAGACAAGCGTCGATTCGCACCTTGAGGAGCAAGGGATTGAAGGGCTTGGTGACGTGATCCGTGGCGCCGTTTTGGATGCAAAAAGAGATGGACTCAACATCATCGATCGCCGAAATGACAATCACTGGCAGATGCCTGAGCCGCCCGCTCTGTTTCAAGCTCAACAATACGTCGAAGCCATTGATTTTGGGCATTTGCAAATCGAGCAAGACCAAGTCGAAGCGTTGCTCGTCAAGCAATTCCAGCGCGCGCTGACCATCCTCAACCTCGGTCGCATGGTGTCCCTGCCCCGTCACCGCTTGCGACAGCACACGTCGGACGACGGGGTTGTCATCGGCGATCAGAATCCTCGCTTGCGGCTCAGTCACCTGTGGCCCCTCTTCTGTGCTCTGCGCTTCTGCATTCCACAGCGACAACACAACCTACATTGTATCACTCGACCCAAGCATCCCATTCCCAGAAAGATCAGTGGCTCACGGCTTCGACGTGTCGCGTGCCATGCCCAAACTGTCGCGTGCCATCCCTGGCACGCACCCGACGGGCTTGCTTCGCAGCGAGTCTTCTGGCTTCGACTTGACGCGCTCTTCGCTCAGCCCTAGCCTACTCGCACGGGGCGCAGCAGCTGTCTGAGGTGCGACCCAAGACTCGAACGAAGCGCTCGGAGCACAACCCTAGCGCGATGGACAGGATCCTACATGTATTCGGCTCTATGTCGGCATCTCGCCGCAACCCTGTGTGCCTGTGTGGCGTTGGCAAGCACAGCCGCAATCGCCCAAGAGGCCAATTTCGTCGAGGTAAGCCCAACTCAACTCGAATACAACACGCAGGCGGTTGAGGCACTCACCGCCGGCGACTCTGCGCAGGCCGTCCTGCTCATGCGCTCCGCCCTCGCCCTCGGCGAGGCCAACGTGCTCTACCTCAACCTGGGTCGAGCCCTCGCCCAATCCGGCGCTTGTGCCGAGGCCCTGCAGGCCTATCAGCAGGCCCTCGACGCTCCAAAGCTGGCGTCGCCAACCCCCGAGGAGATCGCCTCCATTGTCGAGCGCTACCGCGAGGAGCTCGTCGACTGCCCAGCGCGGCTGTTTCTGCGCTGCAACGCAGCCGAGATCGTCGTCAGTATCGATGGCCGAGACGCCAGCGTCTGCACGACCGACGCCATCGAGCTTTCCCCCGGGGAGCATGAGTTGCGCGCACAGCTCGGAGGGCAAGAGCAAAGCCACGCGCTGACGCTTGCACCTGGAGAAAGCCAGAACCTAGACCTGCACTTCGACGCCACTCAGCAGGGCTGGGGAGCGCTGAGCACAGCGGGACTCATTGTGGGTGGCGTCGGCGTTGCCGCCCTAGCAAGTTCCCTCATCCTCGACCTCGCCGTCCTGGGTCCAGCCTTCGACGAGCTCGAAGAAGCCGCCCAGAGTGGAGACGCGGCCCTCTACCGCGAGCGCAAAGACGCCGTCGACGGACTGCAACCCATCAACCAAGGCCTGCTCATTGGTGGCGGCGTGTTGCTGCTGGGTGGACTGACCATGTGGCTCGTCGATGGCGCCTTCGATGACAGCGGCACCGCCGGCCAAGCTTGGCTCTCCCCAGACGGATTCGGCTATTCATGGAGCCTCTCATGGTGAAGCGACTGCTCTCTTTGCTCAGCGTCCTACTGCTGGCCTTTGGCTGCAACACTTTCAAGGACAGCGACGGTATCAAGCTCGTTGAGAACGAGCTCGACACTCAGCTCGAGCTCGACACCGAAGAGGATGTCGAGCTCCTGGATACTGAGCTGAGCGAGCTTGACGAGCTCGAGCAGACAGAGCTGCTCGACCTCGACCAATTCGAGCAACTCGAGCAGGACGAAGAGGACAGCACCGACCCCAAAGACTACAGCTTCACCGCTGGGCCATCCCTTCCCGCCGCAACCCTGCGAGACTTGGTGCAGGAACCTGATGGCGGCCGCCTCTGGACGATGGCTCGACTCAACGGAGAGTCCTGGTACTTTTCTGAGACGGGGTGGAGTCTGATCACTGGTCGCAGTCCCTTGAGTGAGAACGAATTGCTGCGAAAACTGTTCTGGCTTCCCTCAGGCGCACAGATGATGATCACCGATGAATGGGATGGTGGCACCGCCACTCCAAACGGTTGGTTCCGCGCATCGGCCAAAGACGAATGGAGCAAGATCGTTGGCTTCCCGCGCACCGCAACCATCAAAGCAGCCTTTGGAGAGACGGACGTACTGTTGTGCACCTCCACCGATCTCTTGGTCTGGGATGGCGCCGCCTTCAAGCCATTTGACAGCGCTGTCAAACACCCCTGTCTCGGCGGTGTACAAGTGGGCGAGCGCACCATGATTGCCATCGACACCACAGGCCTTCTCGAAGTTCGAGGCCTGGATATGGTGAATCGGCGCCTTCTCGGTCCCATGGGCAGCGCCCCCAATGCCCGCCAGGTAGACGCGATGACCGTTTCAGCAGATGGGCAACGCGCGATTATCTCCACTCGAGAATACTCCTTCAGCACCCCAAAAGTGTATTACTTCGGAGGGAATAGCTGGCTGGAGCTCATCCTCCCTGGGGCCTCCAACCTGAGAGTCGTTCACGACTTCCTGCTTCAAACCGGCCAGCTCTACATCGCCACCGACAGCGGCGTCTTTGCCTGCAGCTGGAACCAGGGCAACGCACCGCAGTGTCAAGCTCCGGACCTGGTCCCGCTGGACGTGTGGGCACTGCTCGAGGCGAGGGACGGCTATGTCTGGGCTGCTACCGATGGTGCTGGCGCTTTTCGACGCTCTGGCACAGCATGGCAGCCGGAGTCCGACGGACTCGATGCCTTGCCCATCGAGCAGATTCTGCCCATCTCCTCCCAACGCCTGATGCTACGCGGTCGAAAGGGCATACATGGCGACGGCGCATCATTGCTCTGGGAGCTGGAAGGCGGGGAAGCGCGCTTGGGCCAAGCCCACCCCCCGACGCGTGAGCTCTCGGCGCTGCGGCTGGGCCCGGCCGAAGTCTATGTCGGTTCGAATACAGTGAGTTACATCCATGGCACCTCGCTGTGGCGAAGCGCCTTTGGTACGGCCTGGGAGCCGTACATGGATCGTGAGCAGCTAAATCGAGCCACCAGCATCAGTGTCGGGCTGGACCACAAGTCTGCCGGAAAAGACACACTCTACGTCCTGGAAAGCGCCGTCTTCGCCCGCGCCCTCAGCGCTGGTGCCAGCGACCCCTTCACTCAGCTCAGCAATCAGCTTCTGGATGGCCCCCAGTACGACCATCTCTGCGCCTTCGACAACGGCGCCCGCCTCCTGCTGACGAGCCGCAGCCAAGCCACGAGCAGTGTCTGGCAACTGCAGCCCGCAAGCGATGCGCTGTTCGATGCACAGGAGCTGCTCTTGTCTCCCTCGCCACCAGCAGACGTCGAGCTGTCCACGGCCTGTCTGCCTTTCATCGACTTTGCCTTCGTCTACGGCGAGGGCTCGGACTTCCTCCAACGCTGGAACGGGAGCGCCTGGGAACCCCTGGACCTGAGCAACGCTGAGCTTGCCATCAGCGACCTCGCCATCTTCGCCCAAGATCCGCGCTGGGTGCTGCTCAGCTCCTCGGCCCCTCAAACCGCTGGCGTCTTCCTGAGCAACAACTACGGCATGCCTGGAAGCTGGACCCACATTCCCTATAGTGAGCCCCTGTATGCCGTCGCTTTCCACCCAACGAGCCCCAACGATATCTATGCCGCAAGCCTCGATAAGCTGCTCATCGGCACCGCCAAGTGAGCTTCCTTTTCCTATGCGCGCCTCCGACAGGCTTGCGTAGCAAGGCGCTTTGCGCAATGCTGACCACCCTGGGTCGACGACGGGTCCGCCCATGCGACGCCTGAGACGAGCGCTCGGAAGCGCTGTTCGTCAACCAGAGGCGCCTTTCAAGGTGAGCGAACGCGCCAGCTTTGGTGAGCTGGCGCATAGAGTGGAGCACACGAAACGATGGTCAAGAAGCGCAAACGCGGAAGTGGTCGAATGGGGGTCGTCGCTCTCCTGATCGCAGGTGTGGTGGCAGCGGGCTACTTCATCCGTGATTGTTTGCCCAGTTTTGGTGGCGGCAAAGGCCCAGGAGCCGGCGGCGCCGAGTCGACCGAGAAGAGCGAAAAGAAGACCGAGGCAGACAAGAACACCGTCAGTATCGTCGTCAAGGGTGAGCAATGTAGCCTCGCTGGTGCCGACGCCACGGATTGTGCTGCCCTCTGTGAACAGCTCAAAGGGCAGCACGCCCCAGACACTCGCGTCGAAATCGACACCACCGTCGGGACCCAGGCCACCGTCGATGGCTTCAAGAGCTGTCTGGAAACGGGCGGCTTCCGCAACATCGTCGCGCGCTCCAACTGAACGCAGGATGCACGAGACGGCGTGTTGAGGCCTTGGCGGTATCGCCAACAAGTTGGGGAAGCAGGCCAAGCGCCCAATCAACAAGAAGTTGGGGAAACAGGCCAAGCGCCCAATCAACAAGAAACACGCGCCGATTCTCTCGGAAACAGCCCAACAACGCTGAGGAACCAGCAATTTCGCCTACAGAACCGAGCGGAGAAGCCCCATGTTGCTCGATGCGCTCTTCGATACCTACAGCATCGTGGTGCTGGTGGTCATCTGCGTCTTTAGCACTTTTTCCCTGATCTGGTACTACGCCGGTCGCCGCCAGCACGACGTGCTGATTGGCCGCCTCGAGATGCTGCGTGGCTTGGGCATGGAGCTGCCCCTGCAGCACCCCATCCGCAAACGACTCGAGAGCGCACCAGTCGTCGACCTCTCCTTCGAAGAGATCGGGAAGATCATGCACCGCTCGGCGCGCGTGCGGAATGCCACCCGAGCGCTGATACGGCTCAACGACAGAGTTGCCTGGATGGAGCGCTTCTCCCACTACGCCACCCACCTCGGCATCTTGGGCACCGTCTTCGCGCTGGTCATGTCGGACCCCACCGATCTCGTCGCCTTCCGCAAAGGCTTGCCCATCGCCCTCGGCACCACCTTCTGGGGTCTGGTTGGAGCCCTCATCCTGGCCACCATCGCTGGCCAAGCCTCCAGTGTCTTGGAGAGCGCTCGGCAAGTGGTTCGCGATGCGCTACTGCTCTCACTGGATGAGCCAAGTCCCAAAGCAGCAAAAGCCTCCAAAGATGCCAAAGATGCCAACCCGCTGATCCTGCCCTCGCCAGCCGCAGCTTCCACCCCAACAGTGGACCAAGCCGAAAGCGAAGAAGAACGAGGCCAAGCGCCCAATCGACAGGAAGCTCGAGCCGCCCACCAAGACGAGGGCGAGCGCACCTTGCCTGGCATCGATTCCGAACGCGGAGCCTGAGCACAATGCGACGCGAACGAAAGCTCGACATGATGCCCTTGCTCGACATCTTCATGACGGTCCTCTTTTTGTTTGCGACCATTCAGGAAGGGCAGATCGAGGTGCAGACCTACGAGGCCATCGACCTCGAGGCAGCGTTCGCAGCCGAGAAAGTGCGCGCCGATACCTTGGCCAAGGCCATCGATGACGCCCAGCTCGAGGAGCGCCGGCAAGAACTTGAAAACACGAGCATCGCGCTTGCCTCGGAGCGGGAGCGCAACATGCAGCTCGCCACCCAGCTCGCCACCGTCAAAAGTCAAAAAAGCGACGCAGAAGCGGCCCTTGCCGAGGCTCAACTCAAACTCAGCTCACTCGAAAAGCAAGCGCGAGAGCAGCTCCAAAAGGTCTTCAAGAGTGCCGACCAGTTCCGCAAAGACGACGTACTCGACAAGCTCCTCGACCAGCAAATGGTCTTCGAAGTGGAGATCAAGGGTGTCATAGACCCGGTGCAGGGTGTCATCAACCACTGCTGCTTTCGCTCCGATCCTCGGAGCCTGAGCTGGACCCCCTGTGGCACCATCCCCGCCGAAGAGGCCCTCCGAGCCCAGTGGTTCAGCACCGGAGCCGATGGCCTGCTCGCCGCCCTACGCGCCACCAAAGGTGGCAACGCCGTCACCATCATCCGCCAAGACGCCAGCTCCAGCTACCTCATCGGTGACAAGATCGCCACCAGCATCCGCGGGCAGATCCCGGAACAAAAGGTCTACAACGAGGGCATCGTCGCTGCCGGGATGAGCTGTCGCGTACCTGACGCCACAGACTAGTCACAGACGAAGCAGGAGACGCGATGTCCCTGTCAAGGAGCTTGGGCGATACGCGACGAAGAGCGCACCGCAATGCACTCTTGCGGGAAGGCGAGGAGCGCGCGACACTGCCGCCGACCATCCCCACGATGGCCTGAATTGCCCCCTCGCAGCGGCATCGTTCATCGACTTGCAGCTCGCAACAATTGGAGTGAGTGATGGATCTCAGCTTCCTCGCTGATGCCCAGACCTGGATCAGCCTCCTCACCTTGACCCTGCTCGAGGTGGTGCTGGGCATCGACAACATCGTCTTCATCACCATCCTCGCTGGTCGCGTTGCCCCCGAGAAGCAGAGAGCGGCGCG
Organism: Myxococcota bacterium; assembly: GCA_034002465.1. Classification (GTDB taxonomy): domain Bacteria; phylum Myxococcota_A; class Bradymonadia; order UBA4248; family JAVFAO01; genus JAVFAO01. The sequence continues at coordinate 7,602 of JAVFAO010000262.1, forward strand.
GCGACTCGGCCTGGGCATCGCACTCGTGTCTCGCATCGCGCTGCTGGCAGGTATCTCATGGGTCATGCATCTGACCAATGAGCTCTTTTCTGCCTTTGGGCACTCACTCTCGGGCAAAGATCTCATCCTCATCGTCGGCGGGCTCTTCTTGATTGGCAAAGCCACCCACGAGATCTACGAGAACGTCGAACACCCCGAACATGGCCCATCCGTGCAAACCAGTGTCCAAACGAAGGCCCCAAGCTACCTCGCCTTCGTCTTGCAGGTGCTCGCCCTCGACGTCATCTTCTCCCTCGACTCGGTGATCACCGCCGTCGGTTTGGTCGAGCATTTGCCAATCATGATCGCTGCCGTGGTGATCGCCATCGTGATCATGATGGTCTTTGCAGGTCCCGTCGGCGATTTCGTGCAGAAACGGGCGAGTATTCGGGTGCTCGCCTTGGCCTTCTTGGTGCTCATCGGTTTCGTCCTGCTCTTCGAAGGCTTCGAGCAGGAGATCTCCAAAGGTTATATCTACTTTTCCATGGCCTTCGCGCTCGGAATGCAGCTCTTGAACATGCGAATGGAAAAACACCGACAACGGCCTGCCCCTGCACAGGAGGCAACAGGAAACGAAGCTTTGTCAGAATGACAACGACTCCCCTCCATGCTTGTCGAAGTGGCAGTCAGCGCGCAGCCTCCAGGGGCTCGTCGCGCGACTGCGTCATCAGCCCGTTCGAACAGATGCGCGAATCTGCAGTGTTGGTCGCTGATTGCAGCACAAGGCAGTTCGCTTGGCGCTGAGGCGCTTGGCAAGAGCTCGAGAACTCGAGGAAAATGCACTATCGTCGGCATGAAGAAGGTGGGGAAACAGGCCAAGCGCCCAATCAGCAAGAAAGCGGTTCAGGCATCTGGCCCAAGTCGTGCAAGGCCCAGCGGCCAGGGCGAAGGAAGCGAAGCGCTCTTTCGCCACCCGCGGGAATGCAATGAGTCGAAGAAGCGCTGTGCAGGTCGGCTTGTTGTTCGCGCAGCTGTTCTGCGTCATGCTCATGGCGCTGTTTGGCGCGCTGGGCGTCAACGCTTGGCTCAGCGAGCTGCTTGTGGATGCGATGCCCAGCAGCGCGCTGCAGCTCGCAGCGTCCCCTCCTTCCACCGCCGAGGCAGCCCCAGTGGGCGTCAATGAGCTCCTCTTTGCGCGAGACCTCTTCAACCGCGACGCTGCCATCGAGACAGCAGCTCCAACCCTTGCACCTGAGCTCACCATGTCGACCAGCCCCGATGCACAAGCCAAGCAAAGTGCGAAGCCAAGCGAGCTCCCGCTGCGGCTGATGGGGACCATGGTTTCCAGCGATACTCGCTTCTCGCGCGCCCAACTGCAAATGCTCGACAGTGGCGAAGACTTGAGCGCACGCATCGGCGATCGGCTCGGGCCGGTGGTGCTCGTCGGTATCGCTCGGTCCTATGTGACCTTGCGGCGCTTGGACGGCAACGGGCTAGAGCTCCTGAACCTGCAAGGGACAAGCGTCGCTCAGCCCACGGTTGCGAGCGCTGCCGGCAACGCGAACGCCCCGGACGCAAGCCAGCCGGGCAATGAGCAGGCGCTCAGCGAGCCGCAGGAATCGGTGCCCGAGAGTGCCCTGGCAGTGCGCCGCATTGCTGACGACCAGTACGTCATTCCTCGTTCGCTGGCCGCAGAGCAAGCGCGTAACCGCGCCACGCTAGCGGTGCAGACCCGAACGGGCGCCTACATCGCCAATGGCGCGATGCAGGGATATCGACTCAACGACATCGCTGAGGACAGTTTTCTCTCACAGCTCGGCTTGATGAGCGGCGACGTCATCTTGAGTATCAACGGACAGAAGCCGGGAAGCGAAGAAGGCAGCTTACAGTTTCTGGATCTGGTACAAAGCGGCGAGGTCACCGTCGAGATTGATCGACGCGGCCAGAATCGTCAGCTTCGAATCCAGCCGGAGTAGAGATGCATCAGAGAGCACAGCGACTCCTACTGCTCGGCCAAGCGCTCATAGTGGTCTTGGGGGCTTTTTTTACTGCCGTTGGGGTGAACGCGCTGTTGGCCTCCACTCTGGTCTCGCTCACACCGCGTAGCCTGGCCGAAATCAAGCCACCCCCCAAAGTCAACGAAGCCACGAAGCCTCTGCCCACGAACGAGCTCTTGTTTGCGCGGGACCTCTTCAACCAGTTTGCGGGTGAGAGCGCCGTTGCGACTGATCCAATAGCGGCGACGGACACAGCGCTCGAGGCGGTCACCGAGACCAGCACCCCCACGGCT
>JAVFAO010000263.1:0-9854 GCA_034002465.1 Myxococcota bacterium
GTGAGCAGGGGTGGTGGTATCGGGACGAGGCGGAGAGGACCTTCTTGCTGACCCAAGCGCCCATTGCTGAGCAGGGGTATTTCCGTGGCCGCAACGTAGGTTTGCCGAGACGCGGTGTGGCGCAGTGCGTGTGTGTGTTGGAGTCACCGCAGTTGCTCTGCGAGCTTGCGGGATTTCTTCAAGAGCAGGAGCGCATCGCCCATCTCTTGGCTTCGCTGACGCAGGAGGAGCCGGCTGATGTCGCGGCGCCGCAGCTCGAATCGCGCGCGGACGCTAGCGAGCAGGTGACGAGCGAGGCTGACCCAGGGTTCGCTGCTTGGCTCAGGAAGAGCGACCTTCCTGACAGCCTCGACTGGTTCGGGTTCGTCTCGAAGACGGGTATTCAACGTTGGCGCCTCGAGAGCTGGACGCCGCCGCTGGCGCTTGGAGACTTGCTGCAGTTGATGGGGATGGAGCTGCCACAGCGACTCTCGAGCAAGCGATTCGATGCGCTGTTGCGGCGTCTTGCGGCGGCGCAGCTCGAGCTGGCGATGTACGACGAGGGCGGCGAGGATGAGGCGAACGCAGTACCGTTGGGGACGGCGTCGCCAGGTATTGCGGCCTGGGTTCGTCTGCGCCTGCGGCCATCTGGGTCTGGACGTCGGGTCGGAGAAAATGGGGGAACAGGCCAAGCGCCAAATCGACAAGAAGTTCCCGACCACAGCGAGTCGGTGTTGTTGATACGCTTGTTGGGGATGTGGCGCTGGGCAGATTGGAGGGAGTGGGGCTTTCCAAGCCACGTTCCACTTCGCCGGCTCTACAACGCCTTGACGGGGGAAGAGGCGCAGCGGCTCTCGCGTCGGCGTGTGGAGGAGGTGGAGGAGCGCATGGCCGAGGTGGGGCTTTGCTTGTTCGGCCCCGATGGGAACGCCATCGGAGATGGGCCGCTGCCCCAAGAGGTTGCGCTGCTCTGGCGTCAATGAGCTCAGCGCTCCAGCCTCGACCGGTGCGCTCCCTTTCATGCTCAGGGAATACGACGCTCGCCGCGAATCCCCCTCTCCACGCATGGAGAGTGGGTTGTGGGGTGAGGTCTTCTTCGTGCATATGAATACAATGTCGGCTTGAGCTCAGTACGGCCAGAAGCGCGCCACCCAGGCCGCTGCGTCCTTTCCTTTGGCCTCTGCCGCAGCCATCAGCATCCCTGTGGGCTGCGCGCTGACCTCCACGAGCTGCTTGAGGGCTCTCGGCGCATCGCCGCCGCGCTCCAGCGCCGTCTCCAGAGCCACCAACGCCCGAAACTCGGCCTCATCATGGGCCGAGAGCGTGCCACTGCGCGCCAGCGCCTCGAAGCTGGCCCAGTGCTCCGCCTCCTGCCCCGTGTCCTCTCCTGCTCGCCGCGCTCGCTTCAACAATAGACGCATCGCCGTCAGCCGCAGATGCTCCGGCCGCTGCGCGTCTGCGGCCAGCGCTTTGAGCTCCGACCACAGCGCTGCATCGTCGCGCCCCAACGCCACCAAGCCGCGCGCTCGCGACAGCCGCACGAAACAGTCGCCTTCGGGCTGCGAAGCCAGCTCTCGTGACGCCACGTAGAGCGCCTCCAGCGCATCAAAGCTCTCTTGGTCGCCCAAGGCGCCAGCAAGCTGAAAGCCTGCGCTCAGCGGATAGCTCAGCTCCGACACATTCCGCTCCTCCCACCAGCTACGCGCCGCCTCCAGTTGACACTCCAGCCCGCGCTCAGCCTCGCCGGTGATCGCGTAGAGACGACCCAAAGCGCCCAGCAGGCGCAGATGCGAGGGGTGGCGTTCGCGATGCGGCGGCAGCTCTGGCAGCAACGGCCGAAGCTCGTCCAGGCTAGGGCTGCCAAGGTCCGTCGACGACTGCACCAGATGGGCGAGCAGCTCGAGCCAGCGCGACGCCATCAGGTCGTCGCGCAGGGCAGGGTGCGGCGCCTGGTATTCAACCCATTCCCCGGCATGACGAGAGGCGATCTGCCGCGCCAACTGCAGTCGGCTGCGATCGGCCTCGCTCAGGTCAGCGTCGTAGGTCTCCAAAAAGGACTGCGCCGCCGCCGCCACAGGGCGCCAGTCCGAGGTGGCGTTCGCGCGTGAGTCCAGGCACACGTTGAAGAGCTCGCGCGCCTGCTGCTGCACCGTCGACATGCTCGGCGTGCTGCGCAATTGCGCCTCGGTCCACAGCACGCGTAGCGCTTCTCGGAGCTGGCAGACACCCACGATCGTCAGTCGTGGCGCCGCTCGGCGCGCTTCCTCGAGGTTCTGCGACGGCACCAGCGCATGCGTAATCAGCGGCACCTGCGCCGACAGAGCCAGCTTCTGCGCTACCCCCGACACGGCCGTGACGCGGCCCAACGCGTCGAGCTTCCCTGTCGCGACCCAGTTGCTCGGAAAGGGCTGGCCCAGGAGCTGAGCCGCGAGCCCCAGCGCAAAGGCAAGCCCAAACGATTCCCCGTCCAGGGCGTCGTCGTTGCGGCAGTCGCTGCTCACCCGTTGCGCCCGTGGGACGGGCCCAGCGACGCTGCTCATGGGGCGCCAAAGGCAGGGCAGTGAGCGCGGCACGGCACAACAAGCCTCGCGCCAAGCCCGCTTGGCCTGCTCCCCAAACGACAAGAGTCCCCCCTCCGAGGGGCTTTGCTCCTCGCGATAGAGCGAATACAAGCCGGCGCTGTCCCCTTGCACCGCCAAGAGCGGTACCCGGCTCGCCGGCTCCTCCAGCCCCAACTGAGCGGCCAGCCGCGCGCGTTGATCAGGGGCTTCGGGCCAAAACCAAGGCCCGGCACTCAGCACCCGTCGAGCGCGCTGTTGTTGGAGACTGAGCGCGCTGCCGCTGGCCACGGCTTGAATCGCTTGGAGGTCGGACTGAAGGGACATGCTTCGTTTCTCCTGGGTCCACAACGACTGACTTCTTGTTGATTGGGCGCTTGGCCTGCTTCCCCCAACTTGACGGATGCTGCGACAGCGAGACGCCAGCAAACAAGCTGCAATAAAGAGGGATTCCAAAGGGCGAAGCCCTTTGGCGGGGCGTGGGGCGGCGCCCCACTCTCAACTCCCAACAACAACCAACACTCAGGAGACGTCGTGCATCATCATCAATCGGTCCGGGTCCACCAAGCGTCGGGCGCGTCGAGGCGCGCGCGCTCGAGGCGGAGGTCTTGGGTCAGCTCTGGGACCGGAAGCAGCTCGTCCATGATGAACTCTGCATCCTCGTCGAAGGCGCTCAGGGCGTCGCGCAGCGGCTGCTGTCGTCCTGCGGCGGCGAGCAGCGTGCAGACCCCTTCGAGCGCGTCGCGCTCGTGCAAACAGAGCAGCAATCGTCGTCGCCAGGACGGGTCCTCGACGATGGCGGCCTGCTCGCTTCGCTTCTCACGGCGCAAGCTGCGCAGCTCCGAGACCACGTAGTCGAGCGCAGCCATCGCCTCTCGCTCGAGCTGGTGTTGCTCGCTGGGTGAGCAAGCCCGCAGCCAATCGATGGCGGGTTCATTCCGTTGAGCCGATTCCCCCCTCAGAACACGCTCCACAGCGATCCGAGCCGCTTTGGCATTGGGGATGTAGAGCCGATGCAGGGCTCCGTATCCCACCGCGTTCCGATAGAAATCGGCGCTGCGCAGGTCCTCGGCGATGAGCTGCGCGAGCCAAGCGTCGTCGGCTGCGAGCTGTTCGAGCAGCGCCTCAGCGGCGCTTCGGTCGGCTGCGCGGGTGGGCTGCGGTGCTGGGGCGAGTGCTTGGCCGGCTGCCGGATCGTGTTGCAGCTTGAGCCTGCCTTGCTCCAAGCCCAAGCGCAGCACCTGTCCGCGCTCGAAGGCATAGAGCGCGGCCTCGCCTTCACGCAAGCTGAGTCGATGGCTGCGGCCGTCGTCGAGGAGCTGCGGAGTCACCGCATCGTGACTCGCGATGAATCGATAGCTGCCCAAGGGCGGCACGACCACCAGCTCTGCCGAGCGGTACAGCACCGCTTCGATGCTGAAGTCTGCCTTCTGCAGCAGGCGGTGGTTCAGCTCGCCGAGCAAGGGCTCGAGCGCGGCCAAGCTGAGCTCGCCGCTCGCGTCTCCCTGCGGTGCGCCTTCATGGCGCGGCAGCTCGAGGCTAGCCTCCTCGCTGTCGAGGCTTGCCGAAAGCCCGGCCTGACGCAGTAGTTCGTCGAATGCTTTCATGCGCTACGCTCCTTCACCAGGGGGTGTGGCCCTGGTGACCTTGTCGCAGGAACCATCCAGTGAGCGTTCGTGTGATCCGTCCGCTCACAAAAAGTTGGGGGACCAGGGCAAGCGAACAATGGACAGGAACTTGGGGGAACAGGCCAAGCGCCCAATGGACAAGAAGTTGGGGAAAACAGGCCAAGTGCCCAATGGACAAAAAGTTCGGGCTAATTCGAAAAAGAAGAGAGAAGTTCCAGAAATCTTTCGTAATCGTCTTGGCTCAATTTTGAGTCGGCGAAATCCGCCTCGACAAAGCTCAGAACCGCTTTTCGCGCCGCAGCCGCTGCTTGCCTTAGCGCGGCCGCATCACGCTTCAGCGTTTCGGGTGAGAACTGGAGCTGGGCAGACCAAGCGCAGTCGGGGCATTCACCTTGGATGCTGCCTTCGGCGCAGACGCGACAGTGCACGCCCTCCCTGGTGAAGCTCAGCTTGCTGGCTTGAACAGCGGCTGAGCGCAGGCTGAAGCTAGCGTCGCAGCTCAGGCAGCGCAGCTCGAGTCGACCGGTTCGGCAGTTGACGCAGAAGAGCATGGCGAGCTCGTTCCACTCCAGTCCGAGCAGCATTCGATGAAGGAGGTCTTGGAGGGCGCTGCGTAGGCGCGGCGAGAGCTCGAGCGCGATGAGGTAGCTCAGGAAGCGCTGGAGATCTCCGCGAAAATCCTCGGCTTGCGTTTGCTTCGAGCTATGGGGAAGGGGAGGCTGGTGGCCTTGCTCTGCTTCCTCCAAGGGCTGCGTCGAGCTGCGCTTCTGGCGTCTCCACTGGTTCAGCAAGAGCCAGTTCAGTCGGCGGTGGAGCAAGGCTCGGGCATGACCCGCATTTGTTGGGTGCAGCGCTTCGGTTCGTCTCAAGTAGAGTTCGAGTGCCGTGAAGATGGCGTCTTCGCGCTCTTCTGCAGTTCCGAGCTGCAGGAAAGACTTGCTGTGTGCGATCTTCTGCAAAGCGGCGAGGACCACCGGCGCCGCCTCGGCCTTCGACTGTGCTGAGGAGCTGCGGTTGGTGAGCGTATGCAGCGCGACGTCGAGCTCCATCTCAGTTTCTCCGATTTCTTCGCTGACGTTCAAGGTGTGAGGGGTCAATCGCTTGGACGGCTTTAGACCAAACCGACGTTCAAGGCTGAGCTGGTGACTGGTGGGTCGCCACCAGCGCTGCCCATCGCTGGGCGTCTTGCCGAGCCCAGAGGCTAACCGCGCCAGGGAGGGTGGTGGTGGGGACAGCGCCGCTCGTTCGCGCTTGGTTGACGAAGCGCTGGGCGTGGCCGCTGCCGTTGACCTCCAGGGGCGTGCTCGCGCTAGCCAAGCAGTGCTGCCGGAGCCGTTGCGTGAGCTGCTCATGCGACACATAGGGTTGGAATCGGAATCGGGCGCGGGAGCTGAAGAAATCGGCGAGGACGTGGTAGGCGTCACAGTCGGCGTCGAAGTGGCTGGGCTGGGCGACCTCGAAGCGGATGCGCGCGTCCTGAGCGTGGTATTGGTGTTGGGTGGCGCAGCGCTGCAGGAGCCCGTCGAGGTCGGCGGTGGAGAGCCGACGGGAGGCGCCGGTGTGGGCATCCCATACGTCGCGGGAGAGCACCCGCAGCTCGACGCGGTGGCTGCCGCTGCGGGCGACCAGTGCGTCGCAAGCCCTCTCGACGAGGGCGCTGAGCAGGTTGAGGTAGCGGTCGTGTCCGGGTGGTGGCCAGCAGTCCTGGAGCACCGCTTCGGAGGCACCTAGCCAGACGAGCCGCTGGTCGGCGTTGGGCAGCGAGAGCAGGCTGCCGATGACCGTATCGATGGCGCTTCGGCTGCGTTGCTGTCGTCGTACCCAAAGGTCGAGTGTGGGCAGACGACCGCTCTGACGCTGGAGTGCTTGGAGGTCTGGGAGCTTCACGACCTGCCCGTGGCGCACAGCCTGACGTACGCGGCTGAGGCGCTCTCGGTCGTCGAGATTGAGCACCCGTTCGAAGGCGCAGAGCTCTTCCCTGGCCTGCTCACGCTCGAGGCTGTCGCGTTCGAACTCGAGTGTCCAGATGAAGTGCATCACGCTGGACTCGAGCTCACGCAGGTGCAGCGGCCACGGGATGTAGGGTACACAGGACTGCAGTGCGTTTCGCAGGGCGACCGCGGAGCCGGCGGACCAATCGGCGTCGATGAGCAGGCCACCCACGGCGACCCGGTCGCGTTTGTCATCGAAGGCACCCGCTTCGTCGATGAACAACCACCACTGCTGCATGCGTCGAGCTCCTTCGTGCAAGGCGAGTTTGTGAATACGATGGCGATTGCATTCGCTCTCATCGCTGCTCGTGCTGAGGCCAGCGTTGCAGCAAGACCGCAGCTTGCCACCGGGGGGAGAGCGCGTCAACCAGCAGCAGCTTTCGGCGCGTGGATGTTCTGAAGGGACGAAGGTCTTTGGAGTCTCACGCAAAGGCGCCAGGACGCAAACCAGTGAGCGAAGCGAGGCACGAGCCAGCGTCTGTCGCGGGCGCTGCGAGGGTCTCGCGAGAGCGAACGAACGCAAACGCGTCTGCTGCTGCTGTCGCTTCCTGTTGCAGATTCACTTGCGCGCGCTATGCTGATTTCGGGAACTGGCTCGTCAGCGCGAGCCTATCTCCACAAGGCTCATCAGGGCCAAGCGAGGTGAGATGCGAACCTGGACGACCATCATCGAACGAGACCGTGAGACCGGCCTCTTCGTTGGCTATGTGCCCGGCTGGCCGGGAGCACACTCCCAAGCTGAGACGCTCGACGAGCTCCGGCAGAATCTCCAGGAAGTTATTGCCATGCTTCTGGAAGACGGTGAGCCTGAGCTGCAGAGTGAGTTCGTGGGAACCCAACTGGTTCAGGCCGGCTGACATGGGTGACGTGCCCGTGCTCAGGGCTCGCGATGTGGCCGTCCTGTTGCAGCGTCATGGCTTCATAGAGCTCCGCCAACGTGGCTCGCACCGACAGTATCGACACGCTGACGGCAGAGGCACCACTGTTCCCTTCCATGCAGGACGGGATATCGCTCCGATGTTGCTACGAAAAATTGCTCGAGATATTGGGCTGACCGTGGAGGAACTCCTTTCACCGCCGTGAGTCTTCCTCGCCGGCCCTCTGGAAACGGGCTCTCTGCTGCAGTTCGGCACAAGTCAGGCGAGCTGAGCTAACGAGAGGCCAGCTTTCTGGCGCCTCTCCCTGGGCCTTGGTAGGGCCACGGCACGCCGCGCCTGCGCCTTTCAGTCATCCAGGCCAAGCAAAGTAGGGCCACGGCACGCCGTGGCCGAGCCTGCGTCTTTCAGTCATCCAGGCAAAGCAAAGCAAGCATATCCGGCCCGGTTTGGTTTCGAGCGGGTTGCCCCGCCAAGCGGGGAAGGGCTGGAGCGAGCGAAAGCGAGTGACAGCCAGGGGTCCAAGCCGCTCGCCAGCTCGCGCTTCTTGCTGATTGGGCACTTCGCCTGTTCTTCACAGTTGCTTGCAGCCCATCGGGTTTGCACGACTCCGAATCGTCTTCCTGCTCGAGCGCCTCCAAGACCGCTTCACTTCCGCGGCGAGCGAAAGCCGTAGCGCTCAGAGCGCAAGTCGAAGACCTCACGCACCGCTGTGCTCAACTAATTGCCATACCAGAGATATTTTTCGGTTAGTGGGGGCCGAGAAAGACTTCAGTTAAGGCTCGGGTCGAAAATGCCGATGATAATCCCATATGTAGGTTCGAAAGCAAAAAGCCCCTACCTATTGGGGGATTCCAGAATGCAAAATGAATGATGAAAGAAACCTAATAATGCTGAATACGAATAGGCCAATGGAAATCGTTGTGGCTACTGCGTAAGGTGGCTTCCTAGCGGTGACTGCTCGTGTGTCTTTGTCGCTTTCTTGTTGACAGTGAACGCGCTGTGTGTAGAGTGGAAATCAGGCCGAAGGAGGCACCTGTGACCATCCCAGACAACACCCTCAGTCCCCCACTCGACGACAGACGCTCCCCGCCCTGGCACCACGCTCAGCGCTGTACCCGTGCAAGCTCAGCGTCGGAGGTAGGGCGCGTCGTCGCTCCTAACAATATGTTTCCATTGGTTTTCTGGCCTCGCGCGCCGCCGCCGTCAGCTACCTTGCAATCCCATTGCTCACTGGGACCAAGAGAAAACTCCCAAACGCTGTATCGGAAAGTTTCGTTACAACTATTTTCAATTCAATCAACAAAATCAATCCAAAACAAAAAACAGGAGAAATCAATGCGAAAACCGAACCTTTATGTCCATTTCTGTACGCCCACGACGTTGCTCCGACTCGGCGCTCAGGTCTCGCAACGCGAGCACTTTCATGCCCAAGGAGCCCGTCCCTTCATCTGTAATGGGCAGGTGGAGCTCGACGGCCTGTGGTGGTACCTGCTGGTGCCTTGCTTCAGCCGTCCAACGCCGTACCGCACGCTTCTTCCGCCCAGCGCCAAGCGCGGCGACGAGGCCTGGGTCAACCGTGACACCGCCATTGACCTTCGTCAGCTCTGGCTCGTGCCGCTCCGCGCGCTCGATGGCTCCCGTCTCTGTGGCGCGGTCATCACCGAAGCTATCGAGCCCCAGATGCACAGCCTGCGTGCCTACACCAAGCATGCTTTTCCGGGCTGCCGTTTTCGCTGAAGTGCGCGTTCGGCGTCACAGCCGCGCCGACTTCGCGGTATTTGTAGACGGAGCGATTCCTCAGACACCAAGGAGCACCAGCCCATGTCAGCACCACTCCGCATCGCAGTCATGTACGACGGCAACTGCTTCGCCGCCATCTCCCAGTACTACGCCTACCACCATGAGCGCCGAGCGCGACTCAGCCTCTCTGCGTTGCACGACTTCATCAGGGAGCGCGTCGCCGCCTGCGAGCAGGTCGAGCGCAACCGGACGTTGCTCGTTGCCGCCCACTACTTTCGTGGCCGCTTCCCCATTGTCAATGATAGCTCCGCTGACCTCCAGAGACTGCTCAACGACCGTCGCTTCGAGGACGTCCTCGTCCGAGCGGGCATCACGACCCACTACATGCCCATGGACGAGCGACAGAAGGAGAAGGGCATCGACGTGTGGCTAGCCCTCGAGGCCTACGAGCTGGCCTTGTCCGGGCGCATCGATGTCTGCGCGCTCATCGCCGGTGACGCCGACTTCCTCCCCCTGGTCCGCAAGCTCGCCGCACTCGGGACCCGGGTCATGGTCCTCGGCTGGGACTTCAAGTACCTCGACGGGAGCGTCGAGCGCGAAACCCGCACCTCTGCAGCCCTGCTCGACGAGGTCAGCTACCCCGTGCTGATGAGCGCTCTGATCGAAGACCGCACCGCCAAGGCCGTCGTCGACAAGCTCTTCCTGCCCTCCCGCAACCCCGAGGAGCGAGCACCGTCCAACGGCTCGCTTCGCACGGTCCAGGTTCGAAGAAACGGCCACAACGGGCGCCTGCTCGGCTGCATCCAGAACCTCATCGTGCGCGACGAGCTTCAGCGCTTCGGCTTCATCACGCCAGACGCCGGAGGCGAAAACCTCTTCTTCGGCGAGCTCGATGTGGTGGGCGCATTCGATGAACTCTGCATCGGCGACAGGGTCAGCTTCCTCCTCGGTACCAACGCTCGAGGTGTGTGCGCCAAACAGGTCTGCCATGAGGAGGCAAGCAGCGAACGGGATGACTGATTCGCCCAAGCATCCGACAGGCGTCCGTCAGCGCTTTGAGTCAACACTGAAGCACAGTCC
>JAVFAO010000264.1:0-9761 GCA_034002465.1 Myxococcota bacterium
GGTTGAAGTTGCTCTCCACCTTGATCACCGCCTTGATGAACTCGAAGGGCAGCTCGTAGGTCTGCGCCGCCTCCCGAATCAAACCATCGTAGGCGTCGCTGCTCGACGACTTGCGCGGCTTGCTCGTCTTCGTGGCCGTGTTCGACACCTTCGATGCCGGCTTGGACTCCCCGATCACCTCCACCAACTTGAGGTCACTTCTCTTCTCACTCGAATACACAACCTCGCCATCATCCGTCTGATATTTGTATATCTCAGCGAAAGACGAGGTGCCGCTCAACAATGGCAGAAGCAGGAAGAATACGAAACTCGCTCCCCGCAGCCCCCAGCTTGTGCTCGCTCTCGAATCAGTGATCATGGTGCTGCTCTCATGCGTTCTCCAACGCGGCCCTGCAAACGACCGCATGGCCGATCATCCGCGATCAGCGCCCTCTCCACAAGAATCATGACTTCGTCACCGCCAATTCCAGCGCTGTACCGCGTCTGGACACGCTTCGCATGGGCTCCTCAGACAGTGTGAATGAAAACGATTCGAGCGAAATCGAATACGAAGGCCGGATTCGGCTTATCAGCACACCCGGCCCGAGGGATAGCCCCTTGAAATTACTTCAATTTCAGATTCCTGCCGAGATGATCCAGGGCTCTCGCATGAGGCTTTCGAGTCCTCACTCGAAGCTCGCCTCCAACACCCGTCCACTTTCAGAGATAGCCCGAGAGGCCCAAATAGAACGAAAGCTGCCAAGTCTGCAGCGCAAACCCGCTCTGGCTCTGCCCCGTGTCGCTGCTACCCTTACCCAGGGAATACAATCCCTGCAAGCCCAAATCCACCGACAACGCTTCCAACACGAAGAACCTCAACTCCCCCACTGCGCCCAGACTCAGCGCATAGGCCCCCAAACTCGAGGCGCCCAAGCCCGCCGAGAACGAGGTGTCGCTCCCAGAAAGCCCCACCAACCCGCCGAGCGATGGACGCAACAGCCCATCAGAGAAGAGAAACTCGAAACGAGTCAGAAGTTCATAGACCACTGTCGTGGTGCTCACCCCGTCACGGCTCGACTCCGCATAGCCAGCGGCCGCGCTCAGCCCAAGCCAGAACGGTTGCATCACGCGATAACCCACACCAAGCTGAGCGCCGTGTGCCCCAAGCCCCGCCGCCACCGACGAGAGCTGCTCGCGATGGTCATCGAAATCCCGCGCTCCCCCTGACACCCCAAAGACCAAGCTCGACAACGACAGGCGCCAATCCGCGCTCTCCTGCGCCCGCAGCGACGACGGCCACACCAAGGTCAAGAGCAGTAGCGCCGCGCTCACATAACACCCTGGGCGACGCCAGCGACCACTCCTTTGGAGTGGAGCGAGAATACGCGCACTTCGCTCGCCTGCCCACGCAACACGAAACTCATTCATCTCGACGACTCACGGTGAAAGCTCACACGGACCATCCTGCAGAGCACAATAGCGCTGCAGAGCCTTCGCCGCCTTCGCAGCATCGGCGCGGATGAGCCCGTAACCGCCCAAGTACAACTGGCGTAGGTCGCGACACGCCGCCGCCACGCCTGCATCACAGGCCGCCTCCATCTTGTCGAGCCCCTGCCGAATCCGCTCAGGCGTATGAGGTTTCATGCGAAGCTTCAACAAGCCCTCCACCGCACAGCCCTCCTGCTCGCCTTTTGCACAAGAGCGCGACGCCAAGCCAGCGGCCAACTGCTCCAGCGCTTTGGCTCGACGAGGGCGGCCTGCCGCCTCCGCTCTCTGGCTCGCCTCCAGACAACCCCGTGGGTCGCCACTGGCACAGGGCTTGGCCGCCGCTTCATCGTCAGGCTCCGGGTCAGGCTCCACCGCAATCACTGGCGCACAGCCTGAGGAGCTCGCCACCAAGCCCCCCGGACAAGCGCTGGGCTGACCAACACAGGCTTCGCCTTCGACCCGCTGGCCGGGCCAACAACAATGCCCTGCAACCGGCACCCGCGGCGCCTCACAGTCCAGCTCAGCCACGCCCTCAGCACTGGATGCCTGCTCAGGCTTCGAACGCAAAGCCAGCCACAGCCCCACCCCAAGCACCAAGACCAGGACCACGCCCCCGGACCACAAGACCCAACGCCAGTTCGAAGGCGACGCAGCCGCTGCAGGCTGCGTCTCCACCACCGCCTCGGTCTGCAGGCTGCGCCCTCCCAGCGCGTCGAGCTCGGCAAGCGCCTCCCGCGCGCTGCGATAGCGCTGAGCCGGGTCCTTGGCCACCGCGCGCTCGATGACGGCCGCCACCGGCAAGCCACGCAGCGCCTCGGGCAAAGACACTGGCGCTGGGTCGAGCTGCTGCTTGATCAACTGCAGGATCGAGTCTCCCTCGACCACCGGTCGACCGCTGAGCGCCTCGATGAAGATCAAGCCCCACGCATACAGATCGATCGCCGGTCGCAACCGGCCTGCACCCTCGTCGAACTGCTCTGGAGCCATGTAGGCAGGCGAGCCGGTGACGCGACCACTCACGGAGAGGGTCGCGTAGTCGGCGCCGCGAGCATCCTCCACGATTCCCGCAATGCCAAAGTCCAACACCATCGCGTTGGCCCGCGCGCCAGTGCTCGAGATCATGATGTTGGCAGGCTTCAGATCACGATGCACCACACCTTGCTCGTGGGCCGCGCAGAGCGCGTCCAAGACCTGGCTCATCAAATGAATCGCCTTGACTGGCTCGAGTGGCCCCTGCTCGTGAAGAATGGCGTCCAGCGACTGCCCCTCGATGTATTCGATGACGATGAAGAAGCGCCCCTCGAAGTGTCCCGTGTCGATGAGCCGTACGAGGTTCGGATGCCGCAGCTTCGCCAAGGTCTGCGCTTCTCGTTGGAAGCGGCTCATCTCGCGCTGGCCGTGTTCGCTGTCGAGCAGCCCCTCGCGCAAGAGCTTGATCGCCACCGACTGCTGGGTGTGCTGATCGAAGGCCTGAAACACCTCGCCGAATCCCCCCGCCCCCAGCATCCGAGTGAGCTCGTAGCGCTCGCTGAGCAGCGCGCCGACACTGATGCTTCCCGAGCTCATGAAACCTCTCCAGACAGGGGACCAATCGACAAAAACTTGGGGAACAGGCCAAGCGCCCAATCGACAAAAGTTGTTGGGAACAGGCCAAGCGCCCAATCGACAAAAGTTGTTGAGAACAGGCCAAGCGCCCAATCGACAAAAGTTGTTGAGAACAGGCCAAGCGCCCAATCGACAAAAAAGTCGAAGCGTGTGCGAGCGGCTCAAAGAACACGAGCAAGCCGACAGAGCAAGGCCCAAGTCGACTCAAACCAGCGAAGCCTCCGCTCAGCAAATCGCCTGTCCTGAGCATATCCATCTCGCGCCAGCTCGCCAAGAGCGAGCGCCGCGGCTAATCGAAGATCGGGCTGGAAACTCCCGGAATACCACTCAAATCGGGCATTGCAGGCAGGGTCGATGGATCGAAGACAGCACCAAAATCGACGATGGGTTTGCCGTCCTCACATCCGTCCGCCTCGAGCAAACAGTAGGCTTTGGAGAAGCGCTCCATCCGCGAAGCATTGCCATCTGCCTGACTGTAGAGGAAGGCGGCGAAACAGGCCTCGCTCACACCAGCGTCACAAGACTTTCCGAACAGCTCCAAAGCTCGCCTCTCACTCTCGTCGTCGACCTGCAGCATCAGCCCCTCGGCGCTGTGGTAGCACGCCATCCAGTCCTGCTTTTCGCACGCCTTGGCCGCAAATCGATGGAGCTGCTCGGTGAAGTAGGCCGCTTGGTCGAGATCGTCGAGCTGTAAGCACAGACTCTGGCAAGCCACATACGAACCACCGTTACACTCTCTGACCGCTTGGGCGAGGTGCACTGCCGCCTGCTCACAGGTCTCGCCCTTGGGGTAGCTGCTGGATGGACAAATGCGGGGGGTGCCCACGCAGGCCTTTCGACCATCGGACCAGCTCTGACCGGGGTAGCAGCAGT
This sequence comes from Myxococcota bacterium, assembly GCA_034002465.1. Taxonomy (GTDB): domain Bacteria; phylum Myxococcota_A; class Bradymonadia; order UBA4248; family JAVFAO01; genus JAVFAO01. Next base: position 3,946 of record JAVFAO010000264.1, read on the forward strand.
TCCCATCACTGGCGATGCTACGCTCCATCCCCTCTTCGCAGTCTGGTGTGGAGGGCGGAACAGCGACCGCGGAGTCAACCGGTGGTGCAACGTCGGGCTTTGGACTGAGCGTGGCGTCGGGCTTGCGCGTGGCGTCGGGCGTCGGACTCGCCTGGCTCTCTGCTTCGCTCTGGTCGGGGCTGACTCCCTCCGCTTTGGCCGGCACTTGTTGCGGGTCCGCTCCCTTGCTCAAGATCAGTGCGGCAATACCGAGCCCAAGCCCCACCAAGAGCAACGCCCCCAAACCTAAGAATAGCCATTTGACCAGCCCATTCGAGCTGTTTGGTGCGGCTGATTGCGTGGTCTGTGGGGCTGACGCTGTACGCGGCAACGACTGCGCCTGTGCCAAAGAAGGCGCTTGGATCAAAGAAGGCGCCACGGCTACTGCCTGCTTGGGCGCGACGAGCCCCGGACCCTCGGCGGTCTTCACCATGCCTGGGCTGCTCCAAGCGGTCGAAGCCAGCGCCGCTGCGTCGGCTTGGCTGCCACCCTGCACGAAGGTCTCGAGCGCCTCCCCCATCTCAGCCACGCTCGCGAAGCGCTCCTCAGGAAGCTTGGCCGTCGCACGACGGATGATGCCCTTGAGCGCCTCGGGCACCTGTGGCCCAAGTTCTGGAAAGGGGGTGGCCTGATGCAGCATCACCACCTGCAGCATGCTCTCCGACTGAAACGGCGGACGGCCGCTGAGCATCGCGTAGAGCACCGTGCCGAGGGCGTAGACATCGCTGCGTCCGTCAATCCGCTCACCTCGCGCCTGCTCTGGACTCATGAATTCGGGTGTTCCGCAGACCATGCCGATGCGAGTGATCTGCGTACGCGCATCGTCAGTGGGTTTGACGATGCCGAAATCGAGCACCTTGACGAAGTCCTTCTGTCCCTCGCGCTCAATGAGGAAGATGTTCTCTGGCTTGAGATCGCGATGGATAACGCCGAGCTGATGTGCTTCGGAGAGGCTGCGCGCGACCTGCGCCGCGACCCGGGCGGCCCGCAACGCCTCGAAGCGCCCCACGTGACGAATCTCAGCGCCAAGGTCCACGCCGTCGAGCCACTCCATCGCCAAGAACAGGATGCCCTCGGGACTGATGCCGTAGTCGAAGAGCGTAATGGTATGCGAGTGCGTGAGCTGCGCCACCGTCTCGGCCTCGCGCTCGAAGCGCGCCACCAACTGCCGGTCTTGCGACAGCTCCTGACGAATCACCTTGAGCGCGACCTTGCGCTTGAGCGGCATCTGCCGCGCTTCGTAGATGGCCCCCATGCCGCCTGCTGCGACGAAGCGCACGATCTCGAAACGCCCGGCCAGCACTGTTCCTGGGGGAAAGGTAGAGCCACCTTGCATGTCACGCCCCTCGTCCTGAGCCCAGCCCTCGTCCATCGCCCGATGGATCCGCTCGTGCTCGCGCTTGCTTTCGATCTACCGTGTTCCGCGAGCTTGCGAAAGCTTTTGGACTCTCGCTGCACCCTCTTCGTTGAAGCATCGCATGCAAGAACATGAGATCAAAGGGATTCCCAAGAGAGCCCTAGAACGATGGCCCACTCCCCCAAACCCTTGGGGACCTAGCCAAGCGCCCAATCTACAAAAAGTCAGCGGCTGCGGCTCGCCGAGAAGTGGTCATTGCCAGAGAAGTAGGCAAAGACGTCCCAGGCACCGAGTTGCATGGTCGGCGCCAGCTCCGCCGAAACGACGAAGGTGCCTATCTTCGAGCTCGTCGTCGTCGCCAAGATCAACGCTGGCGCATGAGGGCGCTCCACCGAGCTGGCCATGATGTAAATCGTCGCGTCGGCGATGGGCTCGCGCCGGTCTCGCGCCGTCAACATGCCGGCCAAATCGATCGCCTCGCCGCGCCGAGCGCTGCTGGGGTGCGAGGTGATGCGCAACAGACTCGGCTGCAGGCCAGGTCGAGGAGGCGGCTCGTCCACAGCGTTGGGATCAACGCTCATCGTGCCATCCGCTTCCTCTGCCTGCGCCGCAGCCCCGATAGGGGGCTTTGCCTCGTCGAAGGGTGCTGCAGCCTCCATGGCTTCTGCATCCGAGCTTGGCACCGCGCTCCCCTCAACTCGGCTCGACGCGGGCAGGCCCTCGACCCGCTCGAAACCCGCCCGCTCTGCCGCCGAGCCCATACCCCCCAAACCGTCCGGCCAGGCGGCGTCCAGGGCGTTGGCTTCGCGCGCCTCGTGCCGCAGCGTCTGCTCGGAGGCGTGCACCTCGAGACCCTCGGCGGCACCGCCCAAATCGATCCTCAACCAGCCCTGCCGAGGCACCATGACCTCGACGAAAGCGTGCGCTTCATTGAATACGTAGCGCGCGTTGATGCCCAGCGCTTGCGCCGTAACCATGAAAGCCATGCTGCGATGCCGGCAGACCCCTCGACGCTGCAAGGAGACGTCGAGATAGCGATCCCCCGTGGCTGCCAAGTGGTCCAGCGGCTCAGCCGTAAAGGCCCGAAAATACGCCGTGAGCTGCTGCAGCGTCGGCGTGAACTCATCACGCCGCGCGTCGATCCCAATCTCTTTGATGACCTGCTTCGCTGCCCGCTTCGCCTGGCTCGGCAGCTCAGGGATGGGATAGAGCTCACGCAGCGCACGCAAGCTCAGCCCCTCGGGCAACGACGGCATCGCAAAGTAGCTCGCCGAGGCGTCGGTCACGAAGTTGAGCCGCAGCTCTCCGCCTTGCTCGAAGCGCACATAGTGGTTGTCGGCGCCATCCTTGAAGAACTGCAGCTTCTGCTCGGGGTTGCTCTGCGCGACCAGGATCCGAGCCTCTGCAGCCACGCTCGGGATGGCGAAGACAGAGCCAGGTGCAGCATCGAAGAGCATCGACGCCCAAAAACGGTCGCGCTCGGGGCTTCGCACATCGCCCACCAGCTCGAGCGGGGAGAGCTTGGGGTCTGCGACCACCAGCTCGTACTCCCCATCGGCTGCGATCCGCACCGAATCCAAGGCCCCCTCGCGCTTGTGCGGCGCCACCGACGGGTTGAAGACCTCGAAATAGTCGAGCATCCCCTCGGGACGCGTGTCCTCATCGAGCCGCGCCGAGGACCGGGCCCCACTCTGACCATTGGGGCGCGACGGCGGCGGCGCATCGTCGGCCACCCGCTCATGGGAACCAGCCTCGGCCTCAGTGGGCGGCGCCGGCACAGGCATCTGCTCGAACTCGACCTGAGTGTCGGGGCTGCCAGCAGCCCCCATCGAGGCTGTCGCAGGATCGAAATACTCGTGCACGATTGTCGGCGACTGCGACTGCGCCAACGACGCCACACTCAGGAGCATCAGCATGAGCCAAAGGGAGAGGCGAGGAATTCGAGAGTGACGGAGAAGAGAATACATCTGTGGGGCGCTGCCCCACACCCCGCCAAAGGGCTTGCCCTTTGGAATCCCTTCTCTTCTGGCTTGTCGTAAACTCACCTGTGCTGCCCCGCCAAGACTTGGTGGCCCATCTGCAGCCACCCAAGCTGCAACCGCTCCAGTGTGCACGGCATTTCCTCGCTGTCGAGGCTCAGCTTGGCCACGGCACGTTCCTCATTCCTCGGTCCTCATTCCTCATTCCTCAAGTACTCCCACGACCAGACCAAATCCAGCGCCTGCCGCTCCAGCTCGGGCTCGCCTTCGCCCCAGGATTGCTGAGTCTGTGTTCCAGGAACGTGAATGCGCTGGCGCGCGAAGTCATACGCCAGCCAGCCATCAGCCTGGCTGAAGCGGCCAATCTGCGTGGGCGTGTTCCAGGATCCAAGATAGAAAAACACTTCCTCGTCGGGGCGTTGCTCCACACGCGCCACTCCAGGTTCTGGCGCCGAGAGCTGCTCGCGCAGCAGCCCACGAAGCTGCCAGTGGCTCAAGGTATTGGGTACTGCACCCGTAGCGCCGTCGACAAACAGCACCGTACGCAGCATCACCTCGAGGATCGCGATGCCATGGCCAAGCAGCAGCCCATCATCGAAGAGTGATTCACCGTGATCCCCCAGGAACAGGACCGTGCTGTTCTCTCGGATGCCCGCCGCGTCCAGGGCGTCGATGAGGGCGCCGCAGGCGGCGTCGACGTGGTGGACCTGCTCCAGGTAGGCGCGCCACAGTTGCGCGCGGTCGTCGCGCGAAATCTCTGAGCGCTTCAGCGCCTCATCGATGAAGACCGGAGGGTTGTCTTGGTTGTAGGGGAAGTGGGTGTCTTGAAAGTAGACGTAGAGGAAGAAGGGCCGCTCGTCCCTGGCTGCCTCGTGAATCCACGCGGCAACGCGCTCGGCCAGCAAGGGCGCCGGCACCGCCCCGGAGCGACGGACGAGCTCGCCCATCGAACGCGCGTCGAACAGCTCCTCGGCGCGCTCTAGCCTCAGCATCGACTCGAAACCCTCGCGCTGCATGTCGTCCGCGGCAAAGAAGGCCGTGCGGTAGCCGTTGGAGATGAAGTCGTCGAGCAGATCGTGACCGGGGTCCACTTTGCTCCCCCAGAAGAGCTCGCTGAGGCTGGCGTTGGTGAAGCCCTTGCCTGCGTAAAAGTGTTCGGGCTGCAGCGCGCCCTGCTGCTTCAGGGCGTCCAGGCGGGGCGTCACGGACCGCGCGTCGAGCCGAGCGCCGAGGGCGTCGTAGCGCATGCTCTCGAGGATGACGACGAGCACGTTTCGCCGCTGGGCAAAATGCACGTCCTTTGGCAGGCGCATCTGCTCGACCTGTTGCCGCGTTCGCGGGGGCACCTTGTCGAGCTGCAGATCACCGCCGACGAAGTTCTGATCGACACCATCGTCGGGCAGCTCCAAGGCGTAGGGATAGCGGGAGTCGTCGAAGGGTGCCTCATCTGGGGGGCTGTCGAACTGCGAGTAGCCATCGCCATCGAAGTCGCTGAGCGCGATCACCAGGCGCCCGAAGGGCATGGCCACCAGCGTGTCGTCCACCAATAGCATCCGGGTACTGGGCCAAGTCTGCGAAAAAACGGTGAGATAGAGCAAGGCCACAGCGCTGCAGCTCGCCACGATCCAGCGAACGCCCCGCGCCGACAGGCGCTCGACCCAGCCCCAGCGCCAGCGCTGTGAACGCAAGGCGCGGAAGGCAAAGAAGAGCCCCACACAGAGCGCCATGAGCGCCAGCAGCGAGAGGACGATTTGTTCGCCGTACCAGCTCCAGACATTCTCGAGCACGCGCCCGAAACCACCGGCGCCCTCGGTGAAGGTCAGAAAGTCGAAGGCCTCGCCGAAGAGCTCGACCAGCTTCTGTCGAATGGCGAAGTCCAATGCCAGCACGCCAATCCACACGGCGCTCGCCGCGCTCAGCGCCGCAGTCGGCGACACCCGCAAGGAACGAAGTAGACGCGCCCAGAGCAGCAGCCAGATGCCGCTGCTCGCAATGCAGAAGACCGCCAGGATTAGGACGAAGCCCAGGCGCTCGTCCCAGCGCACGAACTTCACGTCGCTCAGCCAGCCGGTACCACCGAAGATGGCGGCGCGAAACTGCAGTTGTGCCAGTTGGCTGAGCAGGGTCAGCAGCCAGATGAGGGCGAAGAAGCGGGCAGCGACGTTGACGGGAGCCGCGCTCGATGGGGCCTGAGGCTGCTCAGCCCTTCGCTGATTGTCGAGCTCTGTGCTCTGGCTCACGCTGTGCTCTGGATAGTGTTTCCGGAAGTCGAATACGCACGCGGGGCTGACCCACGCCCCACTAAAGGGCTAATCTATTAAAACATTCTCTTTTTTCGTATAGGCCGGGAACGCATCTTGGTGTTCTCGCCTCGTGCTCGTCGAGCGGCTCGGGCGTTCGCTTTTGTGGTTTTTGTGGGGGGCGGCCCCCCACCCCCCCCA
>JAVFAO010000265.1:0-9748 GCA_034002465.1 Myxococcota bacterium
GCCTGACGAAGCCGCCAAGCAACTCCCTCGCCGAGACATTGTCGACGTTGGCGCAGAGTCGCGTTCGGGTGGCCCTCGACGGCACCAGGTCGAGCACGGTCACGGCCCCGCTGGCGAGCTTCTTCTTCATGCGCGCCGCCTGGTCGCCGCTGGGCTTCTTGGCGGCAATTCGGGCTTCCACCCAGTCGCGGGTGCCTCCAATGACCACGCCATCGAGCTGAGCCAACAGCAGCTCAGGCTTTCCTCCTCCCCCCATCGACCAAGCGTCAACCCCGCCCAGCGTCGTCTTAGCAACCTGAGGGGCGATGCTGGCGATCGCCTTCTCGAGCAGGGTTTTGGGGAACTTTCCATGGATAGCGATGAGCAGACTGAAGTCACTCGGATCCTCTCCATCCCAAGCTCGGACCCCAAGCCAAGCAGCGGCGAACTGCACGTCATTGAAAGGGTCGAGGCCGAGCGCACTTTTCAGCTCTTCGAGCGGCCGCTCGATTTCGCCCATGAGCTCCTCCAGCCCTTGCGAAGCCTTGGGGATCGCTTTGAAGAGGGGCTCTTTGGAAAGCTCGTTTCGCACGAAGTCCCAGGCCGGCTTGGCCGTGGCCTCGACGTTGTAGTAAATCGCCACGTCGGCGTCGGCCGGCGCCCCCGCCAAAACCGCGGCGGAATGGTCTGCGCCAGGTTCCGCTGCAGCCAGTCCAAAAACGATTGCGAACAACCAAGAAACCATCATGCCTCCTCCTTCCGTCGCTCGGCGAAACGCCCGCCGTTGCGAAGGTACTGACGCTGACGAGGATTGACAAGCTGGGGGAACAGACCAAGCGCCCAATCAACAAAAAGGCGAAGGAGCCGAAGGAGGCCCGAAGTCTGCGCGCACCACCAAGCGCGCGAAGCGCATGCAGAAAAGAAGCCGCCTCTTGCCCGCTCGCCCTACTTGGGGAGCGGCTCGAGCTTGGTTTCGAAAGTGTATGCGGTGGGACCGCTGCTGCTCGTCAGCTCGAGATAGACGCGTCCTTCGTCCACCATGGTCTCGAGGCTGCTGCTCTGTGTTCCGGTCTGTGTCAGTCGGCTCAGCTCCTGGCGCGCTGCGTCGCGAACGATCAGCACGCCTTCGGCCTCTGGGTTCTCGAAGCGGACGCTGAGCAGCAAGCGGCCAGGCCGAGGGATACGCAGGTAGACCCAATCTGCCTTGTCGCCGTCGGCTGGCGAGAGCGTCCCTGTGCGCGAGCTGCCGAGCTCGATGCCAATGGCGTCCACGTAGTTTCCGTCCAATGGCTCGAGAACGCTGACAGTGGGCGAGGGTGCGTCGTAGAGCGCGACCGTCAACTCGACCTGGTCAGCGCTCAGCTCAGACGTGGGGGCTTCGTAGAGGGCAACTCTGCTGGGCTCGTCTTCGAGCTCGGAGGTGGGGGCTTCGTAGAGGACGCCTCTTCTCCCCTTGTATTCAAGCGTAGGTGTTGGCGCAGCAGACAGCGCGAGCTCGGGTGGACTCTCCACGATGGGCGGCGCTGGAAGCAGCTCGGGCGAAGGCGCAGCGTAGGCGGGGACTGGACCTGGTTCGAGGCGGTCGATGGTGGGGGCTGCATACAGGGACACGGCCTCACCTGTAAGCTCCTCGCTCACTTGGTCAGCAGGCTCGGGCGGCGGCGTCTTGGTTTCTTGGGGGACCGAGCAGGCGCTCAGCCCCACGGCCAGTCCGACCGCTGGCAGGACTCTTCTCTGTTGTGCCGCCAGTTGTGCGCACAGTCGTTCGAGAAACGCTTTGGCTTGACGTGCGTCCATGTGTACCCCCTGCAGTGGACGACAGCGGGCTGGAGCATAGCTGCATCGGGCGGTGCTGTGCAATGGCTTCGCAAGCAGCGACGCCATCACGGCAGCAAAAAAGAAAAACAATAACATCAAAGGGATTCCAAAGGGCGCAGCCTTTGCCCACGTGATGCGTATCACCTGCAAGTTCACGAACCAAAAGAATATTTGCAGTACGAGTTGGACATTCCCAGAACGGGGCTTTCTGTTGGCGATGGTCTTGGAGTCTCACGCAGAGACGCAGAGGCGCAAAGAAGAGCTCAGCGCTGAGGGGAGTCGGCATGGACAGCGCAAAGATCCTTTGATTGTATGCAGAATCCGGGGAGGGCGACCACAAGGGTCGCCCCTAGAGAATACGATTGCGCATGCCTTTCAATCGCTTACATATGATGCGTAGTACGCGGGCTTTTGGCGCGGCGTGGGGCAGCGCCCCATCGACTTCCCTCTCCTAGACCTGCCACCCCAGCGTGTTGGCCAGGGTGTTGGCGGCTGGCCAGAGTCCATCGCTGGTGTAGAGGGCGAGGTGGTGGTAGCAGCTTTTGGGTGAGCGCTGCTGGAGGCGCAGGCTTGCGCGTGGCTTGGCACCGAGGCTTGGGGGTGCTTCTGGCCAGGTGACTGCTTCGTCGTGTTGGCGCCATTGGTAGAGGAGCAGCGCGCCATCCGTGCCTGCTGCGTGCAGCGATGCTATGGCCTGGCGGGCGCTTGGCCAGCCGCCAACGGCGTCGTCGGTCCAGATTTGCGGCCAGTCCTCCTTCTTGGGGGGCAGCGGATCGACGAGGGCGAGCAGCGGTGCGCTGAAGTTTCTGTTGATTGGGCGCTTGGCCTGTTCCCCCGAGTTGCTGAGGGGAAGGCGGCCAAAGTCCCGCACGTCTTCGAGCAGGAGCTGTGGCGAGTGGCCTCGCGCCTCGAGCTGACGCCGCAGCTCAGCGCGGGTGGCGGGGTGTTTTTCGGCGAGGAAGAGGCGAGCGCTCTTTCCTGCGAGCTCGAGCACGACGCCGGAGGAGCAGAGGTAGCGGCTGCGGGCGAGGAAGGCTTCTTCGAGCTGTTGGTAGGCTTGGTAGCCGGGGTGGCTTGTGGCGAGTGCTTGTAGCTGCTCGCTCCAGTCTTTGCGCAGCGGCTCGGTGGGGGTGGTCTCGAGCTTGTAGGCGTGGGTGTCGAGCCAGTTGAAGGTGGGGTTGCGCGACACGAAGAGCTGCGTGAGCGCGGCCAGGGCAGCGTGTTTGGCGAGGTCTCCGAGGTTGGCGGCGTTGTGGTCTTGGCGGTTGTCGCTGTTGGTGGTGGCCATCGGTGTTGCTCGGTGGTCAGAGGCTGAACTCAGAGTGGCTCCAGAACGACCGTGAGGTATTGCTCTGCTATCTTGCAGGGCCCACAGCATTCATCGCCCTTGTCACCACTGGGCTTGACCTCGACGGTGAGCGTCTGGCTTTGGTAGCCCTCGGCGCTGAGCTCCAGGGTATGTGTTCCGAGGGGAAAGTCAGCGGAGCAGCGCCAGCCGTCGCTTTGCTCGTGGCACGAGCCCGTATTGATGGTCAGGTTGGAGATGGGTTCTTGGTCGGCGCTTTCGACGACCAGCATGACGGCGGGCGGGCAAGGTGAACAGGCGATGTCTTCGCATTCGTCGACACAGGAGAGCAGGAGCGGGCTCAGGGCGGCGCACACGAGCAGGCAAGAGACGATTGAACGACGGGGCAGTGTCATGGGAGCACTCCTCGAGAGAAGCTGTGGATGGTGGCGGAGTCGGCGCGGAGCTCCTTCACGCCAGCTGAGCTTGGGGTGCAGGCGAGGGCGTGTCAATGAGATTGTGCGAGCCTGTTCTTGGACATGGGGAGAGGCGTCACCGAGCTCGCGAGTGAACGTCCTGGCAGAGACGTCTGAAGCTTGGTCAGCTGTTACGCGCCATGGGTGGCATCGCAAAGCTACTGACCGAATTCCGAGTGCTTCGAGCCATCTTGCCCCTTGCGAACCTATCCGTTTTCGGTCGTGAGGTGTTCAGCTCGCTCCGCCTCCACGAAGGCCCGACTCAGCGCAGGAAAGCCTCGATACGCTGCGCGCAGCTCCTGTAGCCACTGCTGGCCCGTCGCGCCGACGCGGGAGCAGAGCAGCGCGAACCGGGCAGCGTGAGAGTAGCGGTTGCGGAGCTTGAGTTGCGTCACTTTGTCGACCCAACGGGTCGAAGCTGCTCGCATCGCCTCAATCAACACCGAGCGATGCTGGCCCACGTGGACCTCGGCGCGCTCCAAGAGCGCTTGGAGGGAAGGGGTTGCGAGGGTTGGGCGGTGTTCGTTCGCCTCTACTCCTTCATATCGAACCAAGCCAGACTGGGGAGAGAGGCGCTGGGCTCCCAGCAAATGCGCGAAAACGAGCATCAGCAGGTCGCCTGGATGCCAGTCCCAATGCCAATCAGCCCCAGCCTTCTCGACCAGGAGCGCGGCGGCACCGGGCAAGTCCTCTTGCAGGACGAGCAGCAGCCCTCGTTGCCGCAAAGCGTCCTGCGGCAGCGCGTCCGTGGCGATGGCACAGCGCTCGAGCAGCGCGGCGCGCGTCTCACAACGTCCGAGCCAGCGGAGCAAGCGTGTCAGCGTCGGCGTCGTTCGCCACGCGCGTTCCAGGTATGGGTCGGGTGCCTCCACGCCCAAGACCTGGATGGCCAAGGCCGCGCTGTCGCAGAGCTCGGCGCTCGAAGGGTCGAGCAGGGAGCCCTCTTCGTAGGCCAACTGTGTGGCCCGCCAGTCACCCTCGTGCTCGACCTGGCGGCACCACTCTTGGATATCACGACGGTCTCTGTCGCGTCGGGCGAGCCGGGCCAGTCCAGCGCAACTCTCCCTGCGGTGGACCACCTCGCGCAACCAATCGTCAGCAAATTGGCTTGGGTGCCGATTGTAGAACGAGAGCAGCGCATCTTCCTCGGGTTCCTCGCTTTCGTTGTGTTCCTCGGGCTCGGCCCATCGGGGGATCGCGTCTTCTTGTCGATAGGGCAATTGGCCTGTTCCCCCAAGTTCTTGGGGCGCTTTGTTGCTCAGCTTCCTACGCGCCTCCGCAGCCACGCGCGCGCAGCGAACCTTCTCGAGCAGCGCTTGCCATTGCTCCAGGAACGTGTCGAGTCCTGGCAGCGGCTCGACGCAGACCTGCTCGAGCTCCTGAATGGGCTTGAAGAACCTGCCGACGTGGCTGAGCTCGTCGATGGCGACCAGGAGCGCGCGGACCCGCTGCCGCTCGGAGGAGGTCATATACATCGCCACGGCATACTGCGCAGCGCAGCTCTCCACGTTGACGGTCAAGACGTCCTCGACCAGCTCCTGCTGGCCGAGATCGATGCGCCCATTGCAGATGGGCACGAGCAAGGGACGGATGATGCGCACGTTGCCTGCGTAGTTGCGGGCGGTGAAGGCGAGGCTGGCCTGGTAAAGGCAATCGTCGACGAGGCGCGGCGATGCGCCATACGCCCGTCGGGCCTGAGCCGCAAAGGCTTCGATGGCAGCGATGAGGCTCTCGCTAGGACCTGAGACTGGGGTGAATGGCTTGGAAGGACTGTTCATGGTGTCTCGAGGGCGGCAATGAGAGAGGAGAGGCGGTATGGGCCAGTGGACTCGTCGCTGCGGCGCAGAGCCTCGTCGAGGTCGATGTTCATGGCTTCGGGAGACAGCTCCACGGGTTGGCGCTCAGCGGTTTGCATCTTCTTGCCCATTTGGCGCTTGGCCTGTTCCCTCAACTTCTTCAGTCTCCAGCATGGCCATCGCCACCGTCGCCACCTTGCGTGGACGCCAGGCCACCGAGCCGAGCGGAGGCATCTTAGCGTGAACGCCGCTGTAGAGACAGCGTTTGCGTCTGACCCGAAAGCCGAGCGCGTGAGCGCCGTACGATGGGCGCCGGATGAGCGTTGATGGAGGATGGAAGTCATTCAGTCCTCCTGGGAGGCCGCTGCAGCGCCCAACAAGCGCGCCCAAGCAGGGACCACTTCGCCGCGACACCCCGCCTGAAGCTGCGCCACCACCCGCAGCTCGAGCTGACGCTTCGCCTCTGCCCGCACCGCGCGCGGCACAGGTCGAGCACCATTGATCCACGGCGTGAGCAGGGTTGCCGCAAGCGTGCCTGGATTGACCTCGACCGCAGCGCCGTCTGCACCCAGCAGCAGGAGCTCCTCACGCAGCAGCTCTCCCAGGCGATTCTGCCAACCCAGCAGATAGACAGCAACGACACCTTGTACTCGAGGAGAGCACACGGCCAAGCCCTGCTCGACACTTGCGCAAGCCCATTGCCGCAGGGCCTTCACCAGCTCGTGGCCACCGTGCAGAAACTCCACGTGTTCGCTGAGCGCCGACGCATCAAAGCCGCAGCGCAAGAGACGGTGCTCATTGCGCCGACACAGACGCGCAGCCTCAGCGTTCAGCCTGACCTCGAAGGTATTGCCAGCGGAAGGTTCCCGCGTCTCGCAGCCCAACGCACGAAAACAACCCAGAACAAAGGCCTTCAGGTAGTCCGCGCCCAGGGCCAAGGCGCTCGGCTCTGCGCTCGGCTCGAAGTGTTGCGCCATGGCCAACAGCTTCTCCTGAAGTGCACGGGTCTCACGCGCCAGCTCGAGGGCTCGTTCGATCTCCTCCTGCGCCCTCACCTCTGTCCTCAACAGTGCCTGCTCCAAAATCTCTTCGACTTCGACCAGGGCGGCAAGGTCGCCCAAGATCTGCGAGCTGAGCTGGTCGACGGAGTACTCATCCGAAAGTCCGCCGAGCGTATTGTCGATCCTCAAGAGCCGGTTGTAGAGATGCTCCAGAAGTCGCTCGTCGAAGCTTCCACGGCCGATGAAGTTCAACACCTGCACCCGCTCCCGCTGACCATAGCGGTAGACCCGACCAATGCGTTGAACCAGACGCATCGGGCTCCAGGGCAGGTCGAAGTTGATGACGGTGTGACAGCGCCGTTGTAGATTGATGCCCTCCCCGCCCGCTTCGGTCGACACCAGGAAGCGCACCGAATCGGCCGTTTCATCCTGGCCGAAACGTCGCGCAACCTCACGACGCTCATGAGCCTTCAGACCACCGTGCAGCATCGCCACGCAGTCCGCGCCAAAGACCTCTCTCAATCGCTGCGCGATCGCCTCTTGGGTGCTGCGATACTCCGAAAAGATCAGCACCTTCCGCTCACGCATCGCGCCGGCTTCGAGCGCCCTTGTGAGGGCTGCGAGCTTGCCGTCGTTCCCCACCCGAGCTCGGGCAAGCTCAATCAACGCCTCGAGTTGCTTGCGCTCTTGCTCAAAAAACTCGCTTCTCCTCTGGTGGTCTAAGCACCTTTCGAGGCTCTCCCCAGCGAAGCGCTCATCATCTTCAACGCAGGCGAGCTGACCAAGGAGGACAGCGTCGTCACCATCGGAGCCTCCCGCAGAGGCCGAATCGAGTCGGCTCAGGCGCCCCTCGAGCGCACGCAAAATCGCAGAAGCACTGGAGGCAGCGAGTTTGCGAAAGATCGTCATGACGAAGCCGATGGCGCGCCCCTTGGGCCCCAGGCGCTCGGCCGCCTGATAGCCATTACGCAGATAGTCCATGAGCCTGCCGTTGAAGGCAGCGTCTTGCTCGCTCGCCGGAATCTCGAGCGCTGTGGTGTCGTGACCCCGGAAAATGAAGCGCCCCTCAGCATCGGTGACGCTGAGCTTGCGGTTACGAAAGACGCACTGTGCCAGGCGTTCCGGCGCAACGTCGCTGCTGCCACCGAACTCCTGCGGACGCAGCAACTCGAGGAGCGCCTTGAACTGTGCGTCATCACCCTTATGCGGCGTTGCGGTGAGCAAAATGATGTTGTCGCAGCTCTCGCGCAGCTCCGCAGCGGCCTCGAAGCGTTGATTCGCGCGATACTGCAGCCCGACCTGGCGGCGACTGAGGTGGTGCGCCTCGTCAAAGACCACCAGATCCCAGCGGCTTGCTTGCACCAACTCAGAGAGACGCGGCTCACGCTTGAGCCGATCGAGGGAGATGATCACCCGCTCGTACTGTCGCCACTCCGCCGGCCGGGTCACCGTGAAGTCGATGCCCTCGATCCGGAATCCCTCCAGGTGAAAGCGGTCGATCAGCTCCTCCTTCCACTGCAACGCCAGCCCTGCCGGGGTTACGATGAGCACACGCCGAAAATGAGGCCTCTCGAACAGAGCGGTGAGCAAAAGGCCCAACTCGATGGTCTTGCCCAAGCCGACGTCATCGGCGATCAACCAGTTCAGGTTGCCGCTGCTTAGGATGGTGTGGACGAGGTGCAGTTGGTGGGGCAGCGGATCGATGCCGAGCGAGACGAAGCGCCCCTCGCGCTGATGCCAGTGTTCGAGAAAATGGGCGAGGACGCGCAGCCGGAAGCGCTCTGCCGACTCATGGGGAAGCTGCTGCTCGAGCGTATCGAAGCGCTCTTCGACAGACTGGACAAGGGCAAGCTCTTCTGCAGGAATCCAGCTTGGGTCGGAGCGTGATGAGAACTCTACCAAGACCTGCTCGAAGCCCGCAAGCTCGCGCAACGACAGCACCAGCCCCATTCCCAGCTTGGTGTGAACAACGGTCTCGCCGACACGGAAGCCGCACGCCAAGTATTCGCGCCGGAGCTCGCGGCGTGTCTCATCACTCCACAAGACATCCACCCTCGCATCGCACGCCCGGACAACGAGGCCATCGAGAGGCGGCGAGGATTGCTCTCCGTCGAGGCTTCCATAGAGTGCGAGAGAGCCGACGGTGCAGTTGGGCTGCTCGAGCCGAACGTGACAGTTGATCGTTGGGGTTCTCTTCATGGTCTTCCTCCAAAGGGTAGCTGCCGATTCGGCAAGTGGAAAAAGGATGGCGAGGAGCCGAGGACGCTGGGAAGCAAGCTCCTGAAACGCGTAGTACGGAAGCCCTCCCATTGGTCTCAGTCACGAGCCCAGTAGCTGAGCCAAGCGATGTTTGACGGAGGGCGAGTCGAGGTCCTGCTCACCCCAAAACTCCAGTCGGCCACGCTCGTCCACCTGGAGGCTGTCTTTGAGGTACTGCGCGAAGCTGAGCGTCCGCTCGCGACTTTCCCAGGCATCGCGGTCGTTCTTCGCTGCTTTCCACTCTTCATATCGCTCCCACAGAGCCTGGATCGCGTCGTCGAGCTCGGGTGACACACCGAAGCTGTCGAGCCACTGAAGCAGAACGACGAACGGGAGCTTTGGGCGAAACGGAGCGCAGAGCAGCTCGAGAGCGAGCAAGACAGTGTCGGCAGCGGGCTCGAAATCGAGCGCTTCGAGCCGTCGAATCAGCGCACGAACTCCTCCGATGGGCTGTTGTTTCTTGACGTAGCGCAGCCGAAGCGCATGCAGCAGCGCGGGATAGTCCGACTCTGGTAGCCTGCAGTGGCGTTGCAGCAGACGAGCGGCAGCTTGGAGCTGCTCTTCCTTGGAGCTACGGCCGTCGGTTCTGACGCGCGGCTGAGAAGGCGCCGGAGGCGGCGGGGCCAGCTGTTGCCTCAGACCGAAGGTCGCTGGGCTTGCAGGGGGACGCGGAACGGGTCTGGGACGGGCGATTGGCGCGGGCCGCAGCGCAGCAGTGGCGGCGGTCACCATCGGGGTATCTTCGAAAGCGAGCGAAGAGCACACATCCTCTCGACACTCAGCGAGAGCCGTCGCCGTCGCGAGCTGGCTGCCTATGCTCGCGTTGGGTGGGTTTGCGGTGGTCTGCTTCATCTCACTCTCCTGTTGATCGGACTGTGCTTCAGTGTTGACTCAAAGCGCTGACGGACGCCTGTCGGATGCTTGGGCGAATCAGTCATCCCGTTCGCTGCTTGCCTCCTCCTCGCAGACCTGTTTGGCGCACACACCTCGGGCGTTGGTACCGAGGAAGAAGCTGACCCTGTCGCCGATGCAGAGTTCATCGAATGCGCCCACCACATCGAGCTCGCCGAAGAAGAGGTTTTCGCCTCCGGCGTCTGGCGTGATGAAGCCGAAGCGCTGAAGCTCGTCGCGCAC
>JAVFAO010000266.1:0-9730 GCA_034002465.1 Myxococcota bacterium
GCATACGGTGGCTGAGAAGGGACAGCTGGCTTGGCCTGGGTCGCTCCGCCGCCGTACGCGCTCTGCTCGGCGGGAGCCATCGACTTGGGCGCGGCGGCACAACTGCTCAACGCGTAGGCCATGACAGCAAGGAGCGAGGAGATGAGAAGCGCCCGGAGGCGCAGCATTCGATACCGAGAGGCCCGTGACATGGTTCGACTCCGGAAAGGGTGACAACGCTGACGAGAGAGCGGAAGCGAGGCCAGCAGGCCTCGTCGATTCCTGCTATGGACGCAGCAGCACCGCCAAGCTTACACCTCGGGGGCTGAGCTCAGCGCGCGACGACCAGGCTCACATGACGAGCGACCAGAGCAAGCCAGGCCAAGAGGCACAACGCGCCAATCAACACACTAACCTCGAGGCGGGCTCCAGCGAGCTCGTTCATGTTGCGCGTCCACTTCGCAAGCAGCAAGGGCTCGGACGCTCGCAGCCGATGTCGGTGTTGGGCCGCCGCCAGCGCGGGAGCGAAGTGCGCGTTGCTCTCTTGGGTATAGACGAAAATGCTGCCGTCAGGCTGCTTCCAAGCCTCTTCACAGGCTTCGAGTTGCTCGCGCTCATCGGCTCGGCAGGCCGCCCAGAGCAACACTGGCTCATCGACGGTCCACGCGTCATCAACGACCGGAGCGAGGCTGCACAGCTCGCCTTCGACCACCGCTTCCGTGCGAAGCTCGGCGCGCACCGTGGCCGCACGCAAGTTGAGGATGCCCCGCTCGTAGTGCTCGCTCAGCGCGCGCAGGGAGAGCTCGGGAGCGGAGGATTCGAAGAGCGCATGCGAGACTGCTGCGGAGTACAACACCAAGGGCACCGACCCCATGACGGCGAGCGCCCCAAGCGCGACGGTCAGCGCCTCGGGCGCGTGACGTCCAGCCAGGCGAGCAAAGAACAACAGAAATGCCGGCAAGATGAGCAACAAGCCCAGTATCGCTGGACGCGTCGCAAAAGCGGCGAGCAGCAGGGCCGCTCCCCAGCCAGCCAGGAGACACAGCATCCCCCCCAGAGCCACGCCGAGCATGGCCAACCTGCTGCTGCGAAAGGCGTCGCTGCGCTCCGCGGCATCCGCGCTGAGGAGGTCGATGCGAGCGCCGTGATAGCGCGCCGCCTGCGCCGCTTCGAGCAAGGCGTCGAGCTCCACCCGGACAGGGGGCGTCGCGCAGCTAGGTAGCCCAGCCAGGCTCTGTATCGACTTGGCCTTTGCGCTGACCGAAAGCTGGACCTGGGCGCTGCGAAAGGTCACCACGAAGTCATGCTGCAGCGGCGGGTTAGGGCGCCACCAACGCGGCGCGGGGGCTCTCCTCGCGTGGCCCAAGGCGATGGACCAATTGCTGCTTCGCCGCAGCAAGCGCACGACGTCCTGACTGCGCACGGTGAAGCGAGCAGCATCCCACTCGACCCCAGCGTCGTTCCACTCGAGCTTGCCAGGTGAGATGGTTGAGCTTTCCTCGACACGTTCGCGAAGACTGGGTTCGCCTCTCGACACGGATCTGACCCAAAGAGAAGAGCAGACGCTCAATCAAAGCCTGCCGCGCGCACCGATTCATGCGTGCTGGTCAGCAATAACATCCTTTGGCCGCTCGGCAAGCATTGCTCACGACAATGCAATCGAAAGCGAGTGAAGCGAGGCACGAGTCAGCGTCTGTCGCGTGCGCATCCGATGCGCACGAGCAGCGCTGCGAGGGTCTCGCGAGAGCGAGCGAAATCTCGGAAGAGAGTGAAGCGAGGCACGAGTCAGCGTCTGTCGCGTGCGCATCCGATGCGCACGAGCAGCGCTGCGAGGGTCTCGCGAGAGCGAGCGAAATCTCGAAAGCGAGTGAAGCGAGGCGCGAGTCAGCGTCTGTCGCGTGCGCATCCGATGCGCACGAGCAGCGCTGCGAGGGTCTCGCGAGAGCGAGCGAAATCTCGAAAGCGAGTGAAGCGAGGCGCGAGTCAGCGTCTGTCGCGTGCGCATCCGATGCGCACGAGCAGCGCTGCGAGGGTCTCGCGAGAGCGAGCAGTCGCTTCGCTTCGATGGATCGTGGCCAGCGGGCAGCGAGCGCGCTACAAGCATGTCGTGGCCTTGGGCTACGACAAGTCGTTCGCGCTCTCCCTGACCGAAGAGTTGACACTCCAGTGTATTCCTTTCCTCTCGGCCTTCGATTAATCCCTGTGCTCCTGCTGACGTGTGCTGGCTGCGAAGCACCCCACACACAAGAGGGTGCTGCCAGGGTCGAGCTCGGCTGTCGCAGCATGGGAGCGAGCCCTCTGCCGCAGCCAGAGCATGACGCGCTCAAGGAGCAGCTCGATTTCATGTTTCGCCTGGCGCAGCGTCGCCATCTGCCAGCAGTGGAGGGCTTCGAAAGACCAGAATGCGAGCTGGGTTTCGAGCTGATACCCGTTGGCGAGCGGGTACACGGCTCCATCTGGGTGAAGCTTCGCCTCGAGGATCAGCGCGCGAGCGGTGCAGAGGCGGGGGCAGAGGCGCGGCCTCGTCCTGCTCTGGTGATGCACACTGCGCTCGACTTCATGCTCGACGCGGCCCAAGACTTCGATGCTGACACCTGCTTGGCTGCGTCCACGCTGCTCATGAAGGAGCTCGCTGCACAGCTCCGCGTCGCCGCCTTGAGCGACGATGAGCTCGAATTGGCGTTGCGCTCCAGTTCTTCGGCCGAGCTGCTCTGGGCGCTGTCCGAGCTTCGCCGACGGATGTTGACGCGCGCTGCCTGGCGAGTGCGGGACTTGCTGCTTCACAACAACCGCGCGGTGGTCCTGGCGGCGATCGCGAGCCTTGGCCAGCTCCGTGACGAGACCTCGGTGACAGCGCTCTCGGGGCTGTTGATCAGCGCAGACTTCGAGAAGCTGAGCCAAACGCTCTATGCGCTCGGGGCGATCCGGAGCAGGGACGCGCTGGACCTCTTGCGCTCAGTGGCAGCCACTCACCCAAGTGAGTTGATTCGCTTGCTGGCCCGCGACACCTTGCATCGCGCTCAACGCAGTAGGTGATGCTATTGGCCACAACTTGGATTGAAATCCCAATCATTTCGGACCATTGCTGACGCGACGCTTTCGCCTTTCCCAGAAGGCGCTAGCTCACCATGGCGAGTCCTGCGGCAGACAGGAACACCACGGGAATGGCTGCGATGAACACACTGCGGGTCAGGGGCAGGGCGTATCGTGCGTGGAGAGCGATGGCCAGGAGGGTGATGAGGCCAAGCATGCTGAGCAGCGCACCAACGACGGGAATCAGCAGCAAGAGCTTCGAGATCATGGAATACGAAACGAGCTTCACGTTGAGCCCCAAGCTCGAGTTCTCGACGCGAAACAGGCGACACACGAGGTTGACGAGCGAGGCATAGAGAACGAGCTCGAGCAGTGCGCCCGCTGGGATGGCGAGCAGCTGCAGCAGCATCATCTGACGCGCGCTGAAATCGTATTCAGACTGAAGCTGAACCAGAGTATCCGTGCTCTGATCGGGGCCCAGGGCGAAAGCGGCGATGAGGCCGAGGGTGGTACACAGCACGCCAAAGAAGATGGCCCGAAACAGTGCGCCATCCTTGGAGAGGCCTGCGAAGAAGAGCTTGGGGCTGAGCAGCAGCAGCGGCACGCGCGCCAGTCCTCGGAGGCCCTGGGGATCGGTGTTGCTGGGTGGTACGGCGCGCAGGCTGTGTTCCGAGGGGGCTGCGCGGCCTTCGCTTGGCTTGTCGGTAACGAGCCGCAAGCCGCTGCAGCGTGGACAAATGGCGTGTCCGCTGCTCCGCTGAAGGCGACGACACTGCTCGCAAAGCAAGCGACCACACTGGGTGCACGCGGCACTCGCAGGGGCTTGATGGTGGAGGTCGCAGGCGTGCGGCCAGCGAGGCAAAGCGAGTCGAGCGAGCTCCTCGTCACCGCAAGCAGGGCCGGCGAAAGGTGTCACTTGCGCCCCTCTTTGCGGGCTTTTCGAGCGAGCTTGCGCTTCTTCTTGACCTTATCCTTGGGCGCTTGGCGCGCCATCTGGCCTTTGAAGCCAGGGGGCGTGTAGCCACGCGGCAAGCCAGGCGGCAACGCCATCATGGGTTGCTGCATCTGCGGCGTGGTGGCGGTCTGCATGATGGAGCCGAAGACCTCGTTGAGATCCATGTTCTTCATTTGTCGGTAGGCGTCGACCTCGCGCAGACCAGGGATCTTGCTCATCCAGCCTGCGTTCTGCCCGAGCCGAGACATCATCTCCTTCATGGCGGAGAAGCGGTTCATCAGGTCGGCCACCTCCTTGGTGTCGCGCCCAGACCCCCGAGCCACACGAAGCTGTCGCCCCTTCGAATACATGAGATCGGGTCGCAGCCGCTCCTTCTCCGTCATCGACTGGATCAGAGACTTGATCCGAATCAGCTCGTAGTCGTCCACATTGATCTTGTCGGCGATGCTCGAGAAGAAGGGCATGCGCTCCATCAGCTCGCGCAGGGAGCCCATTTTTTGGATGGTCTCGATCTGCTCGAGGAAGTGATGGAAATTGAAGTTGCCCGAGAGCATGTCCATCGCGTCGGCTTCGGCTTGTTCCTCGTCGACGAGGCGCTCGAAGTCCATCATCAAATCGACGATGTCGCCAAAACCGAGAATACGACTGGCGAGTCCGTCTGGCCGAAACTCCTTGAGCCTGTCGATCTGCTCGCCTTCACCGATGAAGCGGATGGGCTTGCCGGTCACCTCTTTGATCGAGAGGGCGGCACCACCACGGGCGTCACCGTCGAGCTTGGTCAGGATGAAACCGTCGAGGTCGAGGCGCTCGTTGAACTGCACCGCCGTGTTGACAGCGTCGCGACCGATCATCGCGTCGCACACCAAGAACGTGTTCTCGGCCTTGGTCTCCTCGACGATCTCCTCGAGCTCGCTCATCAACACGTCGTCCACCGCCAGACGTCCCGCGGTGTCGAAGATGACGTAGTCGTGACCGTTTTCCTTGGCAAAATCGACGGCTTCGATACAAATATCGACGGGGTCCGCGTCGGCCTCGGTGTACACCGGTACCTTCAGCGTCTCACCCAGAACCTGCAGCTGCCTGATGGCGGCGGGGCGGTACACGTCAGCGGCCACCAGCAGCGGCTTCGCCGCTCGGTTCTCCATCAACCAATAGGCGAGCTTGGCGGCGGTCGTCGTTTTTCCGCTACCCTGCAAACCCACCATCATGATTTTGGTCGGACCGCTCGGTGCCGTGCGCAGCACCTGCTCCTCGACCGGGCCCATCAAAGCGACCAGCTCCTCTTGGCAGATCTTGATGAAGTGCTGTGCAGGCGTGACGTTGACCATCTTGCCCGAAGCGTCCTTCACCTTGAGCCGCACCACTTCACCCAGTGCGCGCTGCTTGACCGCGGCCAGGAAGCGCTTCACCACATGAAAGTTGACATCCGCTTCGAGGAGGCTCGCTCGAATGTCCTTGAGCACGTCTTCGATGTTGTCTTCGTTGAGCTCGCGCGTGCCATGCAGGCGATGCTTGATGTTCTGAAAGCCTTTGGAGATGGTCTCGAACATGCCTTTTTTCCCCTCGATCGCAGGACGCTCGCAGGAGCCTCGCAGCGTCCCGCTCGCAGCGTCGACGCAGTGTCGAAAAATGCCACTGCGCGGCAGCGAGAGACCATAGCTGCAGGCTGCTTGGGTGTCAACGAGGGGCGCGCACGCACGCGAGCGCCAACGAGAAACGCCAACCCCAACGCCGACCAAGCCTGCCATGGCTTTGCTTGGTGCGCCCGCCGGTCTTCGAAGCGCTTGGAGAACACCAAAAACGCAGTGGACCCTTCAAGAAGGACTTGGGGGAACAGGCCAAGCGCCCAATCAACCAGAGGTCGAAGCCAGGAGGCGGAGACTCGCTGCGAAGGCAGCCCGAAGGGTGCGTGCGACAAGTTGGGGGAAGCAGGCCAAGCGCCCAATGGACAAGAAGTTGGGGAACAGGACGAGTGCCCAATCGACAAGAATTTCCGACGAAGGCGGCTCTCATTGGTGGCACCGCTTGACGGCGGTCGCAGCCTGTGAAACAAGTTCTCCTTGGATCGCGAGCTGTCGGTTGACGATGACTGGGTCGCCAGGCCGACATTGACATGACGGGATACACGTCGGCAGCGGCGGTTGGCGCTTGCGTCGTTCCTGGCAGCACGGACGAAGACGCCTCGATGACCCCACTTTCTTCCATCGATGCCACATTACGAAAGCGCGCTCGCGCGATGCGAACGCTTTTCGAAGCCCCACGTGGGAGCCTCTATCTCGTCGAGGAGGGCGAGACCAGCGCGCTCTATCGCGTCATCCTGGCTCAAGAAGACGTGGCCATCGAAGCGCTGCGCGCGGCTCTGCAACGGCGCATCGAGCGACCTCTCGCCTCCTGTCATCAGGCCATCATCGACCCGGACAAGCTCCTCGATCTCGAGGGACTACCGGTCTTGCGTTACCCTGTTCAGGGTGACACCAGCACCCTCGCCCAGTGCGTCAGAGACCACTCCCCGCTGCCGCTCCGCAAATGGCTCGGCCTACTCGTGCCCCCCTGTGCCGCGCTCGCCAGTATCCACAAGGAGCAGCGCACCCACGGTGCGATCTGCGCGGCGAGCTGTGTGGTCGAGGTTCTCGAGGCACAGCGCTTCGTGCGCTTGATCGACGCCGACCTCTGTGAAGCCCTGCAAGAGCTCTCCTGTCGTGAGGTGCTCGGCGCAGGCCCTTCGGCTCAGGCAACCGCCAAGCCAGGGCCTGCTGGCGATGTGCGAGCCTTCGGACAGCTCCTGGCCTGGCTCTGCACCCGTGTCACCGAACAAGCGCGCGACGCTGGACGCGAGGAAAAATGGCCCACCAAGCTGGAAGCGCTCATCCGGCGCTGCACGCGTCGGCATCCGATCAAGTCCAGCACCGTCGCCAATGACCTCGCTCGCATCGTCGCCGACTGGGATGAGCTGCAAGAGCCCCCCAACGACCTGCCCGCAGCCCTCGACGCCGAGAGCGGCGCCATGCGAGGGAGGCTACCACCCCCCCCAGCCCCCGAAAGCACGGGCATGGACGGTTGGAGCGTGGTGATGCAGGCGATCGACAAGGTGGGGGAACAGGCCAAGGGCCCAATGGACAACAAGGGGGAACAGGCCGAGTGTCCAATGGACAAGAAGATGCGCCCCAACGAGGCTCGGGTCGACGCCATTGCGACGCCCAAGATGGATGGCTGGAGCGCGGTTTTCACCGCGATCCAGGGCGACGATGCGGGCGCGCTGGAAGCACTTCAGCCAAGCACGGATGCCCCTCTCGATGAAAGCGCAGACACCCTGCTCGACCTTGCGCACAGCACTGAGCAAGCGACACGCCCACCACAAGACACCCGCTCCACGGCTCCCGCAACTCCAAAGGTTGAGCACGCGGCCACAGCGAAGGACCGCAAAGACACCGAAGCTCAGCCCGTGTCCCCGCTTGGGGACGACGAGGGGACCTCCTCAACAGAAGACGAGGACGACGAGCTCGCTGCTGCAGCCCCAGCAGGGGACGACGAGCTCAGGAAAGAAGCCGACTTGGGGACCGAGGATACAGAGCCTCTCATCTCCGACGCGCCCAGCAAGGACCATGCCCCCCAAGCAGAATCAGCAAGTGCAGGCAATGCGGTCCATGAAAGCGAGCAAGGGACACTCCCTCAGTCTTCGCCTGGGGTCGATGCCACCGATGGAGCGAGCGTCCCACGGCGCTCCGACCGTCTGCACGCCCTTCCAAAGCCAGACCAGCTCGAGGAAGAGGAGACGCAGCCCCAATTGAGCGCTGCCGCTGCCGACGAAAGCGAGGCCAACGTCGATGACACGCGTGTTCTCGATGAGGCGGAGCTCGACGAGCTGCAAAGCCCTGATGATGAAGCCGAAGAGCCTGTTGAAGGCGAGGAAGGTGTGGGCGAGGAGGCAGCTGCCGCTTCTCCCGATAATGCACCACCGCCGCCACCGCCCACAGACCGCCCGCTCGGTCCCGACGACTCGACTTGCCCCCTTCGCTACTCCGTCGATGAGCTCTTCGACCCGGAGCGATTGGTGCCCAAGGGGAGCGTCGTGGTGCAGACTCATCGTCTGCTGCCGGATCGACATCAGGATGTGAAAGACGACGAGCCCACGAGCGCGCTACACCGCATGGCTGTAGTGGTCGTGCTGGTGGTCATCGTGTTACTCATCATTCTTTTGGTTCTGCTCGCCACGTCCAGCCCACAGAAGCCTTCCGAACCTGGCCCAGTCGATGCGCCACGTGTCGGCATCCCGCATCAGATGCCCGCGCCACACCGCGCCTGGGCAGTCTCCGCCGACGGCGAGGCGCTGGCCATCTGCACCTCCCACCTGGTGCAAGTCGAGTCTCTGGTCGATGCGGGCACCATCCTCTCACAACTCGCGCTCAGTGGCATCGGCTGCACTGCGCTGACTTGGCTCGAGCAGCGCCGCCAACTCGCCATCACCGACCAAGAGGGCAAACGCTGGCGCTTCGATTACTCCTCTGCCTCACCCACACTCGTTGCTTTCGATGCTCCCGCGCCGACGAGCTCGGACACCGCACTGCGCTGCACCTCCCGCTTCCCACGGCTCTCGGCGAGCGTTGACCAAGGCCGTCTCAGCGTGCAAGGGACTGAAGACTGGACGGTCGAGAGCACGGTGGCGGTGGACGCATGCCTGCTGCGTTCTTTGCACAGCGTCATCGGCTTGAGCCAGGGCAGGGTGTTTTCCTGGTCCCCCTCGATGAGCGCCCCGGAGCTGCTCTTCGATGCTACCCATCTTGGCGGCGTGAGCGCCCTCGACGCATCGGTGGCTTCACCCTATCTGGTCCTGGCCGCACCTGCGCGCGCCTTCGTGCTCGATCTTCGCGCGCCGAAGGTGGTCATCGAGGCCGAACTCGACGATTTCGATCCAGCCCGCGGCGACCAGCTTCTGGCCACGGCTCGCCCCGAACGGGTGGTGTTGGTGCGAGGTACCACAGCTCGCTTGCACGACCTGCTCGATGCGCACGCCATCGACACGCCTGTGGCCATGCACGTGCGTGCGCTCGGCTTTGACGCCGAGGCCAAGCTTCTCTATGCCGGCTTCGCTGCCCCGGCTGATAGCGCCTGGGCGCCGGACCAAGCATCGGGGCTCTTCTTGGCTTGGCAACTGGCCGAGCTCAAGACACTCTGGGCGCAGCCCGTTGAGGGTGAAGCCGCGGCCTTGTTTCCCAGCCCCGTGACCTCGTCGCTGCTCGCCGTCAGCCGCACACCCACCCGACGCCAGCTCTGGTTTGGCAGTGCCGACGCCGGATTGAGCCCCATCGCCGAGTTGGATTCCGAGCCACTCGATGCCTCCTGGGGACTTGATGGAAAACAGGCACTTCTGCGCCTGCAACGAGGCAGCGTCCTGCTCTCGGGCCTCGGCACGGCACACGTCGATCGGCGCGAGCTCAGTGAGCCAGCCGCCATGTTTCGCGAGCAGGGCCTACTGCTCTACGGCGCCGAGGGATTGGTCTTGGAAAGACTCGAGGATGGCCGCCGTAGCGTTCCTTTGCTCAGCGCAACAGACCTCGACCCAAGCCCGGTTCGCATCGAAGGCCTCTCCACCCATCCCTATTCATCCTCTGTCGTCCTGTTTGGACCGGATGGGGCATGGGTCTTCGATCTGGGCAGCTTCGAGCTGATCGCGCTGGAGGACAAGCCCATCGACCACATCGTATGGAGTGCCGATGGGGGCTTCTTCTCGACAGGCCTGGCCTCCTATTCTTCGTCGACCTGGAA
>JAVFAO010000267.1:0-9727 GCA_034002465.1 Myxococcota bacterium
CCCCTCACCACCACGGCTAAGCTGGGCTGTGTCTTGTGTGCGCGTCACAACGACTGAGCATGTGCTGAGGCGCTACTCGTCAATGTAGCCATCGCAGTCGTCATCGACGCCGTTTCCAGCGAGCTCACTCTGGTTGTAGGGCAAGACCACGGGCTGCCCCGAGCTGTCGAGGCACTGCGAGCTGGCGCCGCAGGTCCACGTCCCCTTCTTGCAGGCGCACTGGGCAGGCTCGACCTTGGGCTGGCCGGGGACGGTCAGGCACTCAGTCCCACAGGAGTCGCCAGGGACACACAGGGGTTTGCCCTCGTCGATCTGACCGTTGCAGTCATTGTCGAGACCATCCCAGCGCTGAGCGCTCTTCTCGTCGAAGACGTAATCGGGTCCGTAGGGGCAAGACTCACCGGGACAGCCTTCGGTGCAATCCGAGGGCACGAGCTGAGCATCGACACAAAGCTGAACGGCCTGAGCGACAGCACAGACCCCATCGGTCTTGGGGCACTCGACGCGGATGTCCTCGTCGATGCTGCCATCGCAATCGTTGTCCCGACCATCACAACGCTCTGGTGCTGCTGGCACCACACCATGCGCAGGATAGGTGAATTGGTCGGTGTCGTCGCAATCGATGATTTCATCTTCGGCGCACTGCGGTCCGAAACGAACGCCGTCGCCATCGAAGTCATCACAGCTCCAAACTGGCTTCCTCTGGCAGATGCCATTGATACACTGAAAGCCTGACACACAGTCGGCGTGCTCGGAGCAGCTCCAGACATCGGACTCTTCGACGGCCACATCTTCAATGAGACAGGAAGCGGCGAAAAGCAGAGCCAAGAGGATGCTCGTCACAGAACGAACGCGAAGGGCTCGAGAGGATGCAGGAGAAACAGCGCGAAGCGTGCTCATGATGACTCCCTGCAGGCGCGGTACCACAAGTTTTTTTGGCGATTGGGCACTGGGCCTGTTCCCCCAAGTTCTTGTCCATTGGGCGCTTGGCCTGTTCCCCCAACTTTGTGGCGATTGGGAAGCAGGAGGCGGAGACGCGCTGCGAAGCAAGCCCGAAGCGTGCGTGTCAACGCTGGAACGCGACAACGCGCTGAGCTTCGGACGTCGCGTCGCTCAGAAGCGCAGACCGCCGATGAGGCCAGCGCCATCGGCACCGAAGGTTGGCTCGACAAAGAAGTCGATCTCGGCGCGCTTGTTGACGCCGGTGTCGATCTCTTCGTCCGGACGGATCACGAGCAGCACCGCTCCCACCACCAGCACCACGCCTCCGACACCATACATGACGTTGGACATGAGAGCCTGGCCCTTGGCGTCATCCAAGAGCGCCTCTGCTTCTTTCTGCGTGATGTTGCGCTTGCTGCGACCATCCATCAGATCCGACTCGGTGCCCGAGGCCATCACGCCAAAAGCCACACCGGTCCCCACCAAACCCAAACCCACCACACCGCAAGAGATGGCGCTGACCACCTGCCAGGTCGCAAGCTGCGGAGTGTTGTCGATCTGAGTCAAGAGGCTGAGCGAATCGTCCTTGGGCATCTCCCGGTTGAGCAGCTTGTAGGCAGCGGGGCGCAGCTCTCGCTTGCGCGACTTGGAGCGGGAGGAAGCATCGTATTCAACGAGATTACCAAGAATAGAATTCGGAACGTCGTAGAGCTCCAAGGTCATTCGGGGGCGAGGCACGTTCTCAGTTACGAAACGCCCGATGACCAGCTTCTCGAGCTTGTATTCCCGAGCCAAGTCGGAGAGACATGCAGGCTCGAAAGTGCAATTGCTGCGATCGGGGTCGATCTCATCGAGCCGAGAGCGGAGCACGAGGGCGTCGACCACGTAGTAGTCATTGAACTCGGACATGTGCTCGAGGAGGGTATCGGTCAGCTCGTCCATCTCATCGACCACGACCGGATCGATGGTGTCGAAGAAGACGCCGATGGCGGGCTTGTCCGTTGGCGGGGCTTCGAAGGTGTAGACCCGTTGCGACTCTTGCGTCCCGACCGAGGTGTCCTCGGTACCGTCGGTGAAGTCGAAGCCACCATCGTCGCCGCCATCATCGGTGCCGCCGTCATCGCTGAAATCGAAGTCGTCGGCGTAGGCGGGTGCGGCCATACTCAAGGCCGCGACGAAGAGCGACAGCCCGACGGCACGCAAGAAGTTGGGGGACCAGGGCGAGCGCCCAATCAATACGAACTTCTTGTCGATTGGGCACTTGGCCTGTTTCCCGAAGTTATTCCACATGGGTTTCTCCTTTCTCCTCAGCTTCGATCGTCATTGGCTCGTATTCGGACCGCGCCTTTATAACCGCATGAATTTTCTGAACTTTCGAGAGGATGCGCTGCACCTTTCAGTTCAATCAGAAGCCACTCGGCTATCTCCGTGCGGCCAAGAGCAACGCACGGCCGAGCCCCGCGCTTACGGCGATAGTACTCAGGCTCGCGCATTCCTGCAAGCACACGGCGTCGGCGGCGAAATCCAGCCGCTTCGTCTCGGTCGAGCACTGTCGAGTCGAGCACTGTCGAGTCGAGCACTGTCGAGTCAGGCACTGTCGAGTCAGGCACTGTCGAAATGCTCGAAACCGCGCCGCTCGAAAGCGCCCACGTCCACGCCCTCGCCCAACGCAAAGGCCTCACCAATGACGTACGCCTCCCGTCCCTCCCGACGCAGCAGCACGCCGAGCGCCTCGAGGCCCTCGACCGGAACGGTCGCCACCAGGGTGTAGTCCTCTCCCCCGGCGAGCACGAAGTCCCGCTCGTCGAGGCCAAGCTCCTGGCACAGCGACGTCAGCAGCGGATGACGGGGGATGGCGTCGACCTCCAAACGAAGCCGTAGTCCGCTGGCCGCAGAGAGGCGTTCGAGGTCTTGGACCAGCCCATCCGAGAGATCCATCATCGCGCTGAGCAGCCCGCTCTGCCCCAAGGCCACGCCCAGGCTCGTCTCCGCCATGGGTCGCCGATGCTCGCGTTCGAACAGGGGCGCGCGGCCATGCAGGCCGCGACGCAGCAGCTCCAAGCCCAGCGCCGCCCCGCCCAAGGGGCGAAAGACGACGAGCTTGTCGCCTAGCCGGGCGGTGCTGCGGCGCACTGCGCCGCCTGACGGCGCGCGCCCGAGCAGGGTGATGCTCAGCATCAGCCCACCGCTGCTGCGCACGGTATCCCCACCCAGCAGGTACAAGTCTTGACAGTGGTGCTCGTCGACGCAGGCGCGCAACCCCCCAAACAATGCCTCCAAGTCTTGAACCGAGGGGCTGTGCCCAGGCAGTGCCAAGCTCAACACGAAAGGACCTGGCTCGCCTCCCATCGCCGCAATATCGCTGATGTTCGCCGACAGACATCGGTAGGCGACGTCGCCCCAGCCCATCCACCGAAAGTCGAAGTGCACCCCCTCACACATGCAGTCGCAGGTGAGCAGGTCCAGCCCCAACTGCGCCTTCAAGATCGCCGTATCGTCCCCAATTCCCAGGGGATAGAGTTGGGGTCGCGGCGGGAAGTGCCGCGCGATCATGGCAATGACCGAGGCCTCGTTCACCTGTCTCAGCTCCTTTGGCCCAAGCGACAGAGGGCCTCGCCTATCTGCGCCAACGGCAACACCCTCTCCGCGGCCCGCAGCGCGATAGCCGCCTGCGGCATCCCAAAGATTTTGCTGGTCTCTTTGTCCTGGACCAGCGTTCGACCACCCGCCTTTCGAATCTCGAGCAGCCCCTCCGCCCCATCGTCACCCATGCCCGTGAGGACCACGCCCACACAGCGAGGTCCATAGACCCGCGCCATCGAAGAGAGCAGCACCGTGGCCGAGGGCATGAAAACCGAGTCCTTGGGTTCCTCAGTCAGCGCCAAATGCCCTTCCGAGGAGATGCGCAGATGGGCTGTGGACGGCGCCACATAGACCACACCGCTGCGTGGGCGCAGACCATGGACGGCAAGCTCGACACTGAGCTGGGTGTGCTGTCGCAGCAGCCGCACGAACTCGTGGTCAGTGCCCTGGCGCAGATGCTGGGTGATGGCCACGGGAAATGGATAATCATGCGGCAGTACCGAGAGCACCGTCTCCAACGCGGACAAGCCGCCTGTGGACGACACCACGCCGACCATCAGATAATCGGCGAGCTGGCTATTGCGCAGACTACGCGCAGCCGAGCTCAGGATGTCGAGGCGCCGACCACGCTCCTGGCCACTCGCTGCAGGCTCCACATCGCGGCCACCGCTCTCCGCAGCGAGCAAACGACCAGCGCCGCTGAGGCGTACTGCTGGCAACTCCAAGGAATCTGGGCGACGCACCTCGCTGAACAGGCGCAGCAAGTGAAAGAGGCGACCAGCGCGGCGGTCGTCGAGCAGACCGATCTCGGTGGTGGCAACTTCCTCGGCATGCACCGCGCCTGCCGCCAGAGCAGCATCCAAACTCCCTGGGGGCGCGCCAGGAAAGCCCAGCACCACCACACGCGCGCGCAAGCGTCGCACGAGCAGCTCGACCAGCTCCGAGAGCGGACGGCCAAGTAAATCCGTCGACAACAGGACAATGCCAGGAACGCGCTCGAGGGCGAGCACGTCTCGCTCGAGGATCGCGGCCTCGGCGCTGCTCCCCAAGACTCGAAAGCCATGTGCATCGCAAAACAACTCGCCTATTTGCCGCGCCAGGGCCGAGCGCCCCAAGCCCAAATAGACAGTCGTAGCAGTATCGAACGAAGACATGAGCGAGCTCGGAATGGAGCTTCGTTGGCCGCGACCATGCGGCCAAGCCTCCGGGTTTACACGACTCTTCGCCATCCTGGCGACGAGTTCTGGTTGGCGAAATTGCCGCTTTGCCTGTGTTGTCGAGCTGCTCCCACCAGCTCCAGCGCACACTTTCTGTTGGCGAAATTGCCGCTTTGCCTGTGTTGTCGGGCACTTCGCATCAGATTCTCATGTCATCGTTCCGGCCGCCGTGTTCGCTCATAACGCTCCACCATGGAATACAGACGAAAGAATCATCAGACAGCTCAAGTCAGAAAACGGCGCACCGTTTCCAAAAAAGTCCGTTGGGTAAAGGAGCCCTTGGTGATGTAGGCATCGGCACCTGCGGCCATTCCGCGACGCTTGTCTTCATCGGTGTCTCGGCTCGTGACCAGAATAATGGGAATACTTCTATAGAGATTGTTCGCGCGCAGTCGGGTGGTGAGCTCGAAACCATCGAGGTCAGGCATATCGACATCCAGCACCAAGAGCTGGAACGTGTTCTGTTCGAGAGCATCGAGCGCCTGAAGGCCGTTGTTGGCGGTCACGACCTCGTAACCCGCGGCCATCAAGATATTGCGCTCCAAAGTCCGAGTCGTCAAAGAATCATCGCATACCAGAATACGACGCAAGGCCACTTGATCGGCGGCCCATTCGCTCGTCAGACGATCACTGCCCCGTCGCAGCGAGACATCGATGAGCTCAGTCGGATTCAGGATCACCATCACCTCGCCAGACCAAGTGACGGTGGCGCCCGCAACGCAGCGCACGTGCCCGAGGTTCGAGGGCAGCTCTTTGACGACGATCTCCGCGTCCTCCACGAAATCATCGACCATGAAGGCCACCCGCTCATCGTTGGCGTGCACGACGGCAGCGCAGAGCATCGAGGACTGGGCGCCGCCGATGCGATCCTCATCCCAGTCGTCATCCTCGAGTTCATTGAAACGGGGCGGAACCTCGAGCACCTCACTCAGCGAGACGAGCGCGATGGGGTGGTCGTCGACCAGCACCGAAGCGCTCCCCTCTTGATAGCGAAGCTCGCGTCTCGAAAAACGAATCAAGCGATCGATGGCGTGCATGGGCAAGGCGAAATCGTGACCGAGCACCCGCAGTAAGATGCCCTGCATGGTGGCGAAGGTCTGCGGAATGGTCAGCTCGAAGGAGGTACCTCGTCCCAGTTCGGTGCGCACTGCTATCGAGCCGTGGTGCATCTGCATGACCTGTCGCACCACATCCATGCCGATCCCGCGCCCCGAGATCATCCCGGTGTTCTGCGCGGTGCTGAAGCCAGGCAGGAAGATGAGGTCAATCAGCTCTCGCTCGCTGAGCGCAGAAAGCTGTGCCTCTGGGATCAGCTTTCGTGCGGCGAGGCGGTTGCGCAGCAGGGAGGTGTCGATGCCGCGGCCATCGTCGGAGACAATGATGCCCATGGTCGTGCCATGTCCCACCACCTCGACGCGAACGGTGCCCTTGACCGGCTTTCCGCTCTGGAGCCGCTCGGCTGGACTCTCGATGCCGTGATCGACGCAGTTGCGCAGCAGGTGCATCAACGGATCGCGCAGCACCTCGAGCACCACCTGGTCCGCTTCGTACTGCATACCCTGGAAGTCGAGTTCGAGCTGCTTCTCACACAAACGTGCGGCTTCACGGACGGTGCGTCGCAAGCCCTCTTCGATCGAGGAAAAGGGGCGCATCCTCAAGCGCTTGATATCCTCGGGCAGCTGCTCGGTGAGCAGCCCCTCGACGATCGCCTCTTGCATCGCCTGCCGCTGGAAGTGGGCGAAACGCGTCTCGAAAGCGTCGAGCTGCTGAGAGAACTTGTCCATCGCTTCGGCAATGGCATGGCTGCGCGCACCGCTGCTGCCCAGCACCCGGTCGACGAAGTGGCGCAGCAGTTGAAACTCGCGGATGGCGGCTGACACGTGCTCTTGCAACTCGCCGATCTCGCTCAAGCGCGCCTGGGCTTTCTTGCTGACGGCAATGATTTCGCTGATCTGGTTGGTCAGAGCGTTGAGCTTGGCGATAGCGACCCGCGTGGTCTGAGGGGCCGTCTCGTCACTCCTGAGCGCATCGGCCTGCGTTGCCGAAGCCGCCGCGACTGGCGCTGCTGGCGAAGGGACGGGAGGCTCGGGCACAGGGCTGGGAACGACTGCTGTGGCCGCTTGGATTGCTGGCGCAGGCGTTGCGTCTGCTGGCACCGCGCGCGCACTTGCTGGGGCAGCCGACTCGGGGTCTGGACTCTGCGAAGCAGGCAGAGGGGCTTGCTCTTGGACGGAACGCTCGGCCTGGGCGCTCTTGCTGGCGCTGCCGCGTCCCGCTGGCTTGAGCGCGACGAGTTCTTGTCGATTGGGCGCTTGGCCTGTTTCCCCAACTTCTTGTCGATTGGGCGCTTGGCCTGTTTCCCCAACTTCTTGTCGATTGGGCGCTTGCCCCGTTCCCCCAACTTCTTGTCGATTGGGCGCTTGCCCCGTTCCCCCAACTTGTCTGAGTCGCTCCTCGAGTTCTTGCTCAGGCAGGGCGTCCACGCGTTGCGCCAGCGAGGTGAAGGCGTCGACGGCGGCATACATCACATCGAAGGCGATGGGGGTCGGCATCTCCCCTTGCTTTCGCAAGGTGAGCAAGCCGTCCTCGAAGGCGTGCGCGAGCGACTGTATGGCAGAGAAGCCGGCAGCCCCTGCGGCGCCTTTGAGGTTGTGTGAACGTCGCGCCAGGATGGCGTACTGGGCGTCGCGCTGCTCGGCTTGCTCGGCGCGCTCGAGCTCGAGCAGCGCTTTCTCGAGCGCCTGGACCGTATCGCGCAGCTCTTCGGTGAAGGTTTCGAGCAGCAGCTTCTGAAAGTCGTCCATGTCAGCGTTCTTCCTCGACGCGCCGGTACTTGACGATCTGGGTCCTCAGCTCCTCGGCCAAGTTCTGGAGGTCGACGGCGCTGTGCTCGATCTGGTGGGCACCGTCGAGGCTCCCCTGCACGGATTGATGTATGGTGTCGATGGCCTCGATCATCTGGCTCATCCCCGAGACCTGCTGCCGGACGCTGGCGGCGATCTGGTGGGCCACATCACTGGACCGGGCGATGGCTTCCGACAAAATGAGCATGGCCTCGCCGGCTTGGCTGGCCATGTCGACGCCACGTTCGGCCTGTTTGCTGCCCGACTCGGTGACCAAGACCGCTTTGTTGGCGCTGCTCAGGATCTCGTTGAGGATGCCGCGCACCTGATTGGTGGCCTGCTTGGACTGCGCCGAGAGGCTGCGCATCTCGCTGGCGACGACCTTGAACCCCCGGCCGTGATCGCCAGCGCGCGCGGCCTCGATCGAGGCATTGAGGGCGAGCAGTTTGGATTGCTCGGCGATGTCCTTGACGGTCGCGATGATGTCGCCCACGGCCTGGGTCTTCTCGGACAAGGCGAGGATGGTTTGGGCAATGGACTCGACCTGCTCACGCAGCAGGTTCATGCCGCGGATCGACTCCTCGACAGCCTTGTGCCCCTCTTGGTAAGCGCTCTCGGAGCGGTTGGCGACCTCGATCACTTCCTTGGTTCGCTGCTCGCTCTCGCGGGCCATCTGGGCGAGCTCGTGGATGGCGATGTTGGTCTCGTTCACGCTCGAGGCCTGCTCGTTGGCGTTGTGCGCCTGCTGCCGAGCGGCGACCACGAACTGGGTCGCCGCCGAGGAGAGGTGCGCAACCGAGCGCTCCAGACTGGCCAGCATATCCTGGTACGACAGCCGCAGGGTCTCGAGCCCACGGACGATGGGCCCAATCTCCTCACCACCGTCCACCTGGATGGCCTCCTCGAAGTGCCCCTTGGCCATGCGCTCGATGGCGAACTGGATATCCTGAACCTGCCGCGCCGTCTCACGGCGACGCCGGGTCTGGTGCTCCGTCAGGGTCTTGAGGCTGGTGCTCAAGAAGCTGAAGGCATCACCCAGGGACGAGAGCTGGCTCGACTCGAGCTGAAGCATGACGGAGAAGTCGCCGCTGGACATCCGATTGACCGCATCGTAGACCCGCTCGAGATCGGCGCCCACGGTGGCCTCGAATTCGATTTGTCGACGCTCACTGGTCTCAGCCCGCTCGACGAGCTCGTTGATCAGAATGCAGAGCCGGCTGAGCTCGTCTTCTGTATTCTCCACCTTGAATGGAGCGAAAGTCTCGCCTTCGTCGAGGTATGCGCTCAAACGCTCGATGACCCCTTCGATGTTGGCGCCCTTGTCCCGACCCTCATTGCTTTTGTTCGCCATGATTTGACTCCTGCGAGCAGCGCTCGCCTCTTGACCTTCTTATCGATTGGGCACTTGGCCTGCTCTCCCAAGTTCTTGTCGATTGGGCACTTGGCCTGTTCGACGGGACCTCGTGTCTGTGTTCAACCCGTTCGCAGTCGCTGGTGACTGACGAGCGCAGCTGCATCCAAGACCATCAGCTTCTCTTCGACCAGATAGCCTGCGGCGACCTCTCGCTCGGTGCGTCCCACCGTCGCGGGCAGCACGCGTAGCCGCTGGGGAGGAGCGGCGATCACATCGAAGAGCTCGTCACAGACCAAACCAAGGGAATGCTCGCCCACCCTGATCACCAGCAGTGTATAGGGAGAGGTGAGTGCAATCAGGCGGCGATGCCCAAGAAAGAGCACCAGATCCACCGCCACCACGATCTCGCGATGAACCTCGATGAGGCCGAGCACGAACTTGGGCGTGCACGGCACCACCGCTGCTTGCGTCACTGTCTGGATCTTCTTCAAATATGTCAGTGGCACGCCGTAGTTCGACTCACCACAGCGGAAACAGACCACCTGCCCGAAGGCATCGTCCTCAGCCTCGTCCAAGCTGAGACTCGCCTGCGAGAGAGAGCGTGCCCGCTCCTCGAGAACCCGCTTGCGGCTCGCTTCATCGTATTCGAAGCTGACCATTCGCAGCTTGGGGTTCGACGCCTCGTCCACCTTACACCTCACGGAAAAGAATCCCAACGACGTTGCAACAGGTAGCGCACATCCCCAGCGGTCACGCGCGCGAGCGGCTCGATGCGCTCCTCATCCGCC
>JAVFAO010000268.1:0-9717 GCA_034002465.1 Myxococcota bacterium
GCGTCGAGCCCCATCGACTGGGAGGACGATCGCAAGCCGCGCCGCGCGCTGCGCGACACCGTCATCTACGAGTGCCACCTCAAGGGATTCACTGCCCACCCTTCCTCTGCGGTTTCGAGCCCTGGGACCTACCTTGGCATCATCGACAAGATCCCTCACCTCCAACGACTCGGGATCACCGCGGTGGAGCTGCTGCCGCTGCAGGAATTCAACGAGCGCGAACCCATCGGCACCGACCCGGTCAGCGGAAAAACACTACATAATTTCTGGGGTTACAATACGCTCGGCTTCTTCTGCCCAGAAATGACCTACTCCCATCGGGGCGAGCCCGACTCGGCGGTGCACGAGTTCCAGGAGATGGTCAAGCAGTTCCACAGAGCGGGCATCGAGGTGCTGCTCGACGTCGTCTTCAACCACACCGGAGAGGGACACCAGCTTGGGCCTACCCTCGGTTTTCGCGGCTTCGACAACAGCATCTACTACCTGCTCGACAACGGCCGCTACTACGCCAACTACTCAGGTTGCGGCAACACGGTGAACTGCAACCACCCTGTGGTCAAGCAGTTCATCTTGGATTGCCTCAGGTTCTGGGTCGTCGAGATGCATGTCGACGGTTTTCGCTTCGACTTGGCGACCATTCTCGGACGCTCCGACTCAGGTGATTGGATTGGCGATCTGAGCCTGCTCAACGACATCGTCGGAGACCCCATTCTTCGCGGCGGGAAGCTCATCGCCGAGTCATGGGATGCCGCAGGAATGTACAAGGTCGGCGGCTTCCCCACCGGTTGGGCCGAATGGAACGGTCGCTTTCGCGACGACATCCGACGCTTCTCTCGCGGTGATGCCGGCCTCGCCGTCGACTTCGCACGTCGCCTCGGCGGCAGCTTCGATCTCTTCTCCTCCAAGGCTGATCCAGCGCCGAGCATCAACTTCGTCACTTGTCATGACGGCTTCACCCTGCGCGATCTGGTCTCCTACCGCCAGAAGCACAACATGCGAAATGGTGAGAATAACCGAGATGGTGCAGATGAGAACTTTAGCTCGAATCTCGGTGTCGTAGGGGATGCTTCCGATCCCACCGTGCTCCGTGACCGTATTCGCCGCGCCAAGAATATGATGACCGCGCTGATGCTCGCACGCGGTACTCCCATGCTCCTCGCCGGAGATGAGCTCTGGCGAAGTCAGGGGGGCAACAACAACACCTACTGCCAAGACAACGATACCGGCTGGCTCGACTGGACCCCCACCCCCGAGGGCGAGGAGATGGAACGCTTCCTGCGCATGTTGGTGTGGCTCAGGCGGCGTCATCCAGCTCTGCGTCGCTCGAGCTTCGTCGACCCCATTGGCAAACAGAGCAGCACTCGACGGGACATCACCTGGCATGGGGTGAAGCTCTACCAGCCCGATTGGGCGCACAGCTCTCACAGCCTCGCCTTGCAGATTCACGGTGAGCCGCTCAACGGCGATCTCCCTGACGACGACTTCTACCTCGCCTTCAACAACTGGTCGGAGGCCTTGCTCTTCGAGCTCCCTCGGGCCCCCTGGCGACGGCTCGTCGACACCCACGCAGACTCGCCTGCTGACATCTTCGAGGAAGGCGAGGCTCCCCTCGTGGGGAAGCGCTCCTACCTCGTGCACGCCTTCTCGGCCTTGGTCCTGCACTCGCCCAGCGCCGCTCGCGTCCGTCCCACGCCGCGTCGATAGAGCTTGGAGGGCTTCTCTGTTTCGCAGTCGTTCGCTCTCGGGCACCGACCTCTCGACAGCAGCAAA
Source organism: Myxococcota bacterium (assembly GCA_034002465.1). GTDB lineage: Bacteria > Myxococcota_A > Bradymonadia > UBA4248 > JAVFAO01 > JAVFAO01. The sequence goes on from JAVFAO010000268.1 coordinate 1,771, forward strand.
TCCTTCGGATTGTCGAGAGGATGCGTGCCCTTCGCTCACTTTCGAGTGCAGTCGTTCGCTCTCGGGCACCGACCTCTCGACAGCAGCAAATCCTTCGGATTGTCGAGAGGATGCGTGCCCTTCGCTCACTTTCGAGTGCAGCGTGGAGCGCCGGGCCCTACCAGTTCCAGTGTTGCTGCATGCCCTGCCCCGAACTGTCAGTCACCGACCAGCTCAAGCCGGGCAACACGGTGATGCTCTCAGCTTCGATTTGGACCACAGTGCTCGTCTCCTGCTCTGAGAGAAACACGCGGTGCTCGGCTTCACCATCGCTCCAGCTCAGCATCGCGATTCTTTCGGCCGGATGCTCAGCAGCAACCGTGGGCTGCACCTGGCTCGCCGGCAACGGCAGGAGGAGGCTGAGAAAGGCGAGCTCCTGCGTGGGCTCCGCTGAGAGCTGCGCGCAAATGTGCTCGGCCCACACTCCCCAGCTCGTGGCGTGCTCTTCTCGATGATGAGACCAGCTGCCCGCACCGTTGGTGCTGACGCTCACGACTTGAAGGGATGCGCCGCCACGTGTCCAAATGGCGCCGTGCTCCTGGAGCGAAAAGGCGCTTCCGCTCTCTACCCCAGCGTTGCCGTTCCAAAGCCCAGAGAAGCTTTTCGGGAGCTCGGCACGTGCACGATCCGCAACGACGAAGGCACGTTTGTCGAACGCGACGAGGCGGCGTTGAAGCTGCGCTTCTCTGTATTCTGAATACCCGCTGAACATGATCCATTCCTGCTCCATCGAGCTGCCATCGATGTAGGCGTCGCTCATGGGAACGGTCCATTGGAAAGGGGGCCCTTCACCGTTGACGAGCAGAATGTTGTGATCGCTTCCGTCGAGTACGAGGGCGTGATGTTCCCAGTTGATGTATCCTGGATCGATGAGGAGCGCTTCTCCGTGGGCGTAGAGCACGATTGAGAGAGGGTCGGCGTGCTCGTGACCGAGGCCATTGCGGGTGGCTGCTCGGTGTTCGGCGAGGAAGACGAGGCTGGTCGCGGCATCGCTCCAATCGGAGCGGATGAGCGCGAAGCCAGGCTCGACCAGGACCTCGTCCAGTGGCCAGGGCGGCTCGCGTGGGGTGACACGCCCCAGAGCGATGAGGCTGAGCCACTCGGCGTGAGGTGTGGCAAGACCGACTGCCGGTTTGCGCCAGTTCCAGGCGAAGGCCCCCTCGTCGAGGAGAGCGGCCAGCACCTCTCCGGGGAACGCGACGGGGTTGGCGTCGTCCCAGGGGGCAGAGAGCCCGTTGGGCTGTGCGCTGCGAAGCATGTTGACGAAGATCGCTTCGAAGAGCGGATTTGCGGCAGGATCGCAATAGTCTCCGAGCTCACCAGCGCGGGGATCTCCCAGGATCAGCTTGGCTGTTGCGCGTCCAGGCCAGCATTGTTCTGGGCGCCACTTGTGCAGGGCCCAGACGAAGGGGAGGAAGGAGACGGCGCCGTACTGCAGGTAGTTCCAGCCTTCGGCGTAGCCGCCGCCCTCGATGCCTTGGAAGTGGAAGAAGAGGTAGTCGAAGCCGCTGACGGCTTCGTTGAAGTCGGCGGCGGCGTCGGGGTGGTCCGAGAGCGCCATGGCGCACAGGCCGAGGGCGCCTTGGACCTTGAGCACATGGTTGTTGAGAGCGGTGAACATCAGGTTGTGGTAGGCGCCGGGCTCGAGCATGATTTCGCGGTAGTCGGCGATCTTCTCGAGCAGGCGCTGGCGAGCCGCGCTGGTGTCGAGCTGGGGCATCGCGGCGAGCAGGTCATAGGCGCTGCAGAAGCTGACCAAGGCCTCGGACTCGTAGAGGTTGTAGCTGCCGTCAGGGACCACGCCCTTGTTGAGTTCATGGGGGTCTGGGGTGGGAGCCTCCATGATGTCGAGGGCCTTTTGCGCCCACTCGAGCTCTTCGCCGAGGTAGGCCAGGACCGCGGCCGCCTCGGCGATTTGGGCTTGCTGCGCAGAGACCCTCTCATCGAAGCGCTCTGGGTGTGGGGGCACGCTTCGTTCGGCCAGCGCTTGCAGGCGCTGGAGCAGCAGCTCGGCTTCGGGGTTTTCGAGCTTGGCTCGGATGGCGGGCAGTTCCTCCGGGCTGATGTAGAGCCGTGGTCGCGCCGAGTAGGCAGGCTGCCAAGCAGGCGCGGAGCTTGGGTCGTTGGCTTTGGTGCCAAGCTCGAGCTCGGTGCCGTCGTCGAAACCGTCGTCGTCGCTGTCTGGGTCGAGGGGGTTGGTGCCAAGCTCGAGCTCGAGGGCATCGGGGATGCCGTCGTGGTCGGAGTCGGTGGGGTCGAGCTCGACGCTGTCGAGGTCTTCGTCAGGCGGGAGGTCGACAGTTTCGTCGAGGTCCTCGGTCTGCTCAAAGAGCTCTGCGTCGTTCTCGTCGACCAGCTCTGGAGGCAGCTCCGTGGACTCGAGCTCTTCGTCGGGGCTCAGCTCCTGTTCTGGCTGTGCGGGCTTGTCACAAGCGTAGAGGCTGGCAGTGAAGAGGCAGAGGGCGATGCATGGCGACAGTTGTTGCGTGCCATCCCTGGCACGCACCCTTCGGGCTGCCTTCGCAGCGAGTCTCCGCCACGTGGCTGCGACTTCTTGTAGGAGGGATCGCTGTTTCCCCTGTGTTCTTGCGCTTTTTCCATCAGATTCAGGGCTGACTTGGCAAAGAGTGTTGGGCGCCATGTTGACGGTCCTGTACTTTTCGCTTGGCGAAGGCTGGGCTTTGGCTGCACCCGCGCCAACGAAAAATCCTGAATTACAGCGAAGGGATGCGTGTCCTTCGCAGAGGTCGTCGCCAGGCCCGAGCGCGATGCTATCAGAAGCAGGCGGCTTTGTAGTTGATGACGAGGTTGGCGTTGTTGGGAGGCACGCTGGCGTCGTCGAAGACGATGGAGTTCGAGGCGGGATCGAAGACCCAGCCGCTGCTCTGCTCGACGCCGTTGATGCTGACCTTGATGGTGGCTTGCACAGGGACGCGGCTGAGGAAGAACTGTTGCCTGAGACCGAAGGCGTTGCTCCCGACCACGCTGAGGCTGTTTGCAAAGTCCCCACAGAGTGAGGCGACCTCTCCGTTGGTCTGGTCGGCGACGTCGGTGTAGCGCTCGAAACCGCTCATGCTGCACTGGCCATTGGTGTCTTGATAGCCGACGATGGCGTGGGCGTGCATCATGGAGGAGTTTTGATAGCCTTTGATGTTCTTGAAGGTGTCGACGTAGTAGTCGAGCACGGCTGGCGACTGATCTTGCTCGTCGGTGACGAAGATGATTTCGAGTGAGGCGTCGTCGCGCAAGAAGCCGGCGTTGTAGCCACCGCAGCTCTGGTCGTGGGTGTCGCAGCTGTAGGGCGTGCTGCATTCGTCGCTGTATCCAGGGCTTCCGGGACAGTCACCAGGGACGTTGGAGGTGACGTTGGGATTGGTGAGGGCAAGCTCTGCGGCTTTGAGACCGCGCTCGGTAGCGGAGCCGCTGTCACCGACCTTGATGTTGCCTTTGAAGGCCGCCTCGACCTGTGCTGCGGTCATTTCGGAGCTAGCAATGATGCGGGGATAGGAGCCTTGTGCCTGGAGTTTGCCTTCGTGTGCGTCGTCGGTGGTGGTCACACCGATCTGGAAGTCGACGCCCCAAGTGAGGGCCTCTCCGATGAAGGAGGTGAAGTTGTCAGCGAGGTTTTGCTGGTCGTCACCCATGGAGCCGGAGTTGTCGACGACGAAGAGCACATCGACTTTGCGACCGGAGACCTGACGGAAGTTGTCGACCACGTTCTCATCGGTGGTGCCGGTGCCTTTGACCGGGACGGTGAGTGTCTCTGTGTCCCCCTTGACGATGAGCCGACAGGATTCGGGGGTGGTGTTGACTGGGGTGAAGATGAGCTCGACCTCTTCGAAGGTGCCAGCGGCCAGTGAATAGGGCATGGGGGGTACGCCCTGGAGGGAGAAGTTGGCAGCGCAGGTGGCGTCGAGCTCGACGCTGATGAGGTTGGTGGGCGCGGTGCCTTTGTTGTAGATGCGGGCGCGAATGGTCTGACTGTTACAACCCAGCGTAACCAGGCCGAAATCGATGATGGAGGGGACCATCGCGAGGGCGGGATCGCCCGTTTTTCCGGTGAGGCATGCCCAGCAGTTGCCGGGGAGCCCGAAGCCGAAGCTGCAGCCACCCATGCCCGGCAGACCCGTTGGGGCGCTGGCGCAAGCGATGTTGTTGAGGCCGTTGAGGGGGTCGTTGACGACGAAGATGGCTTGCGAGCCGAAGGTATCGATTTCGCTGCCCGAGAGCGGACGGTAGTTGAACTCGAGCAGGTGGCTCTCACCGGGCCCGACCTCGAAGGGCGTGAAGGGGACGACGAAGCTGAAGGGGTTGCCGTAGAACATGCTGGTCATGTCGGTGCGCAAAGTGACGGCTTGGACCTGGCAGGGGGCGGCGCCCTTGTTGCGGACCATGATGGGGAGCTGCTTGTCGTAGCCGCCGGGGACAAGTCCGAAGTTGAGGGTGACCGGCACGAGCTCGACCTCACAGAAGCCTGCGCCCACGCCCTCCATCCGAGCGCTGACGCGGACGTTGGGCTCGACGGGGTCGTTGGAGCGGACCTCGAACGTGACGACGGTGGAGGGGAATTCGGATTTGGGGGAGAAGAGCAGGGAGACCTTCTTCTTCGAGTTTCCTGGGATGGTGAGCGGGAAGCCGAGCCCGCCTTCGACCTGCAGCGTCAAGCTGCCATCGGTGGGACCATTGAGCTGTGGGATTTCGTGGATGGTGAGGTCGCGGACTCCAACATTGTAGATTTCGAATGAGAGGGACTTGCTGACGTTGATGGCCACCTGGCCGAAGTCGAGCTGGGTGGGGCGCACGTCCATATCCGGGCCGGCCCACATACCGAGCAAGCTGATGGAGACGGCGGGAGAGATGGGATCGTTGCTCTCGAAGACCAGATAGCCCGAATCGACGCCTTGGCCGCTGGCTTGGTAGAACACGTCGACGCCGCGGATTTCGTCGGGTTGTAGGGTAAAACTATCCACGTCGTTGTAGCTGAAGTCCTTAGAGCTGCTCAGATCGAGGTAGACCTGACTGACCTCGAGGGGTTCCTCACCAATGTTTTCGATGGACAGGCTTCGTTTGACAATCTCCCCCGTCTCGGCCGCTCCGAAGTCCAGAGAGGCGGGTGCGATCTCGATGCGAGGGCTAGAGATGGTCCCCTTGATCTCGACATCCAGACGGTGATCGGTGGCGCCAGAATTGCTGTCGAAGAGCAAGTGGGAGACGTCGACGAGATTGACGTCTCCAGTGGGGGTGTAGCCCAGCAGGATGGGGAAGGATTCGTCTGGGGCGAGGCTGAGCGGCGTGGCAGGCAGCTGGCTGAGGATGGTGAAGTCGGTCGTGTTACCGGCAGCGAAGGTGATTTTCTTGATGCTCAGCGGCGCGGTACCCACATTGGAGACCGTGGCCTCGAGCTGGGTACTGGTGTTGGGGCGGACCCGCGAGAAGAGGATCGGGTTTGGGTCGACCTGAATCTGCGGCGTGGGCGTGACCGTGCTCAGCGTAATGGTTGCCTTGTCGGAATTCGTCGCCTCAATGTGCAGTTCTGCGTAGTGCATCTGGTCGTCGGCGGCGCGGTAGGTCACGACCAACTCGGCTTCGGCCCCGGCCTCGAGGGTCTCTGTGTCCTGCCCGTTCACCTGCATATAGGTGAAGAGAAAGGGCTGGTCGGCGGGGCTGAGCGTGTACCCTCCATTGAAGGGGATGCGAAGCGTTCCGGTGCCGACGTTTCGGATCCGGATGATCCGTGACTCGACCTCGTCGATGGCGATCTGCGGGAAGATGATGGAGGTGGGGGTCACCGACATCTTCCCATTCTCGCCTTCGGTATACTGGCTGCTGGTCTCATCGCATCCCACGCTGAGGGTGACCAGGACAGCCAACGCAACCACCGCGAAGGCTCGTGTTTGCCAATGCTCAACTCTCATCTGCTCCTCCGAGCGCGAGAATGCCCAAAACGAAACGGCAACCTGTCGGCAGGCTCCGAGATCGTTCACTATAAAAAGCTGCGAATCCTGTGTCAATCGGCCTGCGGGAAGCTCGGGAAGCTCGGTCGATGCGCGCTGTTTCCCGCGCGCAAAAGCAAAGGACAGCCAGGGTGCTCGATTTCGGCTTGGTCAAGGTTCGGGCTTGGGAGCAGAACACGGTTTCGCCGCTGCGCGTTCTCGAAGGCACACCTGCCTACTTGTGCCCAGAGCAAGCTCTGGTCACCAGCCCGAAGTCGGCAAAAGGTGGGGAAACAGGCCAGGCGCCCAAGCAACAACAACGCGAAGAGGACACCGTCGCGCGTCAGGTCTCGGTGATCGACACTGAGGCGGGCAATGGCGTAGATGTGCCGTGTATCGGCTCCACGCTGCTCGACGCCATCAAGGATCAAAGCCGCTTGCGGTAGGCCTCCATCCTCTCGAAATCCCGCAGGAATTTGCATCCGTCGAGAGGTGGCCAACCCCGACTGAAGGAAAGTGGCGCTCAGCGCTTGCGATGCACCAGGACCTTGCGCCCTTCGGCAAAAAACACGCTGATGCGATTCTCACCCGTCAGCTCCTCGACCACGCCCTGCCCGAAACTCTTGTGCTGGATGCGGTCGCCCACTTCGAAGGTGCTGGTCATCAGGTAGGGCTGGACCTCTTTGTCGAGGTTCGGTGCGACCTTGGGCTCATCGACCCGACGGCGTGGTGCGGGCTTCTCGCCCAGACGGATGGGGGCACTGCGTTCGCGAGGGGGCTTGCTGGGTGCGGAGCCGTCCACACGCGGTTTGCCCTCCGGTGGTCGATACTTGTGGTACCCCTGACACTGGCGACACTGCACTTTGGCTATCTTATCGCCAACTTTGGCGAAGACCACGTGCCACACGTCGCCACATTTGCCACAGATGGCTTCGATGTCGTCCCCTACCTCGGGTTTCACTTCTCCCTCCTGGTACCGTGGATACGAGCCACGCTCGGCGCCCTTGTACGCAACCTACGCCGCTCGCGCAAGGCGCAACGCCACCACAAAGAGGCGAGACGCCTAGGATATCGCACGCCCCGCGGAGATCTGCGCTGATGCCCTCTTGAACGCGCCGTCCCGGCCCCCGTGGGTTGACATCAGGATGTAAACAGTGGGGGCCTCGAAGGCATACCGAGGCCCGCCTGTTTGTATACTACAACGACATGGACAACTAGGATCATCCCCTCGCCGTCTCATGCCACGAGACCGAGCAGATGAGGTCCCGAGCGATCCCCAACCCCGTTAGATCTGCTCGATAACCGGGAGCTCTCCAACGATAGGGGCGAGGTAGTCACGGAAGCTGCGATCGATGTCGTTGCCGCCGATGATGTATTCCTGAGGGAGGTGGCGCGTCTTGGCAGCAACCTCTTCGAGGGCGACCATGTTGAACTCGACCTCGTAGGGATCGTTGCTGACTCGGTTGATGGCGATCGAGCCGTCGAAGTCACCGAGGATGGCCACTTCTGCGGCTTTTCGGCCTGCTGCGCGGGCTTCTGCGGCGTCGACAGCGCTGTACACGCCAGCCATGCTGCGTTGCAGGTAGCCGAAGGTGTCTGCACGGACGCGCTTCACGCCGAGCTTGGTCTTGACCAAGTTGGAGAGGAAGTCACCGAGGGCGCCGCTGCCAGAGAGCTGCACGTTGCCGTGGGAGTCCTTTTCGACGGACTGGGCCAGTTTGGCGGCGATGGGCGTGCCATCTGCGTCGTGGATGCCTTCGGAGACGGCGACCAGGCAGCGGCCGTACTTGCTGCGCACGCGCTCGACGTCGGTGAGGAACTGCTCGATGTCGAAGGCCGCTTCGGGGACGTAGATGAGGTGGGGACCGTCGCCCTCATGTTGGCGCGCGAGCACTGAAGCGGCGGTCAGGAACCCTGCGTGGCGCCCCATGATGACGTTGATCTTCACGCCAGGCAGCGCCTTGTTGTCGAGGTT
>JAVFAO010000269.1:0-9709 GCA_034002465.1 Myxococcota bacterium
TTTCCGAGAGAGTCAGGGCAAGCGTCTTGCTGAGCATCGTGTCCTATGGCTTGAACCGCGTGCGCACCTTTCGTGTCGAGGTGTTGCATTTGCATCAGCAAAGCTCTGGAGGCCAGGCACCTCGGCTTGCGCTGCGAGAGTCGGTGGTCTTGATTGGCGCCGCAGCGCTGCTCGTGGTCTACCACTACTATGGCAAAGCCTACTACTTCGACGAGCACTTTTTTCTCCCGCTGCTCGAATCGGGCCACCTCGATGGTCTCGACGCAGAATGGTATCCGCTGCTTGGCTATAGCTACTGGGCGGTGGCAGGGCTGCTCATTCGCGTCCTCGTGCCCATCCTCCTGATTCTCTTCCTCCTTCGAGAGAACCCTTTGGACTTTGGGCTGCGGCTGCGAGGGATGCTCAAGCACACGCCCTTGTATTTGCTGCTCTTCATGCTCATGCTGCCCGTCTTGTACGCGGTCTCGACCACTGAGGCCTTCCAACTGAAGTATCCATTTTACAAAGGTGCAGTGAACGGCACTTGGCACTTCGTCTGGTTCGAAATCTGCTACGGGATTCAGTTCTTCTCACTCGAGTTCTTCTTCCGCGGCTTCATGACCTTTGGGCTCTACAAGCGCTTCGGGTACTACGCCCTGCTCATCATGACCATCCCGTACTGCCTGATCCACTTTGGCAAGCCCCTGCCCGAGACCATCGGAGCCATTGGCGCTGGGCTCTTGCTTGGTTTCTTGGCGCTGCGCACGGGCTCGGTCTACCTCGGCACCCTGCTTCACTGGGGGGTCGGATTGACCATGGACGCCCTGGCCCTCTATCAGGTCTCCAATCTCGAGAACTCGTAGCCAGGCAACGCAGCCCAACAACCTGAACCAAAACAGGAATCACAAACCTGGCAGGCCAAGCGCCCAATCTACAAAAAAGGTGGGGGAACAGGCCAAGCGCCCAATCTTCAAAAAGGAGAGGGAACAGGCCAAGCGCCCAATCTTCAAAAAATTCGAATGCGGGGGTGCGGTTTTCCGGTCTTCAGAGCGATCACTATCCACGACAGCTTCGGAACGCGCAGCCAGAAGGCACGCTCCAGTCTCGTCTCGAAAGGTCGGTTCTTGTCCGTCCTGTCGCATTCCCCCTCATCGGCCCTTGCATCAGTCGGCGCTATTGGCCATTCTGCGCGGGGTTCGCCCAGTTCTCCCTGAGGAGGTCGTATGGTATCCAAGGTCAACATCAGCACACCGCACACAGAAAGCTTCGGCAACCCAGCCCCCCTGGGTTTGCTTGGTCTCGCCGTGGGATGCGCAAGTTTGGTCCCCATTGCCCTCGGCTATGGCCTCACCCCAGGAGGACTGCTCACAGCCTCCACCATCTGCTTGCTCTTTGGTGGCTTCGGGCAGCTCTTCACCGGGCTCATGGAGATGCGCAACCGCAACACCTTCGGCGGTGTGATCTTTACCCTCTTCGCCTTCCAGTGGGCCATGAACGCCTGGGAGCTGCACGCCTACGCCACCGGCGTCGTACCAGACCACCACATCAAGCTCGCCGTCGAGGTCACCCTGCTCATCATCCTCGTGCCCCTCACCTTTGGCTTCGGCTTCTTCTCCAAGCTGCTCTTCTGGTTCCTCATCGATATCGACCTGCTCTTCGTCGCCAAGATCATCAAGGCGCTGAGTGGCACCACGGCGCTCGACTACCCCATCGTCGCAATGACCATTTTCCTTGGTGGAATCGCCATTTACATCGCGCTCGCCGCGCTCATCAACCCGATTGCAGGACGACAGGTCTTCCGCATCTCCGGACCGCTCTTCAACCTGCCCAAGAAGCCCAGCTTCGATTGGTCGCTGCGCTATAACCTCTTTGGCGTGCTCTACCAGCACTGGCGTGAGAACGGCTTCGAAGAGATGCCAGTGGCCACCCTCGAAGACAAACTGCAGCCCCACTTGGCCCAGCGAAAGCTCCTGCCCGATCTTCAATACCTCAGCGAGTTCGGATATTTGCAGCTCAGCCTCGGCGAGGATGGGGCAATCACCTCGGTGCGCCTCAACGCCAAGGGCATCGATCTGCACGAGCAGCTCGTGCTGCGAAAATACGACTGAAAGCACTCGAAAGCGAGCCAAGGGCTCTCCATCCCCGTGCATCATCGAGTACCCGAGCGAACAAGAGTGATGGCGCGCCGAAGAGGCGCGCCGCGTGATTCGAACAGGTTCGTCCATGCCCAACGCCGTCATCGCCGAGAAACCCTCCGTCGCCCGCGACATTGCCCGAGTGCTCGGGGCGACGCAGCAGGCCAAGGGCTACCTGCACGGCAACGGCTGGGTCGTGAGCTGGGCCGTCGGTCATCTGGTCACTCTGGCCCAGCCTCACGAAATCGACCCACAGTGGAAGGCCTGGCGGCTCGACAGGCTGCCCATACTGCCCAGCGAATGGCCGTTGGTCATCCCCAAGGACGCGGCTAGCCAGTTCGAGGTGCTGCGCCGCATCCTCTGCAGCGAGCGCATCGAGCGCGTGGTCTGCGCCACTGACGCAGGGCGCGAAGGCGAGCTCATCTTCCGCTACATCTACGAGCGGGCGGGCTCGACCAAAGCCGTACAGCGGCTCTGGATTTCGTCACTCACCCCAGACGCCATCAAAGCGGGCTTCGAGCATCTCCGGCCTCGACACGAGCTCGACGCCCTCGCAGATGCCGCTCGCGCCCGAAGCCGCGCAGACTGGCTCGTGGGCATGAACCTCTCCCGCTTCTATACGCTGAGCCAGAGCCAAGCCGACAGCGAGGTGCTCTCGGTGGGGCGCGTCCAAACCCCAACCCTGGCAATGATTGTCGAGCGAAGTCGCGCCATTCGCGACTTCGTCCCCACCCCCTACCGCGAGCTCCAAGCCAACTTCAAGGCAGACGGACAAGACTACCTCGGCACCTGGTTCGATCCGCGACGCGACAACTCCACTCGCCTTCCACCTGCCGAGCCCAAAGCCGACACGCCCAGCCTCCCAGAGGGTGCGCCTGCAGACTCGGCAGAGACCATTGCCGCGCGCGTTCGCAGAGGAAAGGCCACGATCGAGAACGTCGAACACGAGCAGCGACGCTATCCACCGCCGCTGCTCTACGACCTCACCGAGCTGCAGCGACATGCCCACCGACTCTACGGGTTCAGCGCACAACGCACCGCCTCTCTGGCGCAGAGCCTCTACGAGAGCCACAAGCTCATCAGCTACCCACGCACCGACAGCCGCCACATTTCGACCACTGTGGCCCAGACCCTGCCGAGCGTCCTGAATACGCTCGAAGCGCACTACCGCGAGCTCTTCCTGGACGCCCATCGAGAGCGCCAACTGGGGCGTCGCTTCGTTGACGACAGCCGCGTCGGCGAGCACCACGCGATCATCCCAACGGACGCACCGCTGCGCTCGCTCGACCCCGATGAGCAACGCCTCTACGACATGATCTGTCGTCGCTTGCTCGCCGCGTGGTACGACGAGCACATCACCGCGACGAGCCGGGTCATCACTGCGGTTCGCTCGATTCGCAACGACAAAAGCACAGAAGCGGTAGCCACGCCCACCTTGGATCGCTTCAAGAGCTCAGGCACCACCATCCTGCAGCTCGGCTGGAAAGCTGTCGAAGCGCAGAAGCCCAAACAGGGCAAGGGCAAGGACGACGACGAAGCGGCCTTGCCTGCTGGCCTTCGGGTGGGGCTCCCGGCCACGGTGGAGCAGGTCCGCATCCTCAACAAGAAGACCAAAGCGCCGCCCCCCTTGGATGACGCCTCGTTGTTGACCGCCATGGAGAGCGCGGGTCGCCACCTCGACGAGAGCGAGCTGAGCGAGGTCATGCGGCAGAGTGGGCTGGGCACTCCCGCAACGCGCGCCGCCATCATCGAGACGCTGCTCTCACGTGGCTACATCGAGCGACGGGGCAAGGCCGTCTATTCGACCGACAGAGGCGAGCAACTCATCGATACCGTGCACGAAGAGGTGAAGAGCCCGCTGATGACCGCGCGCTGGGAGGATCGTCTCGAAGCCATCGCCTCTGGTCGCGAGAGCCTCGAGCGCTTCATGCAGGACATCGCGGACTACGTGTCGCGGGTGCTTGCTGGCCGAGTCCGAGCCCCGAGCACCAGCCCACTGGCTGTTGCGCCACCGCCCCCACCCGCTTCATCGAGCGCTCCAAAGGCCAGTCGTCGGGCCAAGAGCGCTACGGAGCATGGGGAAAGCAGCAGTCTTGACAGCCCAGATGGCCTCAGCAGCAAGGCGAAGACAGGCGAGGACTCAGCGAGAGGCGCGCCAGGCAGCAGATCCCCCAAGCACCGGGCCGCGGGGCCGCTCTCTGCCGCCTTGCGCGCAGAGGCGTCGACCCGAACCCGCCAGCACCAAGCGCCGGCCCCAAATACGCTGGGGGAACAGGCCAAGCGCCCAATCGACAAAGACTTGGGGGAACAGGCCAAGCGCCCAATCGACAAAGACTTGGGGGAACAGGCCAAGCGCCCAATCAACAAAGACTTGGGGGAACAGGCCAAGCGCCCAATCGACAAAAAATCCCAGCCTCTTCTCGGCGCCGACAGCCCGCTCCCTCGCAGCTCGAGCAAGAGCCCGGCAACGATGCAACAGCTCCTGAAGCAGCGCTTCGGCTTGCAGGCGTTTCGCCCCCATCAGCAGGAGATCTGCGCTTGGGTCGCCGAGGGCCAGAGTGCCTTGGTGGTGATGCCCACGGGTGCTGGGAAATCGCTGCTCTATCAGCTCTCGGGCCTGTTGCTGGGTGGATGCACCCTGATCATCAGCCCGCTCATCGCGCTGATGGAGGACCAGGTCGTTGGCCTGCAATCTCAGGGATTTCGAGCCGAGAGAATACATTCTGGGCGCACACAATTAGAGTCCCGCGCGGTTTGTGAACGCTACCAGCGAGGCGAACTCGAATTCCTCTTCATCGCCCCGGAGCGTCTGGGCGTGAGAGGCTTTCCCGAGTTCTTGAGACGCGGCCCGCTGTCCCTGGTCGCCGTCGACGAGGCGCACTGCATCTCGATGTGGGGGCATGATTTTCGTCCTGACTACAGGCTGCTGCGCGAGCGCCTCGGTCAGCTCTCGGTGCCGGTGCTGGCGCTCACCGCCACCGCCACCCCTGACGTCCAACAAGACATCCTCGTCCAGCTTGGCTTGCCTTCTGCGCGTCGCTTCATCCTGGGCTTTCGGCGCGACAACTTGGCCATCGAGATGGTGGAGATGTCACCAGGGCAGCGCACGGACTGGACGCGCCAGGCGCTGCTCGACCCGGCACGGCGCCCGGCGATTGTCTACACCCCTACCCGACGCGACGCCGAGAGCTACGCCGAGGCGCTCTCCGCTTTGCACGCCCGCGCCTACCACGCTGGGATGAGCACACAGCAGCGGGAGTCCTGCCAGCGCGCCTTCCTCGATGGGGAAATCGACGTCATGGTCGCTACCGTTGCCTTTGGCATGGGCATCGACAAGTCCAACATCCGCAGCATCGTCCACACTGCACTCCCATCGAGCGTCGAGGCCTACTACCAGGAGATTGGGCGCGCTGGCCGAGACGGTCTGCCATCCAGGGCCATTTTGCTGTATTCCTACGCAGACCGACACACTCAGAACTTTCTCATTGAACGCTCATACCCCCCTGCGGAAGTGCTCGAGAAAGTCTACACCGCGCTCAACCAGCGGCCCGTAGGCGCAGACGATTTGCTCGGCAAGCTTCGCCTCGATGCGGAGCGCTTCGAGTCCGCGCTGGACAAGCTGTGGGTTCATGGTGGTGTCCTCATCGATGACGAGCAGCGCATGACGCGGGGGTCCACGGCTTGGCGTGCGAGCTATGAGGCCCAACGGGAGCACCGCTTCGGCCAACTCGAGAGGATGTGGCGCTTGGCCGGCGGCACTGACTGCAGAATGACGGCCTTGGTCAAGCACTTCGGCGATCAGCTCGACGCGGGAGAGCCCTGTGGTCGTTGCGATTTCTGCGCAACACAGGACTGCCTCGCCGCCACTCGCCCGCCCGACGCCAAAGAGAGCGCTCGCATCGGTACCATCCTCGAGGTGTTGCGCGAGCGAGGCGAGTGCACTGCAGGGCAGCTCTTCAAAGCGAGCCTCGAGGGGCTGCTCGCGCGACGCGACTTCGAGCATCTGCTCGACGCGATGCTTCGTGCCAAACTGCTCACCCAACGTGAAGACGAGTTCGTCAAGGACGGACAGAGCATCAGTTTCCGCCGCCTGAGCTTGAGCCCGCAGCTGCGGTTGCGGGCAGGGCAGGCGGCGAGTTTGGCTGCCGAGGTGCGGCTTCCCGCGGTCAAGACGAGCGCCAAGAAGAGTACGCGGCGCAGCAAATCGACGGCGGCCAAGTCAGCGCCAGCGCAAGCGGTCGAAGCGCCGCTGGCGCTGGTGTCGCTGCTCAAGAGCTGGCGTCTGGAGGAAGCGCGCAAGCGAAAGGTGCCAGCGTTTCGGATCATGACCGATCGAATGCTGGAGGCCATCGCAGCCGCTCACCCGGCCAACGCAGACGAGCTTCACGCGGTCAGCGGGGTAGGCGCAGGCTTCGTCAAGAAGTACGGGACGCCGGTGCTGAGCTTGATGCGGCAGTACCAGGGCGCCTAGCCGCGGGCCAGCAACCTCAAATCGAAGGGATTTCAAAGGGTGCCGCCCTTTGCCCACGTGAGGCGAATCACCAGCAAGTTCATGAATCGAAAGAGTAATTGCAGCGCGAAGTGCACTTGCCGAGAGCGGAGCTTTCTGTTGACGATAGCCTTGGAGTCTCACGCAGAGACGCAGAGGCGCAAAGAAAAGGTCAGAGATGAAGAGGAGACGCCATGGACGGCGCAACAACCTGTCCTGAGTGTATGCAGAATCCGGGGAGAGCAGGCGCGTCCCTACTTGTCACGATTGCGCATGCCTTTCAGCTGCTTACATGTGATGCGCAGCACGTAGGCTTTGGCGGGGTGTGGGGCAGAGCCCCACATTCTCATTTCATTTCCCAATAAAACCGACCACCTAGGCGAGCAGCACACCCTCTCCGCGATAGAGCGCCGAGGGCCCGAGCTCCTCTTCGATGCGCATGAGCTGGTTGAACTTGGCGATGCGTTCGGAGCGGCAGAGGCTTCCGGTTTTGATCATATCGCTGCCAGCGGCAACGGAGAGGTCGGCGATGAAGGTATCTTCGGTCTCACCGGAGCGATGGCTGATGATGGTTGCGTAGCCCGACTGATGAGCGAGCGCGATGGTCTCGAGGGTTTCGGTGAGGCTACCAATCTGGTTGAGCTTGATGAGGATGGCGTTGGCGGCTCCGCGCTCGATGCCCATCTGCAATCGCTCGACGTTGGTGACGAAGAGATCGTCGCCGACGATTCGGATTTTGTGTCCGACGCGCTTGGTCATGGCGATCCAGCCATCCCAGTCGTCTTGGTCCATAGGGTCTTCGATGGAGATGATGGGGTACTTGGCCACGAGCTCAGCATAGAAGTCGACGAGCTCAGCGGCGGAGAAATCGCGCCCCTCACCGGGCATTCGGTAGAGTTGGGCCTGCTTGTCGTAGAACTCGCTGGCCGCGCAGTCGAGGGCGAGGTAGACCTCCTCTCCTGCCTTGTAGCCGGCCTTCTCGATGGCGAAGAGGATGACCTGAATGGCTTCGTGGGTGCCATTGACGTTGGGGGCGAAGCCACCTTCGTCGCCGACGGCGGTGATCATCTTCCGCTCTTTGAGCACGCCCTTGAGGGTGTGGAAGATTTCGGCCCCGCAGCGCACGGCATCGCTGAAGGACTGCATGCCCACGGGAGCGATCATGAACTCTTGGATATCGAGGTTGTTGTCGGCGTGGGCACCACCGTTGAGAATATTGAAGATGGGGACGGGCAGGGTGCGGGCGTTGACGCCTCCGAGGTAGCGGTAGAGGGGCATTTGCAGCGTCTCAGCGACGGCGACGGCGCAGGCCATGGACACACCGAGGATGGCGTTGGCGCCGAGCATGGCCTTGTTGTGGGTGTCGTCGAGTTGCCGCATGGTTTGTTCGACGAAGGCTTGATCCATGGCGTCGAGACCGAGGATCTCGGTTCCTATGACCTCACGCACGTTGTTGACGGCCTTTTGGACACCTTTCCCTTTGAAGCGCTTGGGGTCGTTGTCACGCAGCTCGATGGCTTCGTGCTCGCCAGTGGAGGCGCCGCTGGGGACGGCAGCGCGTCCTGTGATCCCGCTCGACAGACCAACCTCGACCTCGACGGTCGGATTGCCGCGGGAGTCAAGAATTTCTCTTCCTGTGACTTCGACGATTTCGGTCATTTGGTGCTCGTGCTCCTGAAGCGATCAGGGATGAGGTTTCCCTTGGATTCTTGTGGATTGGGCGCTTGGCCTGTGCCCAACTTGTTGCGTGCCATCCGTGGCACGCACCCTTCGGGCTGCTTCGCAGCGAGTCTCCGCCTCCTGGCTGCGACTTCTTGTTGATTGGGCGCTTGGCCTGTCCCCTCAAGTTCTTCTCGACGAGTTCACTGTTTATTCAGTGTTCTCACGCGATTGGCGAGCAACTCGGCGCTCTCTGGTCTGCACGTCGCAGCGTCGGGCGCGACGCTGAAGGATTACACCATTGCGGCGTGTTCGTCGACGAGATAGCAGCCCACGTTGGTCCACTGGCTGCGCTCTTGGTAGTGATACCAGGCGGCGCGGTCGGCGGGCCCATCGAGGATGAGGGCGCAATAGCAGGGGCGTGCAAAGAAGCTGTTGAGGGCAATGAGCTCATCAGGTCCGAGTTTTCCGCCGCTGCCGCTTCGAGACAAAGCGACGCCCAAGACCAAGCCGTCTTGGGCGTCGAGGATGCGCTCTCGCTGTGCGCGAAGGTAGTTGACCAGCGCGAGCTCGCCTTGAATGGGATCGAAGTTACAGAAGGCATCGAGCTCGAGGTAGGGGCCGAAGGGTCCCAGGCACCAGGCTCCAGTGAGCAGCCCAGCAGCGCAGCCCTGATCGTGGGTCGCGCGATAGCAGAGCTCCTCGAAGACGTCGGCGAAGACGAAGATGGCGGTCTCGTTGCTCACCTGTTCACCGCACCAGTGGGTGTCATAGTGGGGATGAGCCAGAGGAGGCAGCTTGGGGACGGGGCCACTGTTGAGGGTGCGCAGCGCACTCGAAACGTCGGCGGGCATTGCTGTTCTCGCGTTCTCGAGGGAGCGTCGCGTCAGGTTCGGGGCGTGACAGACCAGAAGGCCCAGCGGCTGATTTCGTCGCTTGGCGTGATGTCATTCTTGTTGGGGTTGACCTTGAAGCCGATCTTCTTCTTCTCGCCGTGGATGATGTATTCGTATTCGATATTGAAGAGCTCTGGCTTCTCTGGGTCGGGGTTGGACTCATCGGGCTTGGTCGACCACTTACAGTCTTTTCGATCGACGCAGGCCCGGAACTCTTGCACTGCCGTCTTGTCGCTGGTGAGCAGCCACTGCACGGCGACGATGAAGTCCTCCTGTTCGAGGACCATCGCGAAGGCGTCACAGTACGGTTTTGCTGCGGCCTGTTTGCAGGTGTCTTTGCTCTGCCCTTTCCAGCGTTCACTGCGCGGGATGCTGAGGTTGCGCTCATAGGTGACGGGCCAGATGTCGACAGGGGTTTCAGAGGCGCGATCCTCGCCCTCTGCCATGAGATCGATGGCGAGCAGACCTCGAGGCTCGAGCTTCTGATGTTTCCAGTCGAAGCGGAACCTCGCCACCCGATGCTCACCGCCCTCGACCCACTGGAAGTAGGC
>JAVFAO010000270.1:0-9659 GCA_034002465.1 Myxococcota bacterium
CACGAACTCACTCCTGCCGGGCTTGCGCGGTTGAGAGGTCTGCGCAGAGACGCTGCGCCGCGCGAGCATAGCTCAGGCAGCTCGGGTGGGCAAAGGTGTTGTGGGGGCTTGCGTGCTCGGACCCGCTCGCATTCGTTCGCTCTCGGGCAGCGACCTCTGGACAGCGACAATTGTCGCCCGCCTTCCTTGGCGGGCACCCTTCGGGCTTGCTTCGCAGCGACTCTCCGCCTCTTGGCTCCGAGTTCCTCGGGAGTGTCGAGAGGATGCGTGCCCTTCGCTTACTTTCGATTGCATTCGCTCGCTCTCGGGTACCGACCTCTCGACAGCGACAATTCCTCCGGAATGTCGAGAGGATGCGTGCCCTTCGCTCACTTTTGATTGCGTCGCTCGAATGAGCTCGAAGCGGGTAGCCCCGCAGGCGGGGAGGAGCTGGAGTGAGCGCAAGAGGGTGGGCGCGATGAATCGCGCCCGTTCGGCGGGCGAGGAGGTGCTAACCTGCGTCGAGCTCACCCCACATCAGGTAGCTGACGACGATGGTGGAGGCCTCGGTGAAGGGGGTGCCGTAGAAGGTGATGGTGTTGTTCTTGGGATCGTAGTCCCAGCCCTTGGTGTTGCTGCGCTCTTTGATCTCGCCGTCGATGGCGACGCGGATGGAGGAGGCGATGGGGTAGCCATCGAGCTCGTAGACAGAGGCGACGCCGATGATCTCTTTGATCATGGCGTCGATGGTGGGCTGCAGATCGGGGGCGCAGATGCTGCCGCTGCCGCCGTCGAGAGCGCTCGCGACCTGCAGATAGCTCTGACCGTACTGGGCGCCCTCGATGGCCGAGGGGCTGCTGTCGAGCTGCGAGCAGATACCGCCTTTCTCCTTGAGCTGGTCGCCGACGATGGCGTAGCCGAGGGCCTCATGGCGCTGGTACTGGGCGACGTAGCCATCGATGATGGGCTGCCAGCGTGGATCCTCTGGGGTGATGGGGATGGTGGGATCGTCGAGCTTGACGGGCTGGATTTCTTCGTCGCTGACCCAAACGACGACGACCTTGGCGGAGTTACGGCGCTTGTAGCTGTCGCGCACGTCGGTGGTGGTGGCGTCGAGGACGAGGTAGCCCGAGGCCAGACCATCTTCGAGGCCGGTGCCGCAGACGTTGGAGTTGGGCGGCGCGCTGCCGTCGGTCTTGATGCAGCCCTGGTCGAAGCGCACGTACTGCTCGAAGAGCTGCCGAGCATCGTTCTCGTCGTAGCGCAGGAAGCCAGCGCCGCGCAGACCAGTGGGGCTGTCGAGGATCTTGTCGTGGGCGATGGGATCCGGGGGATCGTTCCAGAGCAGGTAGGTTTCGGTGGTGGTCACGCCAATACGCCACTGCACGCCCGCGGTGATGAGGCTGTCCATGAACTTGCTGGCGGTGTTGGCGACGCTGGTCTGCTCGTCGGCCATGGAGCCCGAGTTGTCGATGACCCAGAGGAAATCGACCTCGCCGCCGGAGGCTTGCGCGGGCATGGTCTGGCACTTGAAGTCAGCATACTTCTTATCGGTCGAGTAGTTGCCCGGGGCGGTCTGGGTGCCGGAGAGCACGTCGCTGAAGAGGAAGCCGAGCTCGGCGTTGCTCAGGTTTTCGTCGCAGGTCAAGATGACCGTGGTGACGAGCTGCGGGGTGCCGCCTGGGCGGTCGACGGTCCAGGGATCGGTGCGCAGCTGGGCGAGCCAGTAGGCGGTGATCTTGGAGCAGGGCTCCGCGGTGTCGCTGGTGCTGACCGTCTTGCCCGAGATGCTGGAGGCGATCTGGTCGCGCAGCTCGGCGGGGCTGCGGCTGTTCACGTTGCTGTTGGGTTCCCCTGGGCCGTAGCTGAAGATGGCCTTGACCTGGACGCCGTTGACGGGGGTAATCAGGGGATACTCGGTGGTGCTGTTACTGGGGGCGGTGAACTCGGTGGAGTAGCTGATGGTGGGCACGTTGTCGTCGGCGTCGCCGATGGAGCCGTTGGCGCCGCGAGCGACCTTGAGCACGTTGGTGCTGTTCTCGAGCCCAGGGTTGCTGGAGCCGGCGACGGTGGCGATGACCAGACCGTAGGCCTTGTCGTTGGCATTCGTGAAGGTCATGGCCTTGGCGTCGCTGTGCTGGGTGAGCACGTAGTCCTCGGGCAGGGCGACCGTGGAGAAGGCAAACTGGGCGGGCTGGTTCTTGACGAGGTCGTAGATCTCGTCGTTGCAGACGACGCCCTCGGATAGCCATTCGGTGTAGTCGTCGACGCCATCACCGTTGGTGTCGGTCTTGCGGGGGTCCCACTTCTCTCCCGCGTCCCAGATGCCGTTGCCATTGACGTCCTCTTGGCCGTCCTTGAGCCCATCACCATCGGTGTCGTCGTTCTGGAAGTCGGTCTCGTTGAGCTCTGGGTTGTACTGGCAGTCGGCGTTCTTGTCTTCCTTGATGTTGGGGACGCCGTCATTGTCGACGTCGCCAGCCGGGTCGGTGAGGCTGACGCAACCGCTGATGTCGATGTCACCGTCAGGATTGACGTCGCCGTCCGGGCCGTCGGGATCGACGTCGCTGTCGGTGCCATCGGAGGTGTCGGGCTTGATGGGCGCGGGGTCATCGGCGCAACCCAGAGGGAGGCCCAGCCCCAACGCCAGCACACTAATCAAGATCAAGTAGGACCATTGGGATTTCACGATTCAACCCTCCGCTCTCTGTTCGCGTTGCCGAAGCAAGTCGTTGGTACCTTGGCGCTCCCGCCACGGGAGGACACACGCTCGCCACATCCTATGACTATCAGAGCTGCGAGCGTTCATCAACTTCTCTCGAAAAGCCGTGCACTGTCGGGCCTCTCTGTGAGCAAGCGTGGCTCCTCCTCCGAGCTGCGACGTGTTTCGTCAAGCATGGAGCGCAAGGGCTTGCGTTTGGCGACAGCGACCTTTAGCCTAGTCGGGCTCGTGGCGCGCACGCGGTGGCTGCACCAGTGCGCACTTCTTGTTGATTGGGCACTTCTTTGTTGATTGGGCGCTTGGCCTGTTTCCCCAAGTTCTTGTCGATTGGGCGCTTGTCCCGCTTCCCCCAAGTTCTTGTCGATTGGGCGCTTGTCCCGCTTCCCCCAACTTCTTGTCGATTGGGCGCTTGTCCCGCTTCCCCCAACTTCTCTTGTCCAGGATGATGCCATGGCCGAACCGACCCCTCGCTACGATGTGATGATCCTCTCCGAACGTGCAGGCTATCGCGCACCCGGCAACGCCTTGCGGACGATGGTCAATATGCTCGCGTTCCGAGGTTTTGCGCAGCCTTATGAGGAGGCCGTCGCCAAGGACTGGCTCGAAATCTACATGAAGCCTGGTCCTGCGGCACACGAGGTCTTCCACAAGTATGCCTATGATGGAGAGCAGCCCGTGTTCCACGAGGCAGTTCTTCGTGCGGATGAGCGGGGCTTCTTGCCGGAGTATGGGCCCACCGAAATCACCCAGTTCTTCATGATTGAGTACCGCGCTTGCGTCTATACCGACCCGCTCGGTCCGTTCCGAAAACTCCTGCTCGACTCACTGCACCTGCGCGTTGCTGTCTACCAGCGTCCTCACCTCGCCTTGCCGCCTCACGCCACCGTGGCCGAGGATGAGAGGCCCGAGGAGAAGAAAAAGCGAGAGCGCAGCGCCGGATTGGCTGGCACCGAAGTCGACGAGTGGTGAAAGCGCGTGCTCCAAGTGTCGAGTCAGCGTCTGAGCTCGTAACATCGTGCTGAGGGCGCGGCGAGAGACGCGAGAACGAGGGAAGTGAACAACAGGAGGTTGCGATGCTGATTGGAGGAATCGTCCTGGTCGTGTTGGCAGGCGTGCTCTTCTTCTTCTCCAACAAACAGAAGCAGAAAGCAGGGGAGCTGCGGCTGCTCGAGCCCGCACAGGCGGCAGATTTGCTCTCTCTTCAATCGGAAATCGCCGCCGAGCTGGGGCCGGGCAGCTTCGAACAGCTCTGCGAGCTGAGCGGCAGCGTGGAATGCGCTTCGCCTCTGGAATCTCCATTTGGCAAGCGAGCGTGTGTGCATTATCACACCCGCGTGGTGCGCGAGTACGAAGAGACCGTGACGCGCCGCCAAGACGGGCGCGACGTCACCAGCGTGCAGAAGGGCAGCGACACCGTCTCGGAGAACCGGGAGAGCTGCGCCTTCTCGGTTCGCGACGCCAGCGGTGCCATCGCCGTGGAGCTCGAACGCGCCGAGCTCGACAAGCTGGTGCAGACCGTCTCTCGTTTCGAACCCTCGAACGAGAACCAGGCCCGCTTTGGCTCCTTCACCTTCAACGTCATGCCTCATGCTGGCCAACGGCGCACCATCGGCTACCGCTACGAGGAGCACATCTTGCCGTTGGACCGAAAGCTCACGGTGCTCGGTCCCGTCAACGACAAGACCGGGACGCTGGCCGCGCGCAGCGCCGAGCGCAAGCTCATCGTGTCCACACGCAGTCGCGAAGAGCTCGTCGGCAGCGCGCTGAAGACCTCGAAGATCCTGCTGGTGGTGGCGGTGATATCCGCGCTCGGCGGTGTGGCCCTTGCCATCGCAGGGGTGCTGCGCCCCTACTAGCTGGGGAACACAGGCCAAGTGCCCAATGGACAAGAAGTGGGGGACACAGGCCAAGCGCCCAATGCACAAAAAATGTGGGGCTCTGCCCCGCACCCCGCCAAAGCCCACGTGATGCGCATCAGATCTAAGGGATTGAAAGGCAAGCGCAATATTGATTTGTAGGGGCGCACCTGCGTGTGCGCCCTCCCCGGATTCTGCATACAATCAGAGGATGAGCGTTGCGCTGTCCATGGCGTCTCCCCTCAGCACTGACCTTTTCTTTGCGCCTGCGTCTTTGCGTGAGACTCCAAGGCCACCGCCAACAGAAAGCCCCGTTCTGGGCAGGTCCAACTCGTACTGCAATGAGCCCTTTGATTCATGAACTTGCAGGTGATGTGCATCACTTGGGCAAAGGGCCGTTCCCTTTGGAATCCCCGTTATTGGTGAGCGTTGCCGGCGCTCAAGACATGGCGAAGACGAGCTCGACGATGAAGGAGCGGCTGCGTTCGAGGCGCAACCGCAGCGCCCTCTGCTCCTCGAGCCACGCCCAGTGCTCGCCGCTCTCCTCAGGCTCGAGGCGCACCTCCAATTCGACGCCGTTGACGGCGACGATTTCCGGCAGCTCTTGTAGCTGGTGGATGTAGAGGTCGAAAGAAAAGTGCGGAGCGCTCCCTTGGGTTTCGAGCCAGACGCAGAGCCGCAAGGTGTCTTGGTCGCTGCTGGTGATGAAACGCAGTTGGGCGTGTTCGCAGTGTTCGAGCTCTGGGGACGAGTTTCCTCGATCCTCGTAGAGATGGGAGACGGTCTCGACGTCGCCCGGATAGACGTCGAGGCGAGAACACAGGGGGTAGCGCGATTCGAGCACGGCATCCACGGTGCATCTGGGCAGCACGGTGCCACCGCGGACGAAGAGGGGGAGGGTGTCGAGCTCGGCGTCGACGAAGATTCGATCCGGCCCTTGATAGCGTGTCCCCGTCGGTAGATAGGTCCAGAGTCCTGGGGGCAAGACCACTTCGCGAGCGCTGATCCCTGGGTCGAGAACCGGGGCCACGAGCAGGTGAGCACCCAGCATGGCTTGGTCATCGACGTCGAGGAAGCGGTCGTCCCCTTGAAATTCGAAGATCATCGGGCGAAGCACAGGCCTGCCGGTTCGGGCGCTCTCCTCGAAGGCAGAGTAGAGATAGGGCATCAGCTCGAGGCGAGTGTTGATGAGCCGTCGACAGATCGCCTCGATCTCTTCGCCGAAAGCCCATGGTTCCTGCGCGGGCGCGTCCTTGGTGTAGTGGCAGCGGAAAAAAGGAGACACGCAGCCCAGCGCCATCCAACGCGCATAGAGCTCGGGGCTCGGTGAGCCGGAGAAGCCGCCGACATCACTGCCCACGAACGCAACGCCGGAGAGCCCCAGACCGAGCAGCATCGGCAAGGTCTCGCGCAGACCTGCCCAGGTCGAGCTGACATCGCCGGTCCAGAGCGCGGCAAAGCGTTGCACGCCCGCAAAGCCGGCCCGAGTCAGGACGAAAGGCCGACATTGGGGCTGGGCTGCGAGCATGCCAGCGTAGCTTGCCTCTGCTTGCAACAGCGCGTAAACGTTGTGTAATTCATGCATTCGCGTGGGCTCGCCGTCGCCGTGCACCGGGAGCGCATCGGGAGGCGACGCGGGGCCACCCGAAGCAGGGAGCACGGTGGGCTCGTTGAGGTCGATCCAGACGCCGCCCACCCCTTGCCGCGCCATCGCCTCGACCTGCTCGCTCCACCACTGTCTGGCAGAGGGGTGCGAGAAGTCTGGGTATACCGACTCCTCCGCCCAGCCTCTCTCTCGGTAGAGCTCACCATCCTGCTTCCGCAAAAAGGCGTCCGCCCAGACACCACTCTCGTAGACGTCCCACTGCTCCTCAGCCTTGATCCCCGCATCTTGGATGAGCACCAGCTCGAAGCCCTGTTTGCGGAGGCGCTCGATGAGCGCCTTCGGTTCTGGGAAGGTTTCTTCATCCCAGGTGAACGAGCGAAATCCTTGCTGGTGTTGGATATCGAGCCACAGCGCAGCGCCGTGGAGCTGTCGTTGGCGCAGCTCATCTGCGATACCTTCGAGCGCTTCGGCGTTGGCGTACCCCCAGCGAGATTGGTGATAGCCCAAGGCCCAGCGCGCTGGCAGAGGCATGCGTCCGGTCAGTGAGGTGAAGCGCTCGAGCACCTCTGCGATGCTGGGCCCAGGCAAGATGAAGGTGTCGAGCTCGCCGCCCTCACTGTGAATGAGGCTGCGGCCAGGCTGCTCGGCGCCGAGATCCAGGTTGAGGGGATAGGCGCTGTCGACGTAGATACCGTGCGCGCTCCCTGCTCTCAAGACGATGTAAAACGGGATGTTGCAGTACAACGGATCAGCGCCGGGGGGATAGCCCCCGTGCTCTCGCACGAAAGCATCATGGTTGTGCATGCGCCAACGCCGTCCGAGCTTGTTGAGCCCTCCCGTCTTCTCCCCGAGACCGTAATACCGCTCGCCTGGTAGAATACGACGACGCAGCGCGACGCCCTCGCTACCCAGGTCGACCCATCCCCCATCCGGGCCATCATCAATGACAAGATTCCGTTCGGGGTCACCGACTTGCACCTTGAGGGTATCTCGCTCGACCGCAACGATGAGGCTGCGTGTGAGCATTTCGACCCCTTGCTCGGCTTCGTATGCGGCGATCATATCATCGGTTTCAGGATACTCGCCGATGACCCAGGAGCGGCGCGTCGAACTCTGCCCCAGGCGATGATAGCTCAGCCGGATGACGCCGTTGGTGTAGGGGGTGAGCTCCAGACGGGCTTCGCGTCCAAGCGCGATGAGGCGCCCATCATCGAAGCGAAAAGCCTTGTGTTTGCTCGACATGCAGCCATCTCGGGGGTACTCGCGGCAGTGCGCCGCCCAGTCGTCGCGAACAGTATCCATCGTTGGGGGCAAAGCACAAGAGTTCAGGCTGCTTGCGGGAGATCGCGAGGGCTGCTACGGCTCCAGCTCCCAGGCCATAACACCCTGACTTTCTTGGCGGAACGGTCTGAAGTGCAGGCGGCCGTGGCAATTCGTCTTGACGTGTGCTGCACAAAGGACTAGGCAGGAAGAGAACGCAGGCCCATCGCTTAAATCGAGGCGACATGGCTGTTTGAGGTCACTCCTCGAGGGAGCGCAGGGCGAGCTGTCATCAAGGTGACGCTGAATCTGCCGGACTCGGCGCCTCCACATGGGGAAACAGCAATCCTGCCAACGAGACTTTGGCACGCTCACAGCACACGACGGAGAGAAAGGTGGTTGCAGTTCTGCGCTTTCTGGGCTCGCCCATCGGCCGTAAGCTGATCAACGGCCTGACGGGCTTCTTTCTGCTGCTCTTCCTGATCGTCCATTTGGGGGGCAACCTACTGCTCTTCAAGAGCCGCCTCGAGTTCAACGGCTACAGCGAGAGTCTGCTCAAGAGCTGGCTCATCTATCCCGCCGAGGCGGGGCTTGCCCTCTGCTTCATGTACCATGGCATCAACGCCACGCTGATGGTGTTGCGAAACCTCCGGGCGCGCCCGGTGCGCTACCAGAGCAAGCGCGACGCGGGTCACACCAGTCGCCGCAGCCTCGCCTCCAAGACCATGATCTGGACCGGTGTCTTGCTTGGCATCTTCCTCGTCGTGCACATCGTCACCATCAAGTTTGGGCCCGGCTTCGGCGAGGATAAGCGCGACGTCTTCGGCCTCGTCGTCCACGCCTTCCGTTCACCTGCGGTGGTGGCCTTCTATGTGCTGATCATGCTGCTGCTCGGTTTCCATCTCTACCATGGCGCAGGCACCTTTTATGAATCGCTCGGCGTCGCACATCGCCCCTACCTGAGGCGCATGTTGCAGGGCTTTGCGGTGCTCCTCTCGGGCGCTTTCCTGGCCATTCCGGTGGTCGTCTTCTTCTTCGGAGACAAGCTGTGAAACTCGACGCACATCTCCCTTCGGGCCCCCTCGCCGAGAAATGGGATCGGCATCGCTTCGAGCTCAAGCTCGTCAACCCCGCCAACCGCCGCAAGTTCACCGTGCTCGTCGTGGGTACGGGGCTCGCCGGTGCCTCAGCAGCCGCGAGCTTGGGTGAGCTGGGCTACAACGTCAAAGCCTTCACCATCCTCGACAGCCCCCGCCGCTCCCACAGCATTGCCGCCCAGGGCGGGATCAACGCCGCCAAGAACTACCAGAACGATGGCGACTCGGTGCAGCGTCTCTTTTACGACACCATCAAGGGGGGGGACTACCGCTCCCGCGAGGCCAACGTCTACCGCCTCGCTCAAGTCAGCGCATCGATCATCGACCAGTGCGTGGCGCAAGGTGTTCCCTTTGCTCGAGAATACGGCGGATTGCTCGACAACCGCTCCTTTGGTGGTGCCCAGGTCTCTCGAACCTTCTATGCCCGTGGGCAAACGGGTCAACAACTCCTGCTCGGCGCCTACTCATCGCTGATGCGTCAGGTCAAGAAAGGCACTGTCCAAGTTCTGCCGCGTCGAGAAATGCTCGACCTCGTCCTGGTCGATGGCAAGGCCCGCGGCCTCATCGTCCGCAACCTCATCACGGGTGAGCTCGAGCGCCATGCTGGCGACGCGGTGCTGCTCTGCACTGGCGGTTACGGCAACGTCTTCTTCCTCTCCACCAACGCCGGCAACTGCAACGTCTCCGCGGCCTGGCAGTGCGCCCGACGCGGAGCCCTCTTCGCCAACCCCTGCTACACCCAGATCCACCCGACCTGCATCCCCGTCAGCGGAGACCATCAAGCCAAGCTCACCTTGATGAGCGAGAGCCTGCGCAACGACGGCCGCGTCTGGGTGCCCGCAAAAGAGGGCGACACGCGTGCGCCCGAGCAGATCCCCGAAGCCGACCGCGACTACTACCTCGAGCGGCGCTACCCCAGCTTCGGTAACCTCGTCCCCCGCGACGTCGCCTCCCGTGCCGCCAAGGCCGTGTGCGACGAAGGACGTGGCGTCG
This sequence comes from Myxococcota bacterium, assembly GCA_034002465.1. Taxonomy (GTDB): domain Bacteria; phylum Myxococcota_A; class Bradymonadia; order UBA4248; family JAVFAO01; genus JAVFAO01. The sequence continues at coordinate 9,514 of JAVFAO010000270.1, forward strand.
GCTCCAGCAAGCTCTCGGTGTTCTTGGACTTCTCGTCGTCCATCGAGCGCCTCGGCGCCAACGTCATCAAAGATCGTTACGGAAACCTCTTCGAGATGTACGAGCGCATCACTGGCGATGACCCCTACACCAGACCGATGCGCATC
>JAVFAO010000271.1:0-9626 GCA_034002465.1 Myxococcota bacterium
TCTACCCTATTCACAGTGAGGGGAAGAGGTGCTGCACGCTGAAGCGTCGTGGAGCGACCTGGCTTCTGGTTGACGAGCAGGGAAGAGTGTTGGCGAAGGCCAGTGCACGCGATGCGCGTCGAAGGGTGTTGGCACGCGCGGTGGATGGCACGGTTCTCGGTCAGAGTGTTCGGAGTGAAGAGGGATTCCGCATCGAACACATCGATCCGCCAAGAGATGGGTTGGAGCAACCCAGCTTCGAGCAGCAGGCGGAAGCGCTGGATATCGAGCTCTTGCTCAGCTCTGAGGGCTATCTGCTCCGTTCGGGCGCGCTGCGCTCGACGTACAAGCTCGACGCAGACGGAGCGTACGAAGCAGCAGGCCCATCGGGCGAGGGCATTCGTCGTGTACGCCTGACGCCTACGCACTTGGAGCTGCACGCATCCTCTCGACATTCCGAAGGAATCGCTGCTGTCGAGAGGTCGGTGCCCAAGAGCGAGCGAATGCGAGGTGCTGCGCCGCCAACGCTCGAAGGCGACGTGCTGGATGATACCGTGCCGCAGCTACCCGAGGGGAGCTCTGTGGGGGCTGCGCCGGAGGAAGGCGTGATGCCCGTCGAACTGAGCGCCGGCAAGCCCAGCGCGTCTATGCCTGTTGGCGACGATTTGCCGCTTCTTCTCTCGATCGAACGCCGAAGCGGTCTCTCTGCGCTCGGCTTGCTGCTTTTGTCACGTGATGAGCTGCCGCCTTGGGTTCGTTTGGTCTTGGCGGTGCATGTGAGCCTGCCTGACCCTGATTTGCAGCGCTTGGCAGGCGGACAAGCGGCTCACCAATGAGGCGGCGTTGAGGCGGAAGGAGCTGCGCTGTCGCCAGCGTGGGCTGCACAGGATGAGAACTCGCAGCCATGGATGGCGAAGAGTCGTGCAAACCCGAAGGGTTGCGAGCAGGATGCGAGCAACAACTCGCAGCCATGAATGGCGAAGAGTCGTGCAAACCCGAAGGGTTGCGAGCAGGATGCGAGCAACAATTGGGGCCGGCTCCCAGCCGGCGGGTCTCAGGAGCTTGGGTGGAAACGCTGGCGTTATTTGCTTCGGCAGCAGCGAAAGCCGATGTCCGGGCTGCGTGTGTCGGCAGTGACGACGTGTCTTGCCTCATAGGTACTGGAGCAGCGCAGGTCGCTGTCGTCATCCTGGTAGCTTCCACCGCGAACGTAGAAATGTTGTGCCTGGTCGGGCACGGGATCGGCGATCCACTCGCGGACATTTCCGCTGGCATCGTAGACGCCCTGTTGGTTTCGGCACATCTCGTTTTCACCGGTGGGCATGGGCGCGCAGAAGCCGCTCAAGCAGCCTCCGATGTTGTTGGCAGCGCCGTTGCACCAATCAGGCGCCACCTGGTTGCCGCCGTAGGGAAAATCTGAGCTGTTGGGGCCTTGGCAGCTGAGCAGCCACTGCGAGGCATTACAGAGGTCCATGCCGATGGTGAGGCAGGCCGCGGCGGCTTCTGTATAGCTGACCCTGGTCCAGGGGAGCACGCTGCCGCGGGAGCAGACGACATCTGTGGCGACGCCTTCGTCATCTCGGCTTGCGTCAGAGCGGCTCGCCTCGTAGCGCATGACTTCGAAGCTCCCCATATCCACCATTTCTGGGAACGAGCAGCCTCCCTTCTCCGTGTTGAGCGCGTACAGATGCCGGTCTTCGGAGACGGCATAGACCATGGTTTCGTCAGGTGAGAGGCGAATGCTGGCCTTAATCGGCTCGCTGAGCTGGTAACGCCAGAGCTCTTGTCCACTCGAGGAGAGCACGAAGACCGTCCCTGCGGTGCTGCCGAGGTAGATGTTGCCTTGCGAGTCGAGGGTCGGCGTGACCGCTGCCAGCCCCCCACCGAGCAGGGTGAAGGTCCAGCGCGGCGACAGTTTGTTGGTGATGGGATTGCGCTCGAGGGCATAAAACTGGCTGGAGAGCGAGCCCACATAGAGGTTGCCATCACTTGCTTCGACAGGGGTGACGTCGGAGGGACCGCCGAGAGTGTAGCGGGACACCTCGGCGAGGTAGCGGTCGTAGAGGTAGACCGACTGGTCGCGTGAGGCGATGGCGAAGAAGTCTCCACTCAACGGCGTCGCGCCCCCCTGTATTTGGCCAGAGGTCTGGGCGGAGTAGAGCTGCTCGGGGCTCTCGCCGGTACGGGGCATGATGCCTCGCACCGAGCCGTCGGCGGCGCCAAAGACGATCAGCCCACCGACACCGACGGCGGGGTTGCCGATGACGCGCGAACCGACGTTGAAACGCCAAAGTTCTTGGCCAGTGTCGAGGGCCAGGGCGACCAGGGCGTCGGAGTAGCCGCCCACGAGGACCATGTTGCCGACCACGGTCGGCGCGGTGCCCACTGTGCTACCCAGACCGGAATAGGTCCAGGCAACAGAGCCATCCGCGCGGTTGTAGGCACGGACGATATCATTGGCAGCAAGCAAGACGTACTGTTCACTGTCACCAGCGATTCGCATCTCCTCGACGATTTCGAAGGCTTCTCCCGAGCCCACCTGAACGGCCCAATTCTGTTTTCCAGAAGGTGTGACGGAATACAGCATCTGATCGCGTCCACCCACGTAGATGGTCCCGTCCGAGGCCACCTCTGGTGCGACCCAGATGGCGTTCGCCGTGCGAAAGCGCCAAGCCAGCCGCGAGCGCAGCTTGAAGCTGAAGCTCTGATCTGTTTGGTTGCCCAGCACGTCTCGGGCCAAGACGTCGACATCGATGTCGACGGGCAGTTGGCTCTCATCCAGGCCGAGGTCATTGAGGCTGAAGCTGGCAGTGTAGCCAGGACTGTTGATGGGGATCGCGATGTCGTTGACGGCGAGGGTCAGGATACCCACGCCGCTCGCGTCGCTGAAGTCGAACTGCAGCTGGACCTCGCCATTGCTGTAGAAGAGCCGTCCGTCGTTGACGGGGGAGAGCATTCGCACCTCTGGTCCTGCATTGTCGAAGAGCACCATGACGCTGGCTTGGTAGATTTCGGTCGCGCTGACCGTGGCAGCGGCGCGAACGATATTGGGACCCTCTGGGAAGCGGCTGGTGTCGATGGTGGCCTCGTATGGGGGAACGAAGCTGCCTGTGATCTTCTCTTCGTTGACGTAGAATTCGACGCCGCGAAGGCTTCCGATCTTCGAGACGTCGGCTTGCACGGTAATGCTGCGAGAGTAGATCTGTCCCTCTTCGATGCCGAGGAGCTTGAGCTTGCTGTCCGGGCTCGGGGCGTTGGGTTCGGCGCAGGCAGCAAGCAGGCTGAGCAGGCTGGCCAAGAGGCAGAGCTGCAGCGAGAAGGAACGCCGTGCATCAGAAGTCGCAGCCAGGAGGCGAAGACTCGCTGCGAAGCAAGCCCGAAGGGTGCGTGACGGGGATGGCACGCAACAACTTGGGGGAACAGGCCAAGCGCCCAATCGACAGGAAGTCGCAGCCAGGAGGCGAAGACTCGCTGCGAAACAAGCCCGAAGGGTGCGTGACAGGGATGGCACGCAACAACTTGGGGGAACAGGCCAAGCGCCCAATCGACAAGAAGTTGATGGAACAGGCCAAGCGCCCAATCGACAAGAAGTTGATGGAACAGGCCAAGCGCCCAATCGACAAGAAATGTTGAGCATGTGCAGCTCAGGGCAGAGGTGGGATGATGAAGCTAGACTCGGGCCCCCGGCCGTTGCCCAGCATGAACCAGTTACCGCCGAGTGAGGGGCTGTGACTGATCGTGACTTGGTACTCATCGGAGATGGCGATACCGGAGCCATAGTTACAGTTGCCGACCTCGAGAAGCGTCAGCGTGTCACCGGCTTTGAGCGGACCTGCGAGACGAATGATGACCTCGCCACCGAGACCTCCCAAAGAGAGGAAGCCCCGTTCAATGTTGCAGCGGCTCACGTCGGGATAGGCGGCAAAGGCGTCCGGGGGACCGAGAATGGCCTCGAGCTCGGCACCCTGGTAACCTCCACCATGGCGAAAATATTCAACTTGGTCCGCAAAGTAGGTGGTCTCCCCGGTGTCCAGAAGCAGCGCATCCATATCGGCTCCCCCAGAGGGGCTGGTGACGGTCATCGAGAGATCGCTGATCCTGACGTAGCGGTAGGCCAGAAGCGTCGTCTCCTCTGCATCTTCGGTATCCAGCTCGGGCTCTAGGTCGGGCACATCGGGCCACTCGACATCTGTAGAGAGCACGCATTGACACGCTCCCCACGTGCCACTGCTGCAGCGGGAGACACCTGGAACACCACCCGGACATCGGCAGGCGGCTTGGCTCTGCTCGAGGCAGACGCCAGGCTCGGTACAAGCCGAGAGCGCGAGCGCGAGAAAAAGCAGGGAGGCTGACACGAGAACAGACTTGCTCATCGGATACTCCACACGAGGGTGTCTTCGAGAACCCTCACGTCTTCTCTATTGCACCGGCTTTGATGCTTCAGGTCAAGGTCTGAGCGTGCACACTGCGACACACAAGCCCGAGAAGGCTCAGCCAGCACGAACGTCTACGGGAGCCGCGAATGCCGCGATGGACAGACTGCAGGTGCAGAGCATTTCCACCTTTGACCGTCGAGCGCTTGCGGCTTCTGCGATGCTCAAGTAGGATTCGCCAGCGGATGGCCGCCTTTCGCCGTGAAGGTTCTGCCCCGGCTCTGCTTGCGTTCTGGGAGAAACGAACATGCGACGACTCATCGCACTCTGTTTGCTGGCCCCTTTCTTCTCTCTTGCTTGCTACAACAGCTACACCATCCCCAAGTCCGAGCTCGCCCGTCTCCAGTCTGGACAGGAAACCGAGGGCGTCGTCGTGCGCAGCGTCGATGAAGAGGACGTGGAGATCGCCCCAGAGACCCCTCTCGAAGTGGTGGTCGACGACGATGTGCAATACCGCATCACCCCGTACAACTTTCTGCTCAGCGAGAGCCAGCTCGTGAGCCCTGATTACGATCTCTTGTTGCCCGCCGAGTCGGTGCAATACGCCACCGTTCGCGAAACCAGCTACCTCAAGACGTTTGGACTTGTTGGACCCATCGGGGCTGCTGTGGGCGCTGGCTTCACCGTCATGGCCCTGCGCTGAGCATTCGTGCGTGCATTCGCTGCCCTCGAGAGAGCGAATGCAATCGAAAGTGAGCGGAGCGAGGCACGAGTCAGCGTCTGTCTCGTGCGCATCCGATGCGCACGAGCAGCGCTGCGAGGGTCTCGTGAGAGAGAACGAATGCCTGTCGATATGAAAAAGAGAAGGGTTCCAAAGGGCTAGACCTTTGGCGGGCAGCGCCCCACGCAGACAGGCAGTCAACGCTGTGCAGGCACCGGCACCTGCGAGGCCTGAGTCGATACCTTTGCGCTCAGCGCTTCCAAGCTTTGCCAACACGCGCCCTCAGCCCAGACTCGCTGATGCTCCGCAGACAGCCTGCAGAGCTGGAGCGCGCTTGGAGTGCCGAGCTCAGCGCCGAGTACGAGCTGTGAAGCGTCGCACGCGCTGTGCCCACGACAAAGCTCGGGTGCGAGCGGCTGGCGCTGCCCTTCGAGCCAGAGCGCCTCAGCGAGTCTGCGCAACGCCGTGGCCACATCCTCGACGCACAAGCAGAACGCTACCTCAGTTGCAGGCTCGGTTGCGCTGATGAGGAGGTCCTCCGGGCCACAGGCCGCGGCCTCGACTTGGATGCTTCGCCAGGGGCGCAACAGGGGGCGCTGCGTCAGCGCGACACCACAGCTCTTGGCAATGCGCGATGCAGACCAGCCACAGACCCAAGGCGTGGCGTCGAGCTGGTCGAACCAGAGCCGAGCCGCAACGCTGCGACGTAGCGCCTCGCCATCGTCGAAGGCATATCGCCGCCCTTCAATTTCCTGATAGCTTTCATGCCCTTTGCCTGCGATCAGCAGAATCCCGTCTGCCGCGTGCTCGAGCCCTACCGCGATTCCGCGGCGACGCTCGGCCTCGACACACCAAGTTCCAGCGTCCACTGTCTCGAGCCCTTCCGTCATCTCGGCCAGAATGCTGAGCGGAGCCTCCGTGCGTGGATTGTCACTCGTGAAGACCGCGAAGTCTGAGCCCTCGAGCGCAGCTCTTGCCATCGGAGAGCGCTTGCTGGGATCGCGGTCGCCCCCGCATCCAAGCACCACGCACAGCCGGCTCTGCTCTTGCCGCAGCACCTGCAAAACCCTGCGAAGCGCTTCGGGGGTGTGAGCGTAATCCACCAGCGCCGCCCGCGGAAAAGACGGCCCGAGCCGAGAGAGAAAAGCTGGTGAAATGGCCTGCTCCAGGCGCCCCGGGATTCCTGCGAATTGCGCCATCGCTCCGGAGACGCTCTCTTCGAACGCGGGCGTGAGCGCAGACTCGCCCAGCGCTCCCACCAGCATCGCCATCGCAAGGCCTAGATTCTCCACGTTGTGCGCACCAAGCAGCGGGCTGCGCAGCTCCAATTGGTGTGCGCCCCAATCGAAACGAAGCCTTCTTCCCTGCACACCTTCATCGGCCAGCGTTTCCACGCGACAGGTCGGCCGCGTCGGCGCGCCGCTTCGCTCGCTGCCGAGCTCGACGGCACAGCTTCGCCCATGCCGTGCGGCACGACGGAGCAGTTCGTCTGCTGTGTCCGAAAGCACTGCCGCTGCATGCACCGCTTTGCCCTCTGCGACCGAATCGGCGAGCAGCGGGTCGAAGAGGCGGGCCTTTGCCTCGAAATAGCGCTGCATATCGCCGTGAAAATCCAGGTGTTCATGCGAGAGATTAGTGAAGCCCACACTGTCGAAGCCAAGGCATTCCAGCCGACCAATGGCGAGCGCGTGGCTCGAGGCCTCGAGTATCAGAGAGCGAGCACCCCAATCCAGGGCCTGGCGCGCAAAGCGCTGAACGTACAAGGCATCGGGGGTAGTGTTGACGGCAGGAAAGGAGTGCGCGCCGAATCGATAGGCCAAGGTTCCCATCAACGCTGGACGTTGACCGAGCGCCTCGAGCAGCAGCTCGAGCAGACAGGCGACAGAGGTTTTTCCGTTCGTTCCGGTAACTGCGAATACGCGCAGCTGTCTTCCTGGATAGCCGTAGAAACGAGATGAAACTTTCGCCAGGGTTGGGTCATCATCCGCGGCGAGGAGAACTGGAATGCGGCATTGAGGGGGCAGCGCAACTTCTTTGCTCACCATGATGGCGCTGGCTCCGCGTGCAATCGCCTCCTCGAGCTGCGCGTGAGTGTCACCAAAGTAGGCGCGCCTGGCGATGAACAGCATACCCGGCCGTAGCTCGCGCAGATCGATGCACAGCTCCTCGACCTGGGCGTTACCGGGGCGAAGCTCGGTGAAGCCGAAGCCAGATTGCAGTTGCGCGAGCTCCATGTGGCCTCCTTGACACTGGCTGAAAGTCTCAACTCCCCGCTCAACATAGACTTTCTCGCTCGGCGCGTCTATCGACCTCGCAACGATCATGCGCTAGGGATCTGCTCCAGCGAAGAGCTTGGCCTTCCTGGCTGCTCTTGAGCTGCACCGGCCTGCATTCGACGGCCAAGCTATGCTATCCGATTGGGTCAAGAGTCGAACACTGGAGCTTTGTCTTGCTCAAGCCGCTCTTTGGTATCATTTTTTTGGTACTCCTCGTCATCATCGCTGGGCTCTTCGTCTACGACTTCGTCTTCTCGACGAGGGCCGTGACCAAGCGAAAGCTGCGCCAGCACCAGGCGCGCCTGATTCGCTATGTGCGAGAGGGAGAGACAGTCAAGGTCCAGGGTGAGGTGGTTGCCGATGAAGAGCTGCTCACGGCGCCCATCTCGGGACGTCCCTGTGTGGCTTGGCAGGTGCTCGTGCGCTGTCGGGACGAAGGCGATAGCGTCAAGTGGGCAGAGGTGATGAACGAAGAGGAGAGCGTCCCCTTTTTGCTTCGGGACCGCACTGGACAGGTCCTCATCCAGGATCCTTGTCCCAACTTGGCTCTCGATTTTGACGAAAAGGGCTCCACCGGGCTGCTGGGAGAGCTGACGCCCGAGGTTATCGCGTTGTTGGCGCGCCAGGGACTTGCGCATACCGATGGTCTGGGCTTTCATCGAGCCACGAGCTGGCGCGAAGGGATCATAGAGCCAGGTGAGCGCATCGCTGCCATGGGGCTTGCTTGCCGGGTTCAACGAGACACTCAGGGCGGAAGCATTTTCGCCTTGCAAAGCAATGGCGAGCAGCGGGTGTTGCTGAGCGACATCGAGAATACGATGGATGGCTGATGCAGGTCGTTGTGCCGCGCCTGCGTGCGCATCTCGTTTCTGTGTTGAGCTGCGAAGGCTCTTGGCTTAAGCTCAGGACCAAGGAGGCGCGCTGTGTTCCCAGCTTTCGTTCCAGTCATTGTGGTGGCGGTATTGCTCATCGGTGGCGGGGTTGCGCTCTACCATCACTTCTTTTCGACGGCTGCTGTCACCAAGCGCAAGCTTCGCGCTCACCAGGCACGAATGATCCGCTATGTGCGTGAAGGGGAGACCGTCAAGGTGCAAGGGGAGGTGCTCGGTGATGGAGAGCTCCTGAGCGCACCCATCTCTGGGCGGCCCTGCGTTGCCTGGCAGGTCTTGGTCAGGCAACGTCGTCAGAGAGGCAAAAACAGCAGATGGATTGAAATCGTCAACGAAGAGGAATGCACCTCTTTTCTCCTTCGCGATCGGTCCGGCCAGCTGTTCATCCAAGATCCCCTGGCCAGCATGGCCTTGGACTTCGATGAGCGAGGGTCCTCCGGGTTCATGAGAGACCCGTCACCCGAACTGAGCGCATTCTTGTCGCGGCGCGGCCACAGCACCGAGAACTTCTTTGGGTTCAACCGCGCTACCGAATGGCGAGAAGGGGGAACGGGTCGCTGCACTGGGGTTGGCGCGCCGCGTCGAACGTGAGGGGGGCAGCCTCTATGCCCTGGTTCGCAACGGCGAGCAGAGGGTGCTGCTCAGTGACGTCGAGAGCACCCTCGACGAATGAGCGAATCCACCTGTAACGTGGTATATTCCCTGCAAAAATTCCCGGAGATAATGGCTTGAGTGAGGGGCTGGGCTCTGCTACGCTGCGGCGGAGTCAGCACGCCTGACGAGCCAAGGAGCATCGCATGAAGCGCAAGACCATTGCATTCTGGGCCTTGTCATTCTGCTGCGCCGTGATCGCGCTGTGGACCTTGGCCTACGCCGACGGGCCCGACGTCGCTGCCATGGGTGAGGGTCTGCACGGGAAGTACAGCTACGAGGACTTCTCCAAGCCCGAGTACTGTGCTCAGTGTCACGTCGACATCGCTCGCCAATGGGAGCAGAGCTGGATGGCGAAGGCCTACGACTCCCCTTGGGACGAGATCGAATACTTCGAGCTCGCCGTCGAACATGGCAAGCGCAACCCCAAGTTCGCCCCCGTCGCAGACGGCTGCAACGGATGCCACGCCCCCATCAGCTTCATGGCTGGCGACACCCCCCCTCCTCGTCCGGCTGAAAACAGCCGCGCCAACGAGTCGGTCTCCTGCGAGGTCTGCCACACCATCTCTGCCATCGACGAGAGCAAGCTCTACAACTTCTCCTTCTTCGCCTCCCCTGGACGCGTCATGTACGGCGCCCGCGGGGGTGAGAGCTCTCCAGTGCACGATCTGGCGCGCACCGATTTCCACGACAGCGCCAAGCTCTGCGCCAATTGCCACAACGAGCAGAGCCCCTG
>JAVFAO010000272.1:0-9610 GCA_034002465.1 Myxococcota bacterium
AATGATCTCGTCCCGTCTCGGCGGTGAAAGCGGCAGGCACGCAGAGTGCGGTTGCCCCAGCGTCGACGAGGCGCCGGTACAGCTCGGGGAAGCGCAAGTCGTAGCAGATGCTCAGGCCCAAGTTCCAGGGTCCAAGCGCTGCGCAGACCGGCGCATCACCTGCAAAGACAGCGTCGCTCTCGCGCAGGCTCTCTCCGCTGGGGGTGGTGACGTCGAAGAGGTGCAGTTTGCGGTAGCTCGCGAGGACCTGTCCATCGCGGCCGATGAGGGCGGAGGTATTGGCACTGCGGGGCTGCAGGGGTACTCGTTCTGCGTAGGAGCCGAGCAGGATGTTGACGTCGAGGGAGCTGGCGAGACTGCGGAAGAGGTGCAGGCTTGGGCCGTCGGCGCCTTCGCAGAATTCGTCACGCGCCTTGTCTGGCCCCATCCACGGGGTGTTCTCGGGCAGGCAGATGAGCTCGGCGCCCTGTCGAGCGGCGTCCCGCACGAGCTTTTCGGAGCGTTCGAGGTTTTGCTCGCGTTCAGGCGTCGAGCAGAGCTGGACGACGGCGACCCGGGGACGATGGCTCAACATGCGGGGCTCCCTACGGAAAAAGGCATGCAGCGCCCGAAATGTACTTGCGAGCGCCTGGGGCGTCGACTATAAGCCTGGTGGTTTTGGATCGGTAGCGTGCGAGCTGCATGCTTTGCCGCTGATCCGGTCAGTGGGCTCGTCGACGAGGCACCCTGGCGGGTGTTTGCGTGCGACCCTGGTTCTTCGGCATGAGGGACCCAGCCCGCAGCGCTCGTGGCCTGTGTATTCGAGCAGGCGGCGAGCAAGGACACAGCCCAAGCGTCCTCGCTGCGGTCGAGGGGCACGCGTAGGTGGCGAGCGCTTGGAGAGTCGATGCCTTTGTTGCCGGAAATCGAACGATTGCGTGCGTTGATCGAGCCTCAGGTCGAGGCGCGTGCGCTGATGCTGTACGACGTGGAGCTGATCACGACGAAGCGGGTGCCGCTGCTTCGCGTCTTGGTGGACCGGCCAGACCGGTCGCAGCCGGGGACAGGGGTCAGCATCGAGGAGCTGGTGCAGCTCAATCATGCCTTGTCGGCGCTCTTTGACGAGGTCGATCCGATTCATTCGGCCTACCGGCTCGAGGTCTCGAGCCCAGGCTTGGAGCGCAAGCTCAGTGAGCGGCGGCACTACGAGGGAGCGCTGGGTGAGAAGGTGAGGCTGCAGCTGACGCGTTCTGTCGGTGGGAAGCCCGTCTTGGAGGGTATCCTTCGGGCGCTCGAGGGCGAGGAGCTCGTGCTCGAGCGAGCGCCAGTCGGCAAGGCGCCGCGCAAGAGCAAGGAGCCTGTAGCGGAGCCAGAGCGTTGGCGAGTGGCGTTGGCCGATGTGAAGCAGGCGCAGACGGTCTATCACTGGCAGCGTGGAGAGAAGAAGAAGTTTTAATACCGCGGAGGGGCGCCAAGCGCTCGAAACTCCAAATCTTCCAGACGGCAGCCTAGAGGGGTTGGCGAGCAGGGGATGAGCCAGGCACAGGAGTCAAGGACGTGGAGCTGAATCTCAACGAGGTGATCAAGCAGGTCAGCAGCGAGAAGGGCATCGAGCGGCAGGTCTTGGTGGAGACGCTCGAGGTTGCGATCGCGCAGGCGGCCAAACGCGTCTTCGGTCAACAGCGAGAGATCGAAGCGTACTACAACGAGCAGCGCGGTGAGGTGGAGCTTTTCCAGATCATCCAGGTTGCTGAGGTGGTGGAGAATCCGTTCCGCGATATCACTTTTGAGGAGGCAGCCGAGCAGGGCTTCGATGTGCAGGTTGGTGATGAGCTGCTCGTGCAGATCTTCTACCGTCCGGAAGACATCGAGAAGGCGCGCGACCAGGATGCGCGCTACGGCAAGATCCTCAAGCTCGAGAGCGCCACGCAACAGTTTGGCCGCATTGCAGCGCAGACCGCGAAGCAGGTGATCATCCAGCGTGTTCGCGAGGCCGAACGCGATCTGATCTTCAATCAATACAAAGATCGCAAGGGCGAGCTGATCACGGGCATCGTGCGTCGCTTCGAGAAGGGCTCCATCATCGTCGATCTCGACCGTGCCGACGCCATCCTGCCCATTCGCGAGCAGACGCCGCGGGAGAGCTACCGTGCTGGCGACCGCATTCAGGCCTTCGTCAAAGAGATCCAGCGCAGCACCCGTGAGCCGCAGATCGTGCTCAGCCGCGCTGATCCGGGCCTCATCATCAAACTCTTCGAGCAAGAAGTGCCCGAAATCTACGAGGGCATCGTGCGCATCGTGCGGGTCGCCCGCGAGCCGGGATTGCGTTCCAAGGTGGCGGTCTACAGCCGCGACTCTGACGTCGATCCGGTGGGTGCATGCGTCGGTATGCGTGGCAGCCGCGTGCAGGGCGTGGTGCAGGAGCTGCGCGGCGAGAAGATCGACATCGTGCCGTATCACGACGATCCGGCTCGCTTCGTGTGCAGCGCCATCAGCCCAGCCGAGGTGTCCAAGGTCTTGATTGATGAAGGCAGCTTGACGATGGAGCTCATCGTTCCCGACGATCAGCTCTCCCTCGCCATTGGTCGCGGCGGTCAGAATGTTCGTCTCGCCGCGCAGTTGACCGGCTGGAATCTGGACATCATCTCTGAGACGCGGCTCAAGAATCTGATGGCGGAGGCGCGCGCAGCGCTGTTGCAGTTCGAGGGGATCAGCGAGGAGCTCATCGATACCCTCTTCACCTTGGGCTACAACAAGCTCGAGCACGTCGCGGGTGCCGCGGCGCAGGAGCTCGCCCAGATCCCTGGTTTCGGCATCGAGAACGCCGAGCGCATCGTGGCTGCGGCCAACGAGATCTTGCGCAAACCCGAGCCCAAGCCAGAAGAGGTGAAGCGCTTCGAGGACGAGAAGGCCAAGCTCGCCGCGCTGCCCAGCGTCGGCGATCGGCTTGCGAACATGTTGCATGAGGCGGGCTATCGTCAGGTGCGCATGTTGCTGGTCGAGACGAGCGCGGAGCGCGTCGATGCGAAGAGTGGGGTTGGCGTCAAGAAAGCGCGGCAGATCCTCGACACCGTCGAGCAGCTCGCCAAGCAGGACGAGCGCATGGATTGGGAGCAGCTCGAGGCAGATCGCGCGGCTTTCACTGCGGCTTTCGAGAATAACGACGCGGCCAACGTCACGGTCATCTACGAGAGCGTGTTTGGGGCGCTCGATGACGAGAGCGCTGTGCAGGAAGAGGATGAGGAGGCTTGATTGAGCGTGCAGGACGATAGCAAGACAGCGAGCGACGAGAGCCTCGAGACGACGCGGCATCAGGCGCGAGACCCTGAGCGGCGTTGTGTGGCCTGTCGACGGCGTGAGAGCCGCGCGGCGCTGTTGCGCTTCGTCTGGACGCCGGAGCGCGAATTGCTGTTTGATCTGCGCAAGAAGGCCCCGGGACGGGGGATGCACGTTTGTGCCAAGCAGAGCTGCATCGAGCAGGCGCTGCGCGCGGCTTTTCGGCGCGCGCCGCTGGCTGGCCGGGTCCCCGAGGCGCAGACGCTGATCAGCGACACGATTTTGCCTGCTCTGTGGCGACGTTACGGTGAGATGTTGTCGAACGCGCGCCGCTCACAGGCGCTGGTGATGGGCAGCGAGAAAGTGGAACGACTCGCCGTCTCTGGCCAGGTCGTGGCATATCTTCTGGCGTCGGATGCATCTGCAGGGACGCGTTCGAAAATTGAGGGAAGCGCTGCTCGCAAGGGGCTTCCTGTGACGGGGCTGTGGCCCCGAGAGCGGCTGAGCGCTGCCATTGGGAAAGAAAACGCGGTCGTGTCTGCATGGCTCGATCGTACACAGTTCGAGGCGTTCGAACGCCTCGAACAGCAGATTCGTGAGTTGGATACGAGGCTCGATCTCGAGCCGCAGGACAGGACTGCGAGGGGGAAGGGGCTTTGACATCGCTGCATGGGCCTGATACACAGGCCCCTGCGCGTGACCCGGGGTCGCACGCATCGGTCGTTTCGCGACCAACCTCCGTCGGAGCATTGCTGCAAGGGCTTCAAGGACGCATGGGAAAGCCGAGGGTATACGAGGTCGCCAAGTCGCTTGGCATGGACCAGAAAGAGCTCACCGACAAAATCAACGCCCTGAACCTCGGGTTCACGGTCAAGAACTACATGAGCACCCTGAGCGATGAACAGGCCAAGCTCGTGACTGAGACCGTTGAGCGAGAGCGACGGCGGAGCGTTGTCGAAGAGCGTATCCAGCCTGGATTGATTCGCCGGCGCGCGGCAGGGCGTCCTGCGCCTGAGCCCGTAAAGGAGGAGCTGCCTCCTGCCACAGGGCCGGTCGGCCTCAAGATCAGGCGCGCAACGCCCAAGGTCGAGGAGCCAAAGCCCGTGGCCAAGGCGGAGCCGCCCAAGGTGCCGGCCAAGGCCGAGCCAGCCAAGGCCGAGCCGCCTCGCTTCGAGCCGGCGCGGGTCTTGTCCCGACCCGAACCGGTCAAGGCCGAGCCTGAGCCTGTCCCCGTCGCCACGGCCGTCGCTGCGGCGCCTGAGCCAGGGGCGACAGAGCAGGCACAAGCCAGCGTTGCCGTCGAGCCGCAAGGCGCGCCTGTTGCCGTCCAAGCCGAGCCTGAAAAGGCCGAGTCCGAGGCGGTGGCGCAGCTGGAGGCGGCGGTCCCGCAGGATGCTGTCGACTCTGAAGGCGAGCCTGAGCTCCAGATCGAGCCGGCGCCCAAGAAAGACGCCAAGAAGCCGACCCGCCCCAAGCCAGTCGAGCAGGACGACGACGAAGAGGAGGAGGAAGAGGAAACGCCACCTCCCGTCATCCTCGACGAAGAAGACGAAGACTTCGACGAGGCCGCGGTGCTTGCCAAGTTGCCCAAGAAAGTCTTGCCGTCGAACATTGCTGGGTTCATCGATCCCGACGAGATTCGGCGCCGCCTCGCCAAGGACAACAAGACCTTTGCTGCCGGCAGTGGTCGTGTCCAGATCGAGAAGAAGCCTGCCAAGCCCGCGCCCATTGCTGCGCCAGGGCCCGTGCCGCCTGGACAGCAGCCGCGTCGTAAAGTCGTGCAGCAGCGCGACCTCTATGGTGGTCCTGCCGCCAATGGCGGCGCTGCCGGTGGAAACCGGAAGCGACCCGTGCGCGGGGGCAAGGGCAAACGCGGTGGCGAGGTCGAACGCACCCAGATCACCCAGGCCGCTGAGCATAAGCGTGTGCTGCGCATCGCCGACTCCATCACTGTCGCGGACCTCGCGCACGAGATGGGCGTCAAGGGCAATGAAATCATCAAGGTCCTCATGGGAATGGGGATGATGATGACGGTCAACCAGCCCATCGACGTCGAAACCGCCGAGATCGTCGCGCAGGAGTTCGGCTTCACGGTGCAGGACGTCTCCTTCAAGGAAGAGTCTTTTCTCGATGGTGTCGCCGATACCACAGAGCAGCTCGAGCTGCGCGCTCCCGTGGTCACCGTCATGGGCCACGTCGACCACGGCAAAACCTCGCTGCTCGACGCCATGCGCAATACCCGAGTCACCTCGAGTGAGGCCGGTGGTATCACTCAGCACATCGGCGCGTCGACCGTGCAGACCACCAACGGGCGCGTCGTCTTCCTCGACACCCCCGGTCACGAGGCCTTCACCGCCCTGCGTGCCCGCGGCGCCAAGGTGACCGACCTGGTCGTCCTCGTCGTCGCCGCCGACGACGGCGTCATGCCCCAGACCGTCGAGGCCATCAACCACGCCCGCGCGGCGGAGGTGCCCATCCTCGTCGCCGTCAACAAGATCGACAAGCCTGCCGCCAACGCTCAGCGCGTCAAGCAGGCCCTGACCGAATACTCCCTCATCCCTGAAGAGTGGGGCGGGAGCACTATCTTCGCCGAGGTCTCTGCGCTGACTGGCGACAACGTGCCCGAGCTGCTCGACCTGATTCAGATCCAAGCAGAGGTGCTCGAGCTGCGCGCCAATCCCAACAAAGAAGCGCGTGGTGTGGTCCTCGAGGCCTACAAGCACAGCGGCCGTGGCCCAGTGGCGACGGTGATCGTGCAAGAGGGGACCCTGGCGGTTGGCGATCTCGTCGTCAGCGGCAAGATCTGCGGCCGGGTCCGAACCATGCACGACGACCTGGGTAAGCGTATCGAGAAGGCTGGACCCTCCACCGCCGTCGAAATCACGGGTCTCTCGGGCTTGCCCGAAGCGGGTGAGGCGTTCTTCGTCACCGTCGACGAGAAGGTGGCCAAGGAGTTCACCGAGCAGATCCGCTCGCGACGCCGCAGCGCCGATCTCACCGTGCGCAAGGTCGATCCGTGGGCAGCCCTCAAGGAAACCAAGCAGCTCAACCTCATCATCAAGGGTGACGTGCAAGGCTCCATCGAGGCGCTCGTGCAGGCCATCGGGAAGATCAACTCCACCGAGGTCGATGTCGCCATCATCCACACCGGTGTCGGCGGTGTCAGCGAGAGCGACGTGCAGCTCGCCGTGGCCAGCAACGCGCTGATCATCGGCTTCAACACTCGCCCCGAGTCGCGTACCCTCGAGAGCGCCAAGCGCGAGAACGTGCAGATCGAGCTCTTCAGCATCATTTACGATGTGATCGACCGCATCAAGCAAGCCATGGTCGGCCTGCTCGATCCGGTCATCAAAGAGAACACCGTTGGTCATGCCGAGGTTCGACGCGTCTTCTCCGTGCCCAAGGTCGGCAACGTCGCGGGCTGCATGGTCATCGATGGCAAGATCACCCGTGGTGCCCGAGCCCGTCTCATCCGCGACAGCAAGGTCATCTACGAGTCTCGAATCCGCAGCCTTCGCCACGAGAAGGACGACGTCAAAGAGATCAAGGGAGGCTTCGAATGCGGTCTCTCCCTCGAGAACTACAACGACGTCAAGGTCGGTGACCGCGTCGAAACCTACGAGCTCGAGGAACTCGCACCCGAGCTGCACTAGCCAGCGACGTCGCCCTCAGGTGGCGTCGCTCTGCAGGAAACAAACATGGCGTCCCGGCGCATCGAACGAGTTTCCGCCCAGCTACGACGCGAGCTCGCCCAACTCTTGCTGACCCAATCCAAGGATGTGCGCCTCAACCAGGTGCAGATCACCGAGGTCAAGGTCACCCCAGATCTGCAGCAAGCCTCGGTCTACTGGGTCTGCCTCGACCCCGCGTTGAGCAAGACCCTCGGCAGGGTGCTCGGAAACGCCGCTGGCTTCATGCGCACCGAGCTCGCCCAGAGGCTGGCGCTGCGCGTCGCGCCCAAGCTGCTCTTCCGTCACGATGAAGCGCCCGAGACCGGTCGCAAGATGGAGCAGCTCCTCTCCGAGCTTCGCGCCACCGGCGGCATGGGTGCGGACGGGGACGAAGACGAGCCCTTCCGCCAGCAAGAGGGGGAAACAGCTCAAGCCCCGAATCGACAAGAAGCCCTCGATGGCGAGGATCTTGAAAGCGCCGAAGCATGAGCCCTGATACCCACAGCTGCATCGCTGCGCCAAACCCTGCACTGCAGCAGAGCCTCAGCCAGGCCGTCGAGTTGTTGCGCGATGCTCGGCACATTCTCGTCGCCGCCCACGCCCACCCCGACGGTGACGCTGTCGGCTCCTCCTTGGCCATGGCCGCCCTGCTGCGACCCATGGGCAAAGAGGTCACCGTCTTCAACGTCGACCCCATCCCCTTCAACTTCCAGTTCCTTCCCGGTGCCGAGAGCTGGCGGCGCGAGCTGGATGCCAGCCAGGTATTCGACCTGAGCATCGTCCTCGACGTCGCCGCAGAACACCTGCTCGGTGCAGTCCCACACAACTTCTGGGGCAAGCGGCGCATGGTCATCGACCATCACCAGCAGCGCTTCCCAGGCGCCGACCTGCTCGTGCACGATCCAGATGCCTCCGCCACCGGAGAGCTCATCTACCGACTGGCCTGCGCCCTCTCGGAGCCCCTCAATCCAGAGCTCGCCCGCTGCCTCTATTGCGCCCTGGTCAGTGACACCGGTAGCTTCCGCTACTCCAGCACCTCGCCGACGGCCCTGGGTATCGCGGCGCGCCTCGTCGAGGCTGGCGTGGATGTGTGGGCGATGAGCAGCGCCATCTATGAAAACAACCCTCGAGAGCGCCTCGATCTGCTTGCCAAGGTCCTGAAAACTCTTTGGCTCAGCCCATGCGGAAGGCTCGCCACGCTGGTCGTCAGCCGTCGCATGATGCGGGCACCCGGCGTCGACGAGTCCATGACCGACGGCTTCGTCAACCACGCGCGCGGCATTCGCGGCGTCGAGGTGGCGGCCGAGCTGAGAGAGATATCTGCTGCCCACTACCGCGTCAGCCTACGTTCCCGTGGGCGCGTCAATGTGTCGCTTTTGGCCGCCGAGTTTGGCGGTGGTGGTCATGTGAACGCCGCAGGCTGTCGGATGCGCGGCTCTGCACGGCAGATCCGAGAGCAGCTCGCCCGACGCCTCGAAGAGCTCCTTGGGGCATCATGCTGAGGCCTTGTTCTGGCACCAACTGGGGCTTCTGGCTGCTCGACAAGCCAGCGACGTGGAGCTCCTTCGACGTGGTGCGCGCGATGCGCAAGGCGGCGAACGACGGGCGCATCGGTCACGCAGGCACCCTCGACCCGATGGCGACGGGGGTGATGACCGTCTTCTTGGGCCAGGCGACGCGGCTCGTGCCATACCTCTGCGCCGAGGATAAGATCTACGAGATTGAGCTGGAGTTTGGGCGCGCCACCGAGACCGACGACCGCGAAGGTCCGACCGTCGCCGAGGCGCCCACCTCGCACCTGACTGAGGCGATGCTGCTTCAGGCCTTGCAGACCTTTGTGGGGCCGCAGTTGCAGCGACCGCCCAAGGTCTCGGCCATTTGGCAGGATGGCAAGCGGGCCTACGCATTGGCGCGTGCCGGCAAGGATTTCGAACTCGAGCCTCGGCCCGTGGAGATTTACGCGATAGAAGCGGTCAAGGTGGAGCTGCCGCGTCTGAGCTGCGTGGTGCGGGCGAGCAAGGGCACGTACATGCGCTCCTTGGCGCGGGACCTCGGGGAGGCGGTGGGCAGCGCAGCGCACTTGACGGCGTTGTGTCGTACTCGGGTGGGCAGCTTCACGCTGCAGGACGCGGTGGTCTTGGACGAGGCCAGGCGCGATCCCTGGGGGGCCATGCGACCCGCCTTCGAGGCGCTACCCGAGCTGCCCGTCATTGAGCTCTCTGTGCCGGAGCTGCGGGACGTGATGTTTGCGCGCACTGCCTTCCTGGCGAAGCGCCACGCCCCAGGGCGCTACCGGCTGAGCCCTGATTCGGAGCAGCGGCTGATTGGCCTGCTCGATATCACCGAAGAGGGCAAGACGCGGCTCAAGCTCTTCGAGAAGGACGAAGCGCTGATGGGGCGATGAATTGGCCGGTACCATGCGCTGGCGATCTGTTTCCTTGGCTGTCGCGGATTCTGCCGTGGAGGGCAGACACGTAGCTCTGCCCCTCCGATGGTGATGGCGATTTAGTATTCTGTAGGGGCGCACCTGTGTGTGCGCCCTCCCTGGATTCGCCGAAGACCTAGGCGTTCTTCGTTGGAGGGCAGACACGCAGGTCTGCCCCTACTATGGTGAAGGGGAGTTTGAATTAATAATGGGCGCACCGTTGAGAGCGCACTCCCTGGATTCGCAGAATACGTGGGCG
>JAVFAO010000273.1:0-9588 GCA_034002465.1 Myxococcota bacterium
CAAGACGCACCACGAATGGCTCGATATTGGCCGCATTGATCGCAAACAGGTGTACTCTCATCCCCACGTAGAGCGGCGCTGCGGCGTGTGCGATCAGGCGGATCCACGGCAGAAGCAGCGCTCCCATCAAGCGCAAGAGCGAACTGTTGACGCGCAGACTCGGGTTCGGATCCAAGAACGCCGGTGTCCCCAGCGTCGTGATCGAACGCAAGCGCCGAGCTCCCTCGCTCTGGGCATAGAGCAAGGCAAGCAAGCCCCCCATGGAGTGCCCGACCCAGTGCACTGCCGGATTCCCAGTCTCGCCACAGACGTATTCGAGAGCGGCCGGAATATCCTCTCTCAGATGATCCATGACGGTTGCAGGGACGCGTTTCAAGAAACCGCGACGTCGCGACCCACCGATCTCGCGAAGGTCGATGAGCCACACGTCAAAACCCTGATCTCGAAGGTATTTCGCGAGTGAAGCTTGTGGACAGAGGTCAAAAATCCGGGAGTTGCTAAACGCCCCGTGGCAGAGCACCACAACCTGCGCCAGGCCCGCATTGGGCGGACGATAGCGCCAGAGGGCGAGACGATAGGCATCGCGGGTACGGGCGAAGTGCTGCTCATCGTAGCGAGGCTGTGCGTCGGCGTAATACTGCCGCCAGAACCAGAGATGGATACCGGCGGAGAACGCAAGGGCACAACAGCCTATGACCAACAAACCTACGTAGAACATCGTGCTGCCCAGCGCCGCAGCCCCTCATGGGCTACAAGCCGAGCTCAGTCTAACGCGGCTCGCAGGCTCCGGCGAATCCTGGGGGCAAGCGTGCTCCTGAAGCTCGAAAGGGTGTCGCCCCAAGAGTGGGCGAGGACAGCTGAGCAATCAGGGGTCGACGTAGCAGGCGTAGAAGGCTCCGGTGGGCATGATCACGGCGATGATGTCATCATCACCCGCGGCATCCTCCTCGGCTTTGCCCTCGTCTCCACTCTCGGTGCTGTACAGGTACTCAGGTCCGAGGAGCTGCTGGAAACGATAGACCGTTTCGGAGGTCGGCAGGATGGTCTCGTCGCCGAAAGGTCGCCGACCACTGGAAATGATCGCGATGGGTTTCTCGGGAAGCGTATTCTTAAACATCAACTGAAGAAATCCACTCGTCGACGCAGTACTCGAGCCGTGGTGCGAGACCTTGAGAATATGGGTATCCAAATATGGCTCGGTGATCCCGTAGATATTGCCCAGCTCCTGCTCGATGTCCTGCTCGATGTCTCCGGTCAAGAGCACCGAACGCCCCGCAAAACGCAGCTTGAGAACGATGGAGACGTTGTTGACGTTTCCAAAACGGTTGGACGACGATGAGTTCAACATCCAGGCTTCGACAGAATTGCCAAAAATGTCCGCAGGTAGACGATCACCGAGCCGAGCGACCAGACCATTGGGCCCTACGGCAGGACGATAGAAGCGGTCTGACGGCACCCGACTCCGCAGGTCGGTAATGAGCTCACCATACGACTGAGTGGTGGCGTCGAGGCCGGGATCAACCACTGCGTTGACTGGATATGAAGCGACCACGGTGTCCACACCACCGTAGTGATCGGAGTGAGGGTGCGTGATGAAGAGCGCATCGAAGGCACCTTGAAACCCTCTCTCCGACAAATAGCTGACCACATAGGCACCACCGTTGGTGCGGCCGTAGGTGCCGTCTCCTGCGTCAATGAGGATGTTTTCACCCGTCGGGGTCTGCACCCAAATCGCATCACCTTGAGCCACGTCGATGAAGTGCAAGCGAAGACTGTCAGCCGGAGGATTTGCTTGAGAAACCGTACAGTTCTGACCAGTTAGCCGCCGGGTATGGCCAGACCCCTCAACCGCTACAGCATCAGGCCGATTGGTCCACCAGTCCGGATCGTCCATGTCCATACACGACGTCATCCACAACAGTGAGAGCAGGACCATACGAAGCTTCATCTCACACTCCAGCTCGAGACATGCGACGTCCTCGACCGCCGCATCTCGCTATACTATCAGTTCCCACCGACACGAAGTCAACCGCAGCTGCAGCAGTGCCTCCAACGCGAGCGAAGCGAGGCACGAGTCAGCGGCTGTCGCGTGCGCATCCGATGCGCACGAGCAGCGCTGCGAGGGGCTCGCGAGAGCGAGCGAAATCTGAATGCGAGCGAAGCGAGGCACGAGTCAGCGGCTGTCGCGTGCGCATCCGATGCGCACGAGCAGCGCTGCGAGGGGCTCGCGAGAGCGAGCGAAATCTGAATGCGAGCGAAGCGAGGCACGAGTCAGCGGCTGTCGCGTGCGCGTCCGATGCGCACGAGCAGCGCTGCGAGGGGCTCGCGAGAGCGAGCGAAATCTGATTGCTTTCGACCGCTCCGCCCTTGTCGGTCGCGTCTGCACACCACTCGACCAGAGACACCACCCCGAATCGCCAAACTCGAAGCAAAACGCCATCATTCACATGATTCGCCACATCTTGACACACGTCACGGGCGCTGCTAGCGGATCACCGTCGGGCTGGCTTCGCTGACAACCTGTTTTCTTTCTCTGAGCTCTGCTTCCGCCTACTCTATCCCCAGGGACCTCGCCCGCGCAGTGAGGCCCCTCCATTCGGCCCTTCGATTTCTTGTTGATTGGGCACTTGGCCTGTTCCCCAGCTTCTTGTTGATTGGGCGCTTGGCCTGTTCTCCCAAGTTTTTGTCGATTGGGCACCTGGCCTGTTCCCCCAAGTTGTTGAGACGACGCTACCCACTCCCATCAAGCGACCTTTGATTCCTGAGTTCTCTGCTCTGCTCTGACGCGACCACCTGCGCCAGCGCCGGAACCCCCCACGACCGCAAACTCGGTCTCCTCGGAGGAAACGTGCCTAACCGAGAACTGCTGCTGATCGTCGAGCCCGACCCAGATTTTGGTGAACTCCTGCGTAAGCTGCTCGACGAGCTAGGCTACGAGCCGCATCTCGTCAGCACCCACGAAGACGCGCTCAGACAGCTCGCCTCGGGAGGCTTCCGACTTGCCCTGATCGATTGGGACGTGCCCAAGGGCGGGATTGCGCTCGCGCAGAAATTGCGCGCCTCTCAGAGAGAGCTGCCCATTGCCTTGATCAGCTCGAGCTATCGCGCGGTCAGCGACAACCAAATGCGACAGCTTCCCGCCAATATGCTGCTCTCCCGCCCCATGACCTACTACGAGTTCGTCGAGAGCTGTGCCCAGCTCATCGCCGGCAAGAAACGGAGCACTGTTCCGCACTCCTCCTCTGATATCCCGCTCTCCGGCAAGCTCGAGGACTTTCCCTTCGAAGCCTTGCTCTTCAAACTCTTCGACAGCCAGTTCACAGGGCGCCTCTCGCTGAAGCGGAGAAAGGCCAATCGCTTCATCTATTTTCTGCGCGGATTCCCTTGCGCCGCCAGTAGCAATACCCACTCGGAAGCGCTGGGGACCCTGCTCGTCAATCGAGGTTTGGTCGATCGACGCATCCTCAATGAGATGCTCGCTACCATCCAAAAAAGCCCGCTATCCTTTGGGCAGCAGCTCATCAAGGCCGGGCTCATCACCCAGGCTCAGCTCGACACCGTGCTCGATGAGCAGGTGCGCGAACGCGTCCTGAGCTGCTTCGAGTTCACCGATGGCGAGTGGGAGGTGGTCCCTGGTGACGGATTCTTGCACCAGATCGAGGTCCACATACAAAACCCCATTGAACTCTTACAGATCGGCATCAGCCGCTTTGAAGAAACCAACGTGCTCGCCCAGCGGGTTCAGCAACGGGTCGAGCACTACGCCGTGCCCACTCGCAATTTCGCACGCCTCGCCCCCTATTTTCCAATGGGAGAAAACAGACAAAGCCTCTTCTCCGCCATCGATGGGAAGAAGAAGCTCGGCGAGCTCTTCAAGGGCTGGCGCGGCGACCTGCCTGCATTCTTCCAGGTGGTCTGGGCGATTCATGCAGCTCGCCTCATCTTTCTCTCGCCGTCCCCCCTGCCCACTCAGCTCCCTCCCATCGAGAATCTGCTTGCCCCCAGCCGCTTCATCAAGGGCCTTTACAGCTTGCGGGCTACCGAGAAACATGAGGGCCCCGTCGCCCTGCACAACAGCTTCACCCGAACCTCATCGCGAACCTTCCAGCACCCCGTGCAGGAGCTGCTCGCGCTCGACGCCAAACTCGACGAGCTCAACCACTTCGAGATCTTCGGACTCGAAGCCTCTTCCACCCCCAACGAAATCCGCTCAGCCATCGAGCAACGGGCGCGCCTGCTCGACCCCGAGCAGGTCGCCAAACTCACGGCTGAGCAGCAGCAACAGGCCATGCGTGTGGCCACCCGAATGCGGCTTGCCTCCAAGACTCTGCTCGATCCTGACAGCCGCGAGCGCTACCGGCAAAGCATCGAGCCCACCGCCAGCGAGAACGAACTCGAACGTGCCCAGTACTTGCTGGACCAACGACAATTCGACGAGCTGCTGCCTTGTCTCAAAGACCTGCAGGCCAAGGATCCTGCCAACCCCCGCGTCGCGAGATTGCTCGCCGCCGCGCTCTACCATCGCTTCGGCATCGAGCGCAGGGCACAGATCGAGGCCCTCCTCAACCGCGCCATCGCCCTCGATGAGAGCGACGCTGAGGCTCACTTCCTCCTCGCTTCCCTGCAACACTCCCTCGGTGAGCTCTCACAAGCCCGTGGCTCACTGGAGCGAGCCACCGAGCTCGATCCCAGTCATCAGCGCGCACGCCAAATGCTCGACGCCCTGAAACGCAGTGATGCCGGGCTGGAAACGCAGCCCATCGGCCTCTGGATGCTGAAAGACCACTGAAGCACTCAAGGTGTAGAGAGCTGCAAACGCACGCGCTCGAAATCACTTCGCGGCGTGAGCCGACGGTGCACGACGCCTCCATCTGCCTTGCGAAGCACCAACTCCAGCTCCTCGCCTTGGCGCAGTCCGTCAATCACCACCCCCTCACCACCAGTGAGCAAGTAGCGACGCTGAAGCTGAGGAAGCTCCACCATCACGGTCATCTCCGTGTCCACGCTGAGCTCCACAGAGGCCTTCGCCGCAAGGAGATCGAGGTGCACCACCTTGCGTGCCCCCGGACCCAACTCCAGTGAGACCAGGCGGGGCTCATATCCCTCGCGCCACAACTCTATCTCGACTTGACCCGGAGGTAGCGCCAAGACGGCTGGCGTCACCGAGCCGGTCGCCTCACCATTGATGGCTATCTCTGCACGAGCGGGCTTGGTCTTGAGTTCGAGCTCGGCGAGCTGCACAGCCTGTGTTTCGAGCTGCTGGGGAGCGGCTCCACTCCCTTGCACCCCTTCGTCCACTGCTGGCGCACGCAACTGCATCACCAACGCACCCAGTACCGCCGAGATCGCCATCATTCCAAGCATGAGGAAGAGACTAGCCCGAGAGCTCTGCGGACGGCGCGGGGCCTCGACAGTAGGCTTTGCAATCGCCATGGGCTGAGACGACTCCTGCTTCAAGAGCGTCTCCAACGTCTCCGAATCCATCGCGGGAATCATCATCTGCGTCGGCCGATCGGCCAGGCTCTCCACCAGAGGCACTGTCGCCCGCTCGTCACCCTCCGCCTCCTCGAGCAGCGGCAGGCGCTCCGCCTTGTCGCGCTCGAAGGCAGAGCCCCAAAAATCATCTTCGGCCGCTGCCAAAGACCCGGCGACAACCGCCCTCGGCCGCCCTACGGGGCTGCGCTCGCCTACACTCCTGCTGAGCGCTGCCAGCTCAGCATCATCGTAGGCCGCCACCAACTCGGCCAAACGCAGGGGAGAAAAAGTCGGCTGCTGTGAATACAACACCGCAGCCAAATCTGCGCGCACTTGCTCACCGCTCGAATGGCGCGTCTCTGCGTCCGTGGCGAGCAGACGCAGCAACACCTGCTCGAGCTCTTCCGGCGCTTCTTCCCTTTCATCGCGCAGTCGCGGCGCCTTCCAGTCATGCATCGCCAAGAGACTCTCGACCTGGCCCAAGTCCTTGAGCGGATGGCTCCCCGTCAGCATCATCCACAGCAAGAGCCCGAGCGAGAAGAGGTCTGCCCGGTGATCGAAGTCCTCGCCAGCAGCGCGCTCGGGACTGAAAAAGCTCAGCTTCCCTCGGATCGCCCCGTCCATCGTGCGGACGATGCGATCATGCGCCTTCGCGACCCCAAAATCGATGAGCTTGACGATGCCCTGTCGATCGATGAGCAAGTTTTGTGGGCTGACATCTCTGTGCACCACGCCCAAACGTTGGCCGTGCTCATCACACAGCTCATGCGCCGCGTACAAGCCCGAGGCCACCTGCATGGCGATGGCGATGGCGATATCAATCGGAAAACGAAGCTTCTGCCTCTCGAAAGCGCGCAGCAGCTCGGCCAAGCTCGGGCCATCGACATACTCCATCGCCATGAAGTAGTGCTCGCCATGACGGCCCACTTCATAGGTCTGCGCGACATTGGGATGGTTGAGCCGGAGCGTCAGCCTCGCCTCGTCGAGCAAGAGCTCCACGAAGCTACGGTCTTCGGTGTAGCACGGAAGAATACGCTTGATGGCCACCGTCTTCCCGTACTGCTCATCCATCATGGGCAGCACCGCGCGAAAGACCTGAGCCATCCCTCCCGAACCCAAGGACTCGAAGAGCAAGTAGCGACCAAAACGCTCGCCCACCGAGCCAGCTACGCCCGAGTTGGCCCAGCTCGGCACCTTGCGCACGCCGCTCGAGCGGGACGAAGAGCCAGCAAAGCTGGGCTCAGCGGGGCTCGGTGCGAGTGTCTGCGCCTGCTTCTGTGCCTGCGCGTGCACCTCCGCCTTGGCCGCAGCGATCTTCTCGATGAAGCGCTGACTGACTCCAGACTCGGGCCGCAACACGGGACGAAGTGACGGCAACGTACCCGTCTTCCTCACAGCCCCAGAAGATGCCGGCGCAAGCTGGCGCAGGGGACTGCTCTTCGACAACGGACGGGACGCCAAGCGCAAGCGATCGCCTGGGGAGGCTGACTGTGCCTCGTCCTCGCCAAGCGCCGCTTTGGGCTCTGAAGGCTTCGCAGCACCTGTGGCTTTGGGAAGCCCGGCGCCTGAGAGCGAAGAACTCGCAGCCATGGATGGCGAAGAGTCGTGTAAACCCGAAGGGTTGCGAGCAGGATGCGAGCAACAAGTTTGCGAACTGAGGCACGAGTCAGCGTCTGTCGCGGGCGCATCCGATGCGCCTACGCCGCGCTGCGAGGGTCTCGCGAGAGCGAACGAATGCGAAGAAATCCGAGCAGAACCCGCCTTGGCCTCAGTCAAGGAGGAAGCGCTGGACTGGAGCGCATCGGAGCTGTCCGGTGCCGCCTCGGGCTGGTCTTCTGCTTCGGGCTTCAAATGCCGCTCCCCTCCACCCCACGAAGCCACGCGAGCAAACAAGCCGATTCTGCTCGTCCAGCTAAAGCCTCGTTGCGCCAGTGATGACCGCTTTCTCGAGCGCATGCAGCGGGGCATCACCACTGCCTTCGCCCTTCGAGCTCTGCGCCATCGCGCTGCTACGCCTGCGTCAGCTTCCGCGGCATGGGCGCCGCACCGCAAACCGACGACGAGCAGCGTGTGACTCAAGCTTCTAGGCCATTGTGAGCCAACGGTCAACGGCTGCCGCACGAAGCACACGATGCGTCAAAGCAACCGCATTCCGCCAACGCCCGCTCCAATCAACACAGGCCGAGCAAGCGCTCGTTCGTGGACGTGGGTGAACAGGCCAAGCGCCCAATCGACAACAAGCGACGATGGGGCAGGGATTCAGTTCACAGCAGGCAAATTCTGTGGATCGATGCGCTCGTCACCCTCGAGGTACTTGCCCAAGTTCTTCACGATACGCGCCTCGAGCTGACGCGCACGCTCCCGGCTGACACCAAAAAGCTCGCCCAACTCCTGCAGGGTAAGCGGCTCATCCGCGGTGAGACGACGATCCCAGATCTCGCTGTCGCGCCCTTGCAGCCGCGCGCGAAACGCGCTCAGGCGCTCACCCACATGCCGCTCCAGAACCCGCTGATCGAGCTGCTCGTCGGCAGGGGCGTCACTCGAGGAGATGAGGTCCATCAGGCTGCCCGCATCCTCGTTCACCGGCGCATCCAGACTGAGCTCGCGCGCCGCGAGCCGCGTCTCCATCTCGACGACATCGCGCTCACGCACGTCGAGCTCGGCGGCAACGCGCTCGGTGCTGGGCGTAATCCCCTGTTGCGCGAGCCGCTCCTTCTCCTTGCGTAGATTGTAGAAGAGCTTGCGTTGGGCCTGAGTGGTACCCACCTTCACGAGTCGGTAGTTGTCCATCAAAAACTTGAGGATGTACGCGCGGATCCAGAACTGAGCATAGGTCGACAGGCGGATGCTGCGCTCGGGATCGAACTTGCGAACCGCCTGCAGTAGCCCCATGTTTCCCTCCTGGATGAGGTCGAGCAAGCTGACGCGCGTCGACTGGTACTCCAGGGCGATCTTGACGACCAAACGCAGGTTGCAGCTCACCAGCCGAGTCGATGCGGCCTCGTCACCTGCCTGCGCACGACGAGCGCAATCGACCTCGTCATCCTTGTCCAGAACCGGGTAGTGACGAATGTCGGCGAGGTATCGCTTGAGAGAGTCGCGCTGGCTGCTGTCGCTATCAGCGTGGTACCTGGTTGAACTGGACTTAGGCATGATGCTTCCTCATCGACGAGTGCAGAGACTCGAACTGTGTCGAAAATGTGCCAACCACCGTCGTTCGCGGTCCCGCCACTTCGGCCTCTGCAACGCAGCAGGCCTGCATGGCAAACACTTGGGCTTGACTCGCTCGGGTCGGCGTCTAGTGTTGCCGAGTCGCGCGGGGCCGTCCCACTGGCGGCTATACGTCAGCCCTTGGCAAATAGATCATTGCAATGCCGGAAAACGATTACTACAAGATCTTGGGTGTACCCAAAGACGCCGATGGCAAGACCATCAAGCGCGCTTACCGTAAGCTCGCCATGGAGTTACACCCGGACCACAATGACTCGCCCGAAGCCGAAGAGCAGTTCAAAAAGGCTGCCGAGGCATACGAGGTCCTCAGCAACGATGAAAAGCGCGCCATCTATGATCGATATGGGGCCGAAGGACTAAAGGGCTCCGGCGCGTCACCAGGCTTCCGTGACCTCGACGATATCTTCAGCCACCTCGGTGACATCTTCGGATTCGGTGGCTTGGGCGACATGTTTGGCAGAGGCGGCGGGCGCCGCAGCGGGCCCGCGCGCGGCGAGCACCTCCGCATCGACGTCGAGATCGAGTTCCAAGAAGCCGTCTTCGGAACCAGCCGCACCATTGAGGTGCCGCGTTCCGAACGCTGTCCAAGCTGCGAGGGCAGCGGAGCCGCCACGGGAAGCCAAGCGGTCACCTGCCGCACCTGCCAGGGCCACGGACAGGTCAACCTCTCCCAAGGCTTCTTCAGCATCGCCACCACCTGTCCCAAGTGCCAAGGCCGTGGTTCGGTCATCGAGAACCCTTGCCGCGAGTGCTCCGGCAATGGCCGCATCGTCAGGAAGCGCGAAGTCACCGTCAAAGTACCCGCTGGCGTCGACAACGGTTCGAGGCTGCGCCTGCGCGCCGAAGGTGAAGCTGGACGACACGGAGGTCCCCCAGGTGACC
>JAVFAO010000274.1:0-9583 GCA_034002465.1 Myxococcota bacterium
GAACCTTCGCCCCACTCTCATGCTCGCCATCGAACCAGCCTCGGACCTCAAGGAGATGCGCAGCCGACACGAACGCGCGTATCTCATCGAAGCTTTCCGCATCAGCGAAGCGGACATGACCCGCATGACCGAGCTCGTGCTCGGCTCGAACAGCGCAGACGATCGACATCGACTCACCGTCCGCATGAACCAGCTCGGCCTCAAAGTCGGTGAGCACAAATACCAATAGCACCGAAGCTGAGAGAATAGCGCACCATCCCCGCCGGTCATCGAGACGAGTTGAAGCGCAAGGGTTGACGAGATCGCTTCGCCTCACTACCATTGTTCAGTTGGCGCTCGCTCTCATGGTTCTGAAGAGCGCAGAATACACTCCGTAGCACTGCTCAGCAGCGACGCCCAATTGACTGTCAGACTGAGTTGTGCAGCAGCGCTGTTCTTCGGTGCAAAGCCTGGAGAGCCAAACAAGCAGCACTCCAGCTCAGAAATGCAAGAGCAGCCAAGACCGAACACGAGCCCCTGAGTCATCGAGCCCGAAAGCGAACGACTGCCAACACCTCGAGGAGCCACCAGCAGGGAGCCATCAGATTGACGCCTTCATTGCGCTCATCTCTTGTCCGATGCAGCCTCCGCGTTTGGCTTGCAAGCCTCTTCGTCTTGGCAGTGCTCTTTCCCTTGGCGGTCGAAGCCAGCACGAGCAACGAATCGGCACGACACGCCACCGTCGACCAAGACCTCACAGTGCTTCCCGACTCTCCTGAGGATCGTCTCGATACACGGAGCATGGCGGCCCTTCTACCTGCCGTGCTCTTCCTAAGCTTGGGCACTGGCTACCTCATTTTCACGTGGAGACGCAAACGACGACTGGCTCCGCCCGCCCTATCGCCACGTCCGACAGCGGCCCGCTCGAGCGCTCCGACCATCGCCACTTCGAGCTTGCGGGTACGCCATGAGCAAGGTGCGCCAAGCAGTGTCGACGGCCTGCAATTCGAGGGCAGCCCGGCCGCCGTCATTCAAGTCTTCACCAGAACCAGCTCCTCAGCACAGGAGGGCAAAGACGCCATCTGGGAGCGCGATGCTGCCCTGAAAGCCGCTTGCCCACAATGCGAAAGACAGTTTGGCCCCAGCGCGCGCTTCTGCCCCTTCGATGGCTCCCTGCTCGAGCTCGCGCCCACCGATGAGGACGAGCTGGTGGAGGAGCAGCATTTCTGCCCCATCTGTTCGATGCTTTGCGAGCTCGAAACGACCTGCTGTCCACTCCATCAACCAGCCGCCCACCCTGCACAAGGCAGCCCACACGCTGAGAGCTCATGCAAGCTCTGCCCAAGCTGCACTCACCGCTACGACGAATCACTGAGCTATTGTCCGCAAGACGGAGACAAGCTGAGCTTGCTGAACTGATGGCGCATCCCTCAAGGCGAGCTCAGCTCGGTCACGAACCAATCGTAGACTCCCACCACCGTGGCGCGTAGAACGAACGGATTCTCGCGCCGGTCGTAGACCCAGAGCTGATCACCCAGGCTGCTCTCCAGGACCATCACGCGCAACTCCACCATCCTGGCATCGATGGTCAAAGCAAAACGCTCGTAGCGAAGCAGCCGCAACTCCAGCGCGCTGTCACCGCGATAGTGCACATCGATGGCCAGGTGCGTCACACCGCTTGAGCGCAGTTCATCGAAGGCGAGTGTCGAGAGCCACAGCTCGCAGCGCTCTGCTCGCTCAGAGAGCCCTGGGCCCCACCAAGGATCGAGCGCTCGACAGGCCTGACGATCGCGCACGACGCTGCTGCCACTGGAGGCGTAGCTCGTCCCTTCGGCATACATTTCATAGCGAAAGCTCAACGCATCCTCGCTCGTCGCGGTCAACTCGATTTCGGTCCAGTATCGGCTCGAAGTGGGCACGAGCTGCGTCGTATCGAAGAGGATCCTCAGCCCCGGCTCGAGCGCAAAGAGCTCGAGCTCGTGCTGCCTCAGCTCTGCCTGTGCGGGCGCGACCGCGAGCAGCGCCGAGAGCAGCACCAGCCCCGTCATGACGAGCCGGCACCGCTGCGCACGAAGGGCTGACGGCAACCTGGCCAGGGCATTCGAAAGGGCGGCAGAGAAGCCCCAGCTTTCATCAAGGGGAGGTGGAGCCGATGAAATCATGGTTGAAGTGGCACTCCATCTTGGCCATCAGGCGAATCCTCTGGCTGAGCCTGCTCTTGAGTTTGCAACAGCTCGGCATCGTCCTGCTGCAGCTCTGCATCCGGCTCATCTTCGCTCGGGCTGAGGTCAAAGGGGCGGCGCGCCAGCACGTCTTCCTGAACAGTGCTCAGAAACGGCTCGGGGTTTTGGGCACAACCGAGCAAACAGGCCAGAACGAGAGCTGTGACGAAAAAACGAACTTTTCTGGGAATAGTTACGAGTACTGAGACATGCACAAGGGATGAGCGCATCCGCTCGGGCATGGCCCGTTCGTTGCCTGTTCCTCCACCAGGATCCCGATGACAACGTGTTTTTGGACGCCAGATGGGAGATCGAAGCTGGCGTTGGACCAGGAAGGATGCTATAAAGTTGGTTGAGATTCGCGTCCTCTCTACTTCGGTTGAGCACATGGCCAAGTCTCTTAAGAATAATGAAGTCACGCTCGAAGATCGTATTCTCGCAAGCATGCGTCCTGGAATTCTGTATGCTCGAGGTGATCTGATGGAATGGCTCGACATCACTCCCCTCGAGTGGAAGTTGACCGTGCCATCAATGGTTGACTCAGGCAAGCTCACCCGACATGGCACCAAGCGAGGCACCCGCTATCAGCTCGCTGGTTCGCAGGGACCCGCAGAGAATCCCATTCGCTTGCTCTCGGAGCGCGCCAAAGAAGTGCTCCACGCCTTCGAAGCGGAACAGGAGTACTCTCGCTCCGAACTCCTCGAGCGCCTCGACATCTCCGTGAGCGCATGGAATCGGGCCATCGCCGAGCTCGTCGACAACGGCGTGGTGCGGCGCGAGGGTGATCGGCGCGGAGCGCGCTATCAACTGGCTGATTTTCAGATAGATTTTAGCGAGCCCGAGAGCGAGGGTCCGAGTGAGGGCGCAACGGACGAGCTTCTCCGCCGAATGACTGAGCGCATCCCACCGCCGCTGCGCAGCGCCACTGCCGAAGCAAAGTCGCCCGAAGCAAAGCCCACCGAAGTCAAAAGAAGCAAAGGTGGACGCAAAGCGACGGCGGCGACCTCTCGCAGTATGGTTTTCGACGACGATGAGGATGCCGTCGGCGGGCCCGCAGCGCCGCTCACCCCAGAAAACAACTTGGGCGAACAGGCCAAGCGCCCAATCGACAAGGACTTGGGCGAACAGGCCAAGCGCCCAATCGACAAGGACTTGGGCGAACAGGCCAAGTGCCCAATCGACAAGGACTTGGGGGAACAGGCCAAGTGCCCAATCGACAAGAAAACTGAGGAGACCGAGCGGGCGCCTCTGGTCGACGCCACGCCAGAGCCCCCACCCATCGAAGCCAGCAGCCCCGGCCCGGCCGATCCGTTGACCATTCGAAAGCGAAGAAGCAGCGAAGTCAGCGAACCCTCTGCCCCCAGCGCCGAAGAGGA
Source organism: Myxococcota bacterium (assembly GCA_034002465.1). Lineage (GTDB taxonomy): Bacteria > Myxococcota_A > Bradymonadia > UBA4248 > JAVFAO01 > JAVFAO01. The sequence goes on from JAVFAO010000274.1 coordinate 3,578, forward strand.
AGCCGAAGCGAACGCATCGACGAGCACCCCACCCCCTGCTGCTCCCATCGCGCCAGTCCACACCGCAGAATCGGTCTTTCCGGGCAGCACAGAGAGCGGCAAACCCCCTGTGAGGATGCGCGCAGTCTCCATTCCCCCGTCACTCAAACCCAAACGGCGCAGCCTCAACATGCTGCGGGAGTCCCCCAACGAAGCGCTGCGCCGCTTAAGTCAGGCCGAGGGTATGACGCACCCCGCTTTCTCGCCTGGTGAGGCACCAACCCCCAAGCCCGGACCAAGCTCCTTCGAACCTCCTGTCACCATCTCCCCCATGATGTTACGGCGCGAGCGGAACCGCTCTGTCGTCGGTCGATTCGATAGGGACGATCATCAGCTGGCCAAGGACCTTGGCTTGGCGTCGGTCGACCGCGTATTCTCTCTGCTCGCCACGCACGGCATCCCTCGAGAATTCTGGGCCGCCTGCAGCGCACTCTTCAACCATGGAGGTGGGGTGCTCCTGCTCGGTGCCCGTAAACGCTTCGGTGGCTCGACCTTCATCAAGGGCATTCGTACCCCCGGCCTGCTGCTCAGTGCTCTGCTCGCCGAGCTCGGACAACGTGAGGCCATTAGCCGTCCTCCCTTCGGAGAACGCAACCTGCGGGTCATCAAGCTCGCCGACCGCTCGCTGCTCAGAATCGACATCGCGGCCCGAGGTAAAGGCGAAGCGCCCTGTTACGTCGGCCTCGACTCTTTCTCGCGGCGTCCCATGGAAGGCATTTTCCGAATTGAAGACGGCGAATTGCTCAAATGTAACCTCAACGAAGTCAAGCAACATTGGCGCGAATGGACCGAGCCGCTGGTGCCTCTCTGGACCCTGACCCCAAGCACCGCTGAGCAGCTCAGCGAAAACGAACGCCCTGCCTCCAACGAGCCTCGCCCTCCAGCAAAGGACAACGGGCAGGTCCAAGAGAGCAGGAAAAGACAGGGCGCTGACCTGAATGGACAGCGAGAGACACCACAGAGCGCCCCTGCTCGAAACGACGACGAGACCGAGAACCAAGGCCAAAGTGAAACACCGAAGCGCCGTGGCGTGGATGTGCGTTCAACCGCCCGAATGACCCTCGAGCGCGCCGCAAACTACGTCCGAGAACACCCTCGACTGACACCACGCACCATGCAACGAATGCTGCTCGAGCTCTGCGCAGAGAGCTCACCCAGCCTCGATGAACTGAGCGAAGCGTTCATGCATCACAAGAGTTTAGCCAAACGCATCGATGAGATGCTCGCCTCTGGGCAGCTGCGCTTGAGAAACGGTCGCTACTTCGCAACTCAAGCATCCATGGGGGAAGCTTCCTAGGCTCCCACAAGTTCTTGTCGATTGGGCACTTGGCCGCTCGGTTCCAGTCGACTCGGAGAGCGTCGACGCCAAGCTCAGATTCCCGTTCACCTTCACGTTGACACCTGCCGGAGCTCGAGCCTCGTCATGAGAGCCACAGTGCGCTGTCTCACGCCTATCCCCCCAATTGTTCCCTCTCAGACGCTGCAGCAACACTTCCTTCGGAATGCCCAGAGCATACCCGACTTGCGCCCGATGGTGTTCAGCATCGTGATGTGCCTCACATCAATGCTGCTGTTGACCGCATGTGAAGGCGCCAAGCCGTTCTGCAAGAGCGATCAAGACTGTGCCGCCACCTGTGCCTCTTTTGGGCATCCCATTGATGGGGCCCGCTGCCAAGCAGGTCGATGTTCCTGCCTGCTCCCTGACGCCGACCAGACTGAGCTCGATGCCGAGGATGCGCTGACCGAGCTTGACGAGAGCGCCGACCTTCTGGATGAGGAAGCTGCCGACGTTGAGGTCGACAAGCAAGACGAGCACGACGAACAGGACGACGAACAAGACCAACAAGCCCTGGAGCAGGACGAGCAGGGCGACGAGCAGGACGATGAGCAAGAGGAGCTCGTCACGGCCCGCTGCCCCGAAGATATGGTCGATCGCGGCAGCTTCTGTATCGATCCCTTTGAAGCACCCAACCGCGCTGACGCCCTTCCCTTTGTCATGTTTAGCTTCTACGAGGCTGAGCAGTGGTGCGCTGCTCGGGGCAAGCGCTTGTGCTACGACGACGAATGGACACAAGTATGTGCAGGTGAGGAGAACTGGAGCTACCCCTATCACCCAAGCGAGCACGAGCCAGGGGTGTGTAACGACGAGCAGCTCTGGCGAGCCTACAACCAGGACAAACTCAACGGCTGGCCGTGGAGTCTTGGGGTCGAATCGTTCGAGTCTTTGGAGCAAAGCCTGGCTTTGGTGCGGGAGATGGGTGCAGCGGCGAGCGTCGCCGCGGACCACGTCTGGGCCCTGTATCAAGGCGAAGGCTCTGGCTCCAATCCAGGCTGCACCCATGATGGAGAGGTCTTCGATCTGCTCGGCAATGTCGAAGAGTGGACGCGCCGCCGAGATGGTGGTGATGGTCCCGATTTCTCCGGCAGCCTCAAGGGGCGCTATTGGTCCGAATCGCGCACCTGTCAGAGCGCCGTGAAGACACATGGAAATAGCTTTCGTTTTTACGAAATCGGTTTTCGCTGCTGCGCCGACCCCGCGCTGCCGTGAAGCCAGGAACGGAAGGCAGGAGATAGGCTGCACATGAAAGCGACCCAAGCGGTGCTCTTTGACGTCAGCCTGCCGCTGAGCGCTGAGCTGCCTGTGTATCCAGGGGATCCCACCTTTTTGTTGGAGCCCCTGAGCGTCGCAGATGAGCGCGACCCGGATGCCTTTGCCCTCTCGAAATTCTCCATGGGGACGCACACTGGGACGCACGTCGACGCACCTCGCCACTTTTTCCCCGAGGCAGCGAGCATCGAGCAGATGCCTCTCGAGCTCCTCTACGGTCCTGCCCGTTTGATTGACCTGCGACGAGCACCCGCTCGGCTCGACGCCTCTGTGTTCCAGGCACTCGCCCTGCCGCCAGAGCTCCGACTGGTGGTGAAGACCGGCCGAGACGACGCCCATCTGACAGGAGAAGCGGCTCGTTACCTGAGATGGGAGCTGGGCGTGCGCTTGTTCGGCATCGACAGCAGTTCGGTAGATCCATCCCCTCAGCCATGGCTCGGCTATGGTTTTCCTGCCCACCGACAACTCTTAGGCGGGGACGAGCCGTGCTGGATCATCGAAGGGATGGCGCTGAGCGGGCTGTGCGATGGTCCCTATCGGCTCATCTGTTGCCCACTTCCGCTCAGAGGAGCCGACGCGGCCCCTGCCCGCGTGCTCATGCAACGCGGCTAGGTGGATGGTGTTTGTGAAAAATGGAATACGATTGTAGAGCTGCCCCACCCCGCCAACGGGCGGTGCCCATTGGAATCCTGATGATTTCGTGTTGTTGCTGACGCAGTTCAAGTCTTGCTCCTGTTGCGCTCCTGTTGCGCTCCTGTTGCGCTCCTGTTGCGCTCCAAAATGAGAACGAGAGCCGCTCCTACGCGCGCCGTTTCTGGATACAGGGCACAAAGATATTGGTCGCCCAAGCCATCTGCAAACGCTATGATGATGGAGAGGTGTATCACCCGAGGAGCGCGCGATGTCGAGTGATCGACAAGCCGAGCGAGCGAGCACCGAGAGAGGCACTGGGCTCCCCATGAGCTCAGCGAACGGACACGGCGTTCTGGTCTATGATTGCCGAGTTCATCGTCCAGTGCAGTTTTGGGAACATGTATACAGAAAGTGGGACGAACACGCTTGGACCCGGGATCTACTCCAACGCATCGAGGTCGGCGTACGGGTACGAAATGGCGAACGCTTTTGGCTTTCCGAAAAAACTCCAATCCTCGAAGAGTATGAAGCCCAAAGTGGAATCATTCACTCGCTTTATGCCTTTGGCGAGCTCAGTTTGGATGTTTGGTACTTCACACCTTGGTCGATCTCTCGTCCCGCATTGAGCCTGATCTGCCGCCTCAGCTTTGACGGATTGAGCGACGGTGTGTGTGAAGCCAGCGTATTCACGCTTCACGAGTATCGACTCGGCTGTACAGATCAAGATGATCGACTTCACCCCGACGGCCAAGGAGAGCGCGCGGTCTGTCTGGGCGAAGGGCACGCCTGTCTGCTCAGCGGACCTGGAGGTCGCCTCCTGCATTGGCCCATGGAGCAGCCCTCTCACCATGGTTTCCTCGAGCTGGAGCGTCACTTTGCCGACGGCTCTGCGCTCGCCGACGAACCGCGCTCACCCACTCGCGGCTACCAGCAGGTGGCTTTCCAGAAAGACTGTGCGCTCGCTGCTGGTGATGAGAGCTGGTTCGGCGTCCTCAGTGTCTTTGAGCGCTTCGCTGACGCACCTTCATTGGCCATGGATGTGGCCCACGCCTTTCGGGGAAAGAGCGCACGAAACTGCTTGAGACAAGAGCTGCTTGCTTGGGAGGAATGGCGCACTGCGCCGCCCTCTTGGTTGAGCACCACGGAACGACGCATCTTTCGACAGAGCGAAGCCCTGCTCAGGCAAGCCCAGGTCTGGGAGCGAACCGACGCCTCCGAGGGGCAGCTCGTCGCTGCGCTACCACCGGCGGCTGTGAACGTCTGCTGGCTGCGCCACCACTGCTATGCGGTGCTCGCGCTGAGCGCCTTGGGTCACACCACGCAAGCACGTGCAGCGCTGAGCTTCGTCAGAAACGCTGAAGCCGGCCCATTCCCGAAACGCCTGGGCGCAACGCAAAGCAGGCTCTCCCCAGTGGCCCTGCTCAGGTACTATGGTCGCGGCAGAGAGGAGCTCGTCCTCGAAGCGGACAACGGCCCAGAAACACACGACGAAGCGAATCATCGAGCTTGTTCAGAAACCCGCTCGAGCGAACGGCAGGTCGGGCTCGAAATCGAGGGTCTTGGGCTCACCTTGTGGGTCTTCCACCGCCACGTGGCCTCCTGCAATGACCTGGACTTCCTTAGACAACACTGGGACTGGCTCGACGATGAGCTCATCGAATCCTTGCTCGAGCAGTACGGCACGGACACTGCTCTACTCGGGAGAGCCCGCTGCTACAGCGCGCTGGCCGCGGTTCGAGGGCTGCGCTCGGCGGCAGATCTGGCGACCATCATGGGGAAGACGCGGCGAGCAGAGACTTTGAGCGAACGCGCCGCGAAGCTGCTCGAGGCCATTCTCAGATGCTTCTGCGATGCATCAGGCGCGCTCTATGGCATTGCTTCGCCCTCGGGCACCGACCTCTCGAGAGCTGCAAATCCTTCGGATTCTCGAGAGGATGCGTGCCCTTCGCTCACTTTCGATGGCATCTTCCAAGGGGAGGAGCCAAAGCGAGTTCTTGACGATTGGGCGCCGGGCCTGTTCCCCCAAGTTCTCGATGCCTCAGTCATTGAAGCCATCAACTGGGGCGTGCTCGACGCGCAGCCGGAAGTGGCTCGCGCCACGCTGGCCCGAATCCGAGAGGAGCTCAGCCTCCACTCTGGCGAATACTGCTCAGAGCATCTCTTCCTTGACCTGGCGATGCTCAGCGCCGCGCAGCGCCTCGGTGAGGACAAGGACGAGGCGCTTTGGGCCCGCATCCTCGACCGTGCAGCGGCCTGCCATGACACCTTTCCCGAGCTCTGGCCGCAAGCGCAGAACGAGGCAGCGGGGGATGAGCTGCTCGACGCACGCTATGGCGCTTTTCCCATGGTGGGATGCGGAGCGGCTGCATATCTGCTCTGCTTGCTCTCCCGGCGTCCGCGCTGAGCACTGCTTCTTGTCGTTTGGGCGCTTGACCTGTTCCCAACAACTTGTTGGTATTCGTTCGCTCTCGCGAGCCCCTCGCAGCGCTGCGCAGACGCATCGGATGCGCCCGCGACAGACGCTGACTCGTGCCTCGCTTCGCTCACTTCTTGTCGATTGGGCGCTTGGCCTGTTCCCCCAAGTTCTGAGCCAGCTCAAGCGAAGCGACCGCCCACAGAGCGAACACGGTTGCGAGCCCAAGCGCTGGCATCAGCGCTTGATGCGCCTACCCACAGCGTCTCTTTTGTGTCAATCTGCGCCAGCTGCCGCCACGCGGCACAAGGAG
>JAVFAO010000275.1:0-9569 GCA_034002465.1 Myxococcota bacterium
GTCGCTGCAAAGCAAGCCCGAAGGGTGCGTGCCACGGACGGCACGCGACAATCCCTTCTCTTTTTCGTATCGAGCGGCGAGACGCACTCACTCCTGCTTCGCCTCGAAGCTGATCGAGGAGAAGAGCGCGCGCAAGGTGCGCTCGGTGTCTCGCTCCTGAATACCGAGCTCGGTGATGCGGGTGGTCAACGTCCCGATCTGGGTCTCGAGCTCAGTCGCACGTTTGATCAGCTGCGTGCGAAGGGCCTTGGCGCTTGCTTCCTCGATGTCCTTGAGATCGTTGAGGGAGCTCGAGACACGCGCAGACTCGCTCTCGAGCTCGGATTTCTCTTTGCGCAGACGCACGAGCTCTTCTCGCGCCGTATCGAGCTCGGTCTGCTTGTCGATCACCATCTGCACCTGCTTCTTGAGCTCTGGATCCATACTGTCGTCACTGAGCTGAGCGACGAGCATCTCGCGAGCGAGGGTCGAATCGAGGGTCAGGCTGCGCGTCACAGGGGTGACCTCTCGGAGCTTGAAATCGGTGCTCTTGTCAGCCTCGAGCTTGACGGGGATGTAGTAGGCCCCGGCAGCGGTGACGGTGCCTTCGGGCTCGGGATCGAGGGTCCAGCCGGCGCGGATCGGTCGACGAATGACGGCGGTGACCGCCTCGGGGCTCATGTTTCGCAGCGCGTAGGTAACCGTGGTCACACGCTTGAGCTCACTCTCGATGGAGCCACCACGAATACGCACGATGCGGGCGGCCTCTTCGCTATCGCCGAGCTGATTCTTGAGCACGATGTTGGGGTCCATGGCGAAGGTGATGTAGGCCACGGCGTCCTTTTCGGTTCGGCCCAAGAAGCCTTCTCCAATGAAGGTGCCGTCCTTGTACAGAGTTGCAGGGCCAGGCTCGAGCGCATAGCCGCTGGTGTTGCTGAACTCGACAGCACGGTAGGCGGTCAGACTGTCATAGCTTGAATACGGCTCCGTGCGGAACAGCGCGATCTCGCGGGCCTTCCCCTTCTCTTGTAGCAGGTTCACCAGTGCAGACGAGCGGTCGGGGACGGTGACCCGGTTCTGGATGTCGTATTGGAAGAGTGCGCTCACCTCGGCCCCAGAGGCAGAGCCCTCGAAGTTGCGCTCGTAGGTCTCCATGTCGAGCATGGGCTTTGGCTCGGCCATGGGAGCCTCCTCCGGCATGTCCCAGGCCCCTGCATCCTTGTTGTCTTCGAGGTCGTAGTCTCCCCAGCCCTTTTCAGCCTTCTTGGCTTCCCTCATCGGTCTGGCGCTGGGTGCGGGTGGTGGTGCCATGACCGCCATTCTCTCCGTCTCGCTCCTGAGACCAGACTGTTCGATGGTGGGTGCCACCGCCACGGTCCTCATCTGGGAGCTCATGTCGGGACGGTGAACGAAATGTGGAGAATACAGGTCGTAGACAAAGCTCATCGGTGTTCCAGCCACCAGCGCCATGGAGACGTCGTTCCAATCCGAGCCAGAGACGTTGTCGACCACCGCCCAGCCTTGGAAAAGCCCCGTCTCTTGCTCACCAAGAACAATGCGGTAGGCAGGCTTCCAGATGGGCATGGACACAATGTAACTGACGAGAATATCGCGAGTTCCAGAACCCGACATGCGAACGTTGAGCTCGATGGGCTTCCAACTTCCGTCATTGAGGGAGATGTCGAGGCTCTTGTCGAGGCCCACCTCGAGGGTCCGGTCGTCAAGACGCAACTCCTCGATATCGTTGACATCGACGAGCTTGAGCAGGCCGTCGCTGCCCTTCAAGGTGACCCGCCATGAGGAGATGGCCACCCCATTGAGATCGCGCACTGGCATGTCCTCCACGCCAACGATGCGACCGGCCACCTCTACCCCACCGGAGACCACCGCAACGCGCGCGCCGCGGAAGGCTTCGAGCAGCGAGAGGATGCCGCCTTCATCGCGGATCTGGGTGGGCAGCGAAGCCAGAGCATCGACGGCTTGCTTGTCCACGGGCAAGGAAATGGACACGGGACGGCCCTCACCCATGTCGATCACGGTCAGTGACTTGAGGATATCGTTGATCTGGTCGGGTCTAATGCGCAACGTGAGCGTATTGCCCACCACGGTTCCACGACGCTCGAAGTAGCCGACGCCGTTCTGATACAAAGCTACCCTGGTCACAGGCAGCTCATCAGAAACACTGCCCTCTCCAAAATACACTTCCTCGCTCGCCTTCTGCGGAGGTGTAGGCATATTGCACGCACCGAACGGCAGACAAAGCAGCATCATCCACGCTCCTCGATTCCACATCGTGCTCATTCTTCCCTCCCCAGTTTCGAGGCTTATCCAGCAGCAACCGACCTCGGCTGCAGCAGAAACAACCTCTACGTCATCTTGTTTGCATTCGTTCGCTCTCGCGAGACCCTCGCAGCGCTGCGCAGGCGCATCGGATGCGCCCGCGACAGACGCTGACTCGTGCCTCGCTTCGCTCACTTGTTGTGCGAGCCCTGCTACGCCCCGCAGGCTGGGTGTGCAACGGCTCTGCGCCCCTTTGTTTCGCCATCTACTCTGGTCACTTGAGGCGAACAGCATACAGCACCTGCAGTCTCGAAGCGGCTCACTGGGCCCCAGCTTAGCACTTGCCTGCGCGGAACGGAACGCCCTGGGCCACAACGGATTCGCCTCCGCTCACTTTCAGCGGCTTGCATTCGTTCGCTCTCGGGCACCGACCCCGCTCGATGACTCGCGGGGATGGAGCGCCCTTCGCTCACTTTCGATTGCATCGCGAGCCGTGGCGTGGCATGCAACTGGGTGCTTCCCAGACGCTCGAAGCGAACGGGCCGAAGCCTCTGCCAAAGGCGAGCATCAGTCGGTCGGAGACAGCGCAGAAGGAAGTTCGGGAAACAGGCCAAGTGCCCAATCGACAAAAAATTGGGGAAACAGGCTAAGTGCCCAATCGACAAAAATCTTGCCAAGAACGAATAGGGCGGAGTGAGACATGAAGATTCTCTACGGCGTCGTGGGTGATGGGATGGGACATGCCATCCGCAGCAGTGTGCTCATCCCGCAGCTGCTCTCCTGGGGTCACGAGCTGCGCATCATGGTGTCGGGAAGGGCCCACGCTTTTCTCAAAGCGCGATTCCCCGGTGTGGAAGAGATCTGGGGTATGGCCATGGTCTACGGAGACAACGAGGTCCAGAAGCGCTCCACGGCGGTCGAGTTGTTCAAAGGCGCGCTCAGCGGGCTGCCCAAGAATGTTGCCCAGTACTTCGCCACCACCGAGAGCTTCGCGCCAGACCTGGTGATCTCCGACTTCGAGACCTTCTCCGCCCTCTACGGCCACAACCACCGTATCCCCGTCATCAGCGTCGACAACATCCAAGCGGTGCGACGACTCTGGCACCCACCCGAGGTGCTGCGCGGCAAGAAGAGCGAGTGGCGACTCGCCAAGAGCGTCATCAAGGCCAAGATCCCTCACGCCTACCACTACCTGGTCAGCTCCTTCTTCGAGGCCGAGCCGCGCAAATCCCGCACCACCTTGGTCCCCCCCATCCTGCGCGATATCATCCTGCAGGCCACGCCTAGCCAAGGCGAACATGTCCTCGTCTATCAGACCAGCCCCTCCTTCGTGGACCTGCCAGAGAGCCTCAAGCTCTTCCCGAACATCCCCTTCAAGATCTACGGGATGCGGCGTGAGCTCAAAGAGCCGGTCCATGAGGACAACCTGCTCTTTTGCCCCTTCTCCGAGCAAGGCTTCGTCGACGACCTCGCCTCTTGTCGCGGCGTCATCGCCTCGGCAGGCTTCACCCTCCTCGGTGAGGCCGTACACCTACGCAAACCCGTGCTCGCCACGCCCATCCGCGGCCAATTCGAGCAGGTCATGAACGCCCGCTACATCGAACACCTCGGCTGGGGCCTGCAAGACGAAGAGCTCGACGAGTTCACCATTCGCGCCTTCCTCAACGAGCTCCCCCGCTTCCAAGACAACCTGCAAAACTACCAACCCCGCGACAACAGCATGCTCTTCGAGGAGCTGCTCGGCCTCTTCGACCGCATCGCCGCCGGGCTCTAGGTGGATGGTACTTTAGGAAGTGGAATACGATTGTGGGGCTCTGCCCCACACCCCGCCAAAGGGCTGTGCCCTTTGGAATCCCTTTGATTTCGAGCACTGACGACACGCTATGGCATCCCACCGCTTCCCGCCCGATTTTCTTTGGGGCACCGCCATCGCGGGGCACCAGGTCGAAGGACACAACCACGGTTCGGATTGGTGGGCCTTCGAGCTCGAGCGAGGCCTGGAACCCTCTGCCGAGGGCTGCGACTTCCTCCACCGCTTCGAGGACGATCTCGACTCTGCGCAGGCGCTCGGCACCAACGCCCTGCGCCTGAGCCTCGAGTGGTCCCGCGTCGAACCGCGGCCAGGGCAGCGAGACAGCGACGCGGTGGGCTACTATCACCGACTGACCGACGCCTGCCTCGAGCGCGGCATCCAGCCGATGCTGAGCTTGGTCCACTTCACCTTGCCGCGTTGCTACGCTGGACCCAAGAAGGGCTGGTTGAGCGAAGACGTACACGCAGCCTTTCGTCGGCACGTGCGCTGGGTTGCCGAGCAATTCGGTGACCGCGTAAGCACCTTCGCCACCGTCAACGAACCGACGGCGCAGGCGGCGGCGGCCTACGTTGCAGGGGTCTTTCCGCCTGGCCTGCGGGGGCGCTTCGAGCTGGCAGAGCGGATGGAGCTCGGCCTCTTGCGTGCCCACGCCAGCGCCTATTGGGGCCTGCACGAGCGCATCGCCCAGCTCTTTCCAAGTCAGCGCGCCTGCATCGGTCCGGCACAGAACCTGGTCGGATGGCGTCGATGGCGTTTCGATCCGGGTGGCATCCTGTTTCGCCGCGCTCAGGCTTTCAACTGGCGCTTCCTCGATGCCATCCATGAGGGGCTTTGGTATGGGAGGCGTTGTTGTCGATTGGGCGCTTGGCCTATTCCTCCAGTTTCTCTGCCAGAGCTCAAGGACAGCGCGGACTTCATTGGCATCAACTACTACACCGCGGCTGACGCCTCTCCTCTGTGGATGGGTCGAGTCTCGTGGCTGCTGCCGCCCAAGCTTGGTCCCAAGACCAGCGACATGGGCCTGCCCATTGTTCCAGAGGGCTTCGAGGAGGTGCTCTACGAGGCACATCTGCGCTACCGTCGGCCCATCATCGTCACGGAGAACGGCATCGCCGACGCTTCAGACCGAGCGCGCCCCGAGTTTTTGCGCCAACATCTGAAAGCCATGGAACGCGCGATGAAGCGGGGTGTGGACGTGCGTGGCTACTTCCACTGGAGCCTGCTCGACAACTTCGAGTGGCACCATGGGTACTGGCCGCGCTTCGGGCTCATCGAGGTGAAACGGCCGTCCCTGGAGCGTCATCCGCGTCCCAGCGCCCAAATCTACGCCGAGTTGATTCGCCACCACCAAGAAAAAACCCAAGAATAAAAAGGGATTCCAAAGGGCAAAGCCCTTTGGCGGGGCGTGGGGCAGAGCCCCACAAAAACCACACAACAAAAAAAACACCACAAAAACCACACAACAAAAAAAACACCACCCGAGAGAGCTCAGTCGTCCTGGGGCCCGCGCACGACGTTGCGCAAGCACCCCACCCCTTCTATCTCCACCTCGACCACATCCCCGTCACGCAAATACCGCGGCGGCGTGCGCGCATAGCCCACGCCCTCGGGGGTGCCTGTCAACACCACGGTCCCCGGCAAGAGCGTGAACTGCTGCGACAGATAGCTCAACAGCTCCGCCACTGAATGCACCATCGTCGCCGTCGAGGCCCGCTGCATCTGCTCGCCGTTGAGTCGGCAGCTGAGCAGCACGTCGCTCGGGTCGAAATCGTCTGCAGTCACTAGCACCGGGCCCAGCGGACAAAAAGTGTCGAAGCCTTTGGCCCTCGTCCACTGCCCATCGTGCTTCTGGCAATCGCGCGCGGAGACATCGTTCGCACAGCTATAGCCGTATACGAAATCCAAGGCGCTCGCTACGGATACGCGGCGCATCGTCCGCCCCACGATGACCGCGAGCTCTGCCTCGAAATCGACCCGATTCGGCGCCGAGCTCGGCAAGACAATCGCCTCACCATGAGCAAGCAAGGCGCTCGTCGGCTTCGAGAAGAGCAGCGGTTGCTCTGGCACGGCCGAGCCCGTCTCCTTCGCGTGGGCAGCGTAGTTGCGCCCCACGGCAAAGATATTGGGCGGCATCAGAGGAGGGAGGAAGCGCCCGACAGAATACACGCGTGCAGAGCGTCGCGGCTGCTTGAACTCCGACACCCCAAGCATCTCACGAATGCGACGCCCCTCCTCGAAGGGCTCTCCCCACCGCTCGATACCATCTTCGTCCAAGATACGCGCGATCTTCATCCCTCGGCTCCTTTGCTCGCTTCCTGCCCCTGAAGGTATTCGTCGTACTTCTTGCAACTCCCCCGCACCAACTGCGCCGGATAGCGCCGTGCGTTGATGGCGAGCTTGTTCTCGAAGGCCTGCACCGGGTCGATGCCGCAGCGCTCGAAGAGGTTCAAGGTCGAGATGAGCACATCGGCGAGCTCCTCAGCCAGACGTTGCTCTCGCCCTCGGCCAGGCTGCGCTTCGTCGTCACGGCACCACAAGAACAGCTCCAGGAGCTCCCCTGCCTCCACACTGAGCGCCATCGCCAGGTTGCGAGGGCTGTGGAACTGGGCCCAGTCTCGCTCTTCGTTGAATACACGCAGCGCCGCCATCATCGCAGCAAGGTCGGCAGCCTGCCCCTTGTCGTCAGCGCTCATACGACCCCTCTCTTCGTGCGCTTCGTGGTGCCATTGCTCTTCTGGTTCATGGAGTTGCAGGTGATGCGCAGCACAGGGCGAACGGCTCGGCTTTTTTGGGTTGCTCGCGCTCTGCGAGCGGCTCGCTTGACTCGACCATGCTCGCGCTCTGCGAGCGACTCGCTCGATGCTGGATTCGACCACGCTCGCGCTCTGCGAGCGGCTCGCTAGATGCTGGATTCGACCACGCTCGCGCTCTGCGAGCGGCTCGCTCGATGCTGGATTCGACCACGCTCGCGCTCTGCGAGCGGCTCGCTCAATGCTGGATTCGACCACGCTCGCGCTCTGCGAGCGGCTCGCTCGATGCTGGATTCGACCACGCTCGCGCTCTGCGAGCGGCTCGCTCAGTCCGTTGATTTGTCTTTGTGGGGCGCTGCCCCACACCCCGCCAAAGGGCGAGCCCTTTGGAATCCCTTTTCTTTTTCGTATCGTCAGTCCGCCGGTTTCTCCTTGACGAACGCAAAGATGAACTCCGCCTTCGTCTTCTTGACCCCGAGATCACGACGCAGCACCGTCGCCGAGGCCCGCAAACGCAAGCCCAGACGCTTGGCAATCTCCCTGCTCGCATCGCCAGCACGCAGCAGCTTGCCACCCACGATACCATCACCCACCACCACCACCAGGTGACCACCCTCCACCAGCCGAGACTGCACGCCCGCCATCCAGCGCGTCGTATCCCGCTTCCACTGCTGCATCCCATTGTCACTCTTGGCGAAATTACTGCGCGAACCAATCTCCTGCGGCAAGAGCGCGTCCACCGACTCGGTCAACCAAGCCAAGCGCAGCTGCTGCAAACGCAAGTAATCGTAGGTCGCAGGATACGGAGGACTGGTCAGCGCCAGCTCAAACCCCTCGGTGACCGCGTTCGACGCACTCTCCACCTGCTGCCCCTCAGGACCGGGCCCCAGCTCTCTCGCGTCGCGCTGCGAGACCTGCGCAGAGCCCGTTCCCACCGGCACCGCCTTGGCCAATGACGCGAGCATCTGCAGGTACTCCGAAGCTTTGTCGTGAAACGCCCGCAGCAACACCCCCTCGCGCACCTCCCGCTGCACCACCTTGTTCGAGGTCTCCGACGCCCGCGTCGAATACTTCACCAGCAACGAAGAGTGCACCGCCCGCAACAGCGCCCGGTGAGGCTCAGGCTGGCGCTGCAGCGATTCGAGCAGCGCCGAGAGCTCCAACAATGCCGATCGACTGTACCATCCGGCGAGCTTGAGCACCGCAGGCGGCGTGAAGGGACGATACGGAGAGTCCAGGATGGCCTTCGCCTCTCGCTCCACCGTCTCGAAGCTGCGCCGCAAGGCTTGCCGCTCCGCCTCATCCAGCACGCGCGTCCGAGCGTGACTCACCAAGACAGCAATCGGGCTCAGATCGCTGCCCTCCACCCGACGCCCGTCGAGCAGCCCCTCGACCAGGGTCGTGCCACCCCCACAAAAGGGATCGAGCAGACTCTTGCCCGGCAGCGCCTCGAGGATCCGCTTCCCTGCATCTGGGTGCAATCGAGCGGGATAACTATGGAAACGCTGCGTCGCCCTGTCGAACTCGCCATGCGCAGCCAGCGCCTCGCCCAGCGCCTCGGCGAGCTGGGGATCACCGCTGCTTTTCAACGCTTCGGGTTGGGCATGGGCAGCGGTACGGCGCACTTTGCGCCCTGCCGCCAGAGGCTCCGGGAGATAGCGCCGAGGTGGACCTTTTCTCAAGATTGTTCTCCTGTTGCGAGCCGTATCACGGCTGCGTCGGCTCGAATCGCGTACCGCGCCATCTCACAACGCAGCGGACCGTTGAAGACAGCGAGCCGAGCGTCTGGCTTGAGGTGCGTCTGACGCAGCAGCTCGGGCACGCTGATGAGGGTCATGCCAGCCCCGGCAATGCTGCGCACCTTGTCTCCCAACTTGGCGTGCAGCGCGGCGAGCCTGGGTTTGAGGGCGCCAAGGCGCTCACCGTAGGGCGGGTTGCCGAGCACCTCGAGCGGCTCTTCGCCCCAGTCGAGCTGCGCAAAGTCACTGTGCCGAAAGTCGATGCAGTGGCCCACACCGGCCTGCACCGCGTTCACCCTGGCGGCCTTGATGGCTTGAGGATCGATATCGCAAGCACGGATTGGGGTCGCGAGCTCGCCTACGGCCTGTTGTGCCTCTTCTCGCAGCGCTGCCCAGCAGCGGGCGAGCTGCTCGTCGAAGCGGGGCCAGCGCTCGAAACCGAAGGAGCGCAGCAGGCCCGGCGCACGATTGCTGGCCAACAACGCCGCTTCAATGGCGATCGTGCCCGAGCCGCAAACAGGATCGAGCATGGGTCGCTGCCGGTC
The DNA here is from genome assembly GCA_034002465.1 of Myxococcota bacterium. Taxonomy (GTDB): domain Bacteria; phylum Myxococcota_A; class Bradymonadia; order UBA4248; family JAVFAO01; genus JAVFAO01. The sequence continues at coordinate 9,107 of JAVFAO010000275.1, forward strand.
CCAACCGGAGAAGGCCAGCAACGAGGCGGCCAAGCTCTCCTTGAGCGGCGCCTCGGTCTGCATCTTGCGGTAGCCTCGCTGGTTCAAGGGCGCACCCTGCATCCCCAAGTAGAGCGTCGCCGCTCCCCGGTCCACATGGGCAATCACCTCGATATCCGGCGATTGGGTATCCACGCTCGGCCGCCGCCCGTAGCGCTCGCGGAGGTGATCGACGATGGCGTCCTTGATGCGCAAGCTCAAGAAATGCGAATTACGGAAGGCGCGGTCCGGCGCGTGTGAGCGCACACAGATGGTGTGATCGGGACCAAACCACAGATTCAACGGCAAGGAGCGCACCGCATCGTACACGTCCTGCTCATGGCGAACACGAAATTCCCCAAGCAGCAAAAGTACTTTGCTTGCTGTGCGCAGGTGCAGACAGGCACGCATCGCGAGCTCGAAAGGGCCCTCGAAAAACACCCCC
>JAVFAO010000276.1:0-9544 GCA_034002465.1 Myxococcota bacterium
CCCTTCGGTGTCGAGCGCCGACCTCTGAGGAGACCGAAATCACTGTGCAAACAAGTCAGTGCTACGCTTTCATCGAAGGAATTTGGGAAACGACAGCAAGAGTCGATCGCGGGCGACCGGCCGGTCGCCCCTACTTGGGTGGAGCCGTGCTCCTCAGCACGGCAGATCCATTTCTCCTCTTGCTGCAATTGCTCTTTCGATTCAGGAGCTTGCAGGTGATGCGCAGCACGTGGGAAAGGGCTAGCCCTGTGGAATCCCTTCTCTTTTTTCGGCAGCATCGCCCTCAGCCCAAGACCCACTCTGCATCAGGTGGTCTGAGCAGCGGCAAACGGTGTGCCTTGGCCCCTTGCGCGTGTCCCGTGAGCAGCACCAGGCGCGAGGCGCGCCAATCTTCGAGCCATTGCGCGAGCAGCGCGACGCGCTCGTCGTCGAGGCCGGTAAACGGCTCATCGAGCAGCAGCACCGAGGGCTCACCTGCAAGCGCCGAGAGCAGCTCTGCCGCACGTCGCTGTCCCTGGCTGCCTTGCGAGAGCCGCATCGAGCCGCTGAGACCAAGCTGCGCACAGAGCGGCTCACCGTCCCAGTGAGGTCTACCCCGCATCAGCGCCGCAAAGCGCCAGCTCTCTGCTACACCCAGAAATCCTGGCAGCTCCGGGCGCGCTGCCAAGTAGCCAATTTCTCGCCTGATTTCCGGGTAGCGCCAGGAGTCCTGTCCCAGCACCTTGCAGCGCCCGGAGAGCGGGCGGAGCTCACCGCAGATGGCGCGAAAGACCGTGGTCTTGCCGCAGCCGTTGGGGCCGATGACCTGGATGAGGCCAGGCCCCCATGCCTGATCGAAGGGCCCCACAGAGAAGCCGCGCCCGTAGCCGACGCGAAGCGATTCGAGTGCCAACAGGGGTTGGGCCGGTTCAGACATGGGCAGCTCCGCCTTCATTCCTCATTCCTCGTACCTCGTTCTTTCTCCAGAGCCATACCGCGCCAAGCCAGAGCGCTGCCGACCAAGCCACAGCAATGGCGTAGCGCAGCCACGATCCGCCATCGTGGAGAACGAGCAATAGCGCGACGGCAGAGTACGGGTGAAGCCACGCTGCAGAGGGTCGCAGTGGGGTGGCCAAGGTTGAGAAAAGCGCGCTGAGCTGCAGCACGGCGGCGGCCAGCAGCATCGGCAGGAGGGCCTCGGCGCTGCGCAGACTCGAGAGCGCTGCAGGCAAACCCAAGATGGCACCTAGGCACAGCAAGCCGAGCAGACGCTGATGCGCCTTCATGCCCCAACGCTGCATCAGGAAGTCGTTGCCGAGAAAGAGGCGCACGCGTGCCATCGCAATGCTCGAGAAGGGGCTCAGCAGGGTCGCGAGCAGGACTGGGACGAAGCGGGAAGAGACGCCTTTGAGCTGCATGAAGTGTCCGATCAGGGCAGCGCCCAACGACACCAAGAGCGCCCCCAAGAGCAGGCCGCGTTCGACGCGGAGCAGCCCGAGCAGGTCACGCCAGAGCATGCCGAGCAGCCAATGGCGGGAAAAGCCCAGGCTGAGCTGGGCCCGCGCAAGGCTGCGTCGACGGTGCTCTCCCAGCCAAATGGGGACCAGGACCAACGCCAGCGGGAGCGCTGCGCCGAGCAGCAGCCACGGCGCGGGTTTCCACTGACTGCTGAGCCCACTGGTCAGCAACGGAACGAAGAGCAGCGCGATGCGCCAGAGCCAGGCACGATGGCTGCTGGGGAGCCAGGCTAGGACGCAGAGCCCGCCATAGAGGATGCTCAGCGTGGCGGTCGCGAAGTGGCGAGGAGTCTCGAGCAGCGCGATGAAGGCCAGCGGCCAGGCTGCGATGATGGCGCTGCCCAACCAGATGCTGCTCCACAGCACGCGCTGCATCGGCAAGCGAAAGAGGATGGCGAGCTCCCTCGCTTCGCTCAGCGGTCGCAGGGCGAAGCGTCCAAGCACACCGACGAGCACGCCACTCGTCGTCAGCAGGAGGCTCTTGTCCACCCAGCTCAGGTCACCCAGCGCAGCACCCCAGTGATCGAGTTGGATAACTCGTTGAAATACGGCGTAGGCGGCGATGGTGAGGGCCCAGATGGGGGCGAGCCGAACGCTGAGGGGGGCGAAGAGGAGGCGACCGAAGAGCTTGCTGAGCTGCAGGCCGAAGTGCCAGAGCGCGAGCCCTTGGAGGCGACGTTGATGGAGTGGCATCGGCTCTGCCCGCATTGCTTGGCTTTGCTTTCTCCCTCTCGCGCAGCGAGCCATCCGAGAAGAACCCTCGAGGCTGCAACTACCTCTTTGCCGCGAGCGGCCCCCAGATGTCAACGCCCCAGCACAACACGCTCGGCATGCGGGCTCTGCAGACGCGCTGCTAGTGGCGTTCTCGTGCAGGGGCCGTGGCTGGTGCCCGTGCAAGGCTGAAGCGGTTATCGGTGCGTGTGTCGTCCAGGCACTTGGCTCCGGTCGTCATGAGCTAATGAGTATCGCGGTTGAACCGGAACACCAACAGTCAGGCGTTGGCACAGCGCTCTTGAAATGGGTCATCGATTTCTACCGCAAAGCCGGCGCAAGGCAAATAGAGGTGGGTACCGGCACCTTTGGATATCAACTCGCCTTTTACCAGCGCCAGGGTTTTCGAGTCACCCGCATTGATCATGACTTCTTCATCAACCACTACCCAAAGCCGATCTTCGAGGATGGGATCCAACTCTTCGACATGTTGCGACTCACACTGCGGTATCCCGCCAAGACCGCTTAACCCCGTCTCGTTTCGCGTGTCCGCCAGATAGCCTACAACCACCATTTCAACGCAGCTCAAAGCACGCCTCCTTCCTGCTGAGCACGCAGCCGCGAGCGAGGAAGACGCTCTTGCCAGCGAAGAGCCAGCGCTGGCCGGATGCTACGCGACGGCATTGAGTGGACCGCCTGAGCAAGAGATGGTCGAGTGCGAATGGTGACAGAATAGTTCGTTGGCCTCGAGCGCTGAAGCCATGCTACCCAGTATCTGTGTTTCTGGGCTTGCGTTTCCCCCGCCACTGGGTACGCTCGGAGAGGCGCTTGTTTGTCCTATCCCTCAGCTGCTCGCTGCAAACGTGGGCGATGCATGCGATGAAGGCTGCATCATGGACGCGGAAGGCAGACGTGGGCATCTTGGGCGAAGAGCAGGACAGCAGACCCCACGTCGAGGAGTGAGAGAGGAAGGATGAGACGTCGTGCAGCTTGGGGACTGGCACTGTGCAGGCGATTCGAGGCGGATGCTCTTCGCTGTGTGTCCTTCGCGACCCGGTGCGTCCTCGTTTCGGTTAGCCTGTTCTTGCTTGCGGTGAGCTGCCGAGGTCCATCCTCGACACCACCGCCGGCTGAGAAGCAGGACGCGGCAGACAAGGACAGCGAGCCGCTTTGGGCAAGCCCCTGGCGCGGCCGCTGCTTGGACGCTCCGCTCGATGACCCACGGGCTGTGGTGCAGATTGATGCGGGACACGAGTTCACCTGTGCCCTTCACAGAAATGGCACGGTGTCGTGTTGGGGCGAGCTCTTTGGCACACCCTTGCAGCGTTTCCCGGAGGAAATCGTTGGCTTGTCCCACGTCGTCCCGATCGCGGCCGGTGGCCGCCACGCCTGTGCTCTGCACCGCGATGCAAGCGTCTCGTGCTGGGGATGGGTGGATGGCCTTCCTCATCATGAACGCTCGCCCTTCGAGATCCGCCGGGTACCCGACATCAACAATGCTCGACGGGTGGTGACGGGCAGGGAGCACACTTGCGTGCTCTTGGCGGATGGCGGGGTGAGCTGCTTTGGTGGCAACGCAGAAAGGCAGGTGACGGGTGTCGAGGGGGAGCCAAGACTGCCACCGACTCGGCTTGCAGGCATCGTGGGCGCCGTGGAGTTGGTGGCTGGCGACCAGCACAATTGTGCGTTGACCGTCGACGAGTGGGAGGACTATCGGCTCGTCTGTTGGGGGCGAGCGGGTCATGGCCAGCTCGGGACGAAGGAGCTTCGTGGATTCGCCGAGTTTGCTTCGAGCAAGGCGGCGTCGGTGTTGGGGTTGTGCTCGCAGACGACGTGCTATCGACGTCTGCAGGAGAAGGACGATGCCTCCGGCGTCGACGCCGTCGAATGTCGGGGAATCGCTGAGACCTTGATCCACCAGCCTAGCCGCGAGAACCGGAGTCCCCTCGCCAAGTACTTTGATGCACGGATCATTGCCAATAGTTCAGAAGTGGTGCAGCTCGAGGGCGGTGTTTACCATATGTGCGCAGTGCGGGACGACGGAAGCCTGGTCTGCTGGAGTGATCGGAACGAATACGGTGAGTTGGGCACGGGAAGTCAAACGATTCTCGACGACGGTGAGCTGTCGGATCAGCCGTTGCCGGTCAATGTCGGCTTCGATGTGTCGATGCTGACGGAGGTCGCCGAGGTGACTGCTGGGCTCGACCATAGCTGCGCGCGTCGCTGCTCAGGGGAGGTCTTCTGCTGGGGCTCCAACCATAAAGGACAGGCCGGGCAGGGAGCATATGGTGTCGCCGTCGACTTGCTCCGCCCGAACGAAGCGCCTCGAAGCCTTGCCTTGGACCGACATCGAATCTGTGTTGTGGGGACGACGGGTAGCGTCGAGTGCTGGACACCTTCGACACGCTTTGCCGCGGAAGATGTCGTCCCAGAGAATATCGAGGAGTATGCACTCTCGGTCGGAGTGCAGGGAGGAGACGAGTGTGTGCTGAACCGCGACGCCATGGTGCTTTGTCGTTCGCAGGACTGGAGAGCGGATGAGAACGAGGCTCTTCGCGGTGCCGTTCAGGTCAAGGTCGGCGAGCAACGAGGCTACTGTGTGCGCATGGCGAATGGACGAGTCGCTTGCAGACAGGGTGCAAGTGCCGAGCTCGTCTGGGTCGAGGGCATTCCTGCGGCGAAGGAACTTGGAGTCGGCTTAGATGTCTATTGTATTCTGGGGGAAGACGGCAGCGTTTGGTGCTGGGACCAGGGTCGAGTTCGCGCAGGGAAGGGTATCAGCGTTCAACGCCTCGGGATGATCGATGACGCGGTTCTCCTTGCGATGGGCTATGGAGATGCTTGTGTTGGGCATGCGTCGGGCGAGGTCTCGTGTATCCGAAACGCGAGCGCTCTGCTCGGCAGCGAAGTGCAGAAGGTGGAGGGCTTGCAGGGCAGTGTCGAGCTCGGGGTGGGTTACGATTTCGTCTGCGGTCGACGAGGCGATGGCAGCATCAACTGTGTCGGCTCGTACCGCAGCTTCACTCATGGGCACGACGTGCCGCTGACGATTCGCGGCACACAAGGCATTCGTATTCCAAAAGTTAGCGGAGCAACTCGACTCTGGGTGGGCTTCGAGACGAGCTGTGCGCAAACCGTCGAGGGGCTGTGGTGCTGGGGCGGTCTTCTGCACGACGAGCCGAAGCACGGTTTGCCGCAAACGGTTTTGACGCCGCAAGCCGTGCGCTGGCGCGCTGCGCCCTAGCTCTGTCGGCAGGCATCCCGCGATAGAAGCACTCGCAGTGGATGTTGATGCCGAGGCTGGTCAAAAGCGGAGCGAACGCTTAGGATCGGGAACAGCGCGCGAGGCTGATCGCTCGGCTTGCGAGCGTGCGGCTCTTGGCTGTGACCCTGGAAGGGAAGGCGATGCGAGGGACCGTCAGACGGACGCTTTGGGGCATTCTCGTGTACCTGTGCTTGGCCGGACTCGGCTGCACCAATAAGGACAAGTCAGATCCCACGCATGTTGTGGAGGAGGCTGAGTCGGACGCGCGAGCCGCCGCCGAGAAGATGCTGCGTGCTTTCCAAGCCAAGGACATCGAGACCTTGGCTTCGATGATGGTGGAAGAGCAACGCGCCGAGTTCCGCGAAGAAGCCGCTGAGATTCTTGAGAAAGCGAACCCTCTGTTCGACGCTCTGCGCGCCTGGGATGGCGGCAAGCTCGAGCTGCGGTACGCGGGTCTTGAGGCGCTGGTGCTGGTGGGGCCCGCCGATGGGCGTTTCGCCGTGCTGACGCTAGAGCAGGACAACGAGGACAATTGGTTGTGGAAGACCGTGCGTTACAGCAGCCGCGAGGACTTCGATGCTTGGGGTGAGCCTACGCCCGGGGACAAGACCCCCAGGTGCCACGAAAAGGAAAACGATCAACGCCTTCTTCCTTCAGCATGGGCAGCACGGGGCGGTGCCCCCAAAGACGCGGTGGCCTGCAGGCTGGGAACGCCCGAGGCAAATCGCTACTCCTTCGAACTGGGTAGCAGCCCCCAGGAGGCTGCGGAAGCATGGCGCGCGCACCTGCGCAGCCACGGCTGGACTCTGGTCGAGCTGGAGGATAGCCATGGGATCCGCTTCGAGGCCACGAACGCAGAGCTTCGCCTGACGGTCTTCACGAGCTTGGGTGTCAAGGACCTGGGTTGGACTACCGTTACCGTCGACCCCTAGCTGACTCTCCAGATATGGTGCTCCGGCCAAGGTCGCGTCATCGCCCGCATGACGCCACCGTTCCCTTCCATTGAAGCGCCGAGAGTATCCGCCTTGCTGCGGCCAACAAGCACGCAATGCTGAGCGCTCAGCCTGGCGCTTCGACGTCGCCGGTGGGGGGCTGCTTGGTCTTGGCCGGCTGGCTAATCCAAGGGACAAGCGAGCCCTTTCTTCGTGTTCCACCGACCGACATCGACGACGAGGCGAACGACGCAGCGACCGCGCGTCTTTCACCAAGTGGACACGCTTCGAGCTCGCTGACGCGAGCTCGGTCTCCGAGAGCGAGCGTTTCTCACTCGAAGCGAGCGAAGGTGTTGTGTTTCTGGGCTTGCGTTTCCCGCGCCACTTCGTACTTTGGGAGAGGCGCTTGTTTGTCCTGTCCCCCAGGGCGCTGCTCGCAGGCTACAACGTCATTCGCTAGCATTCCGAACGCGCCCGGGCGGGTGAACAATGCGCTCCTCGACGACCAACGAGATTCTTCACCTCGTGTTGATCAGCCCGACGACACCATGAAACTAGCCCTCGTCCACTACTGTTGCGCGGACTGCACGACCGCCTTCGACCACCCTGACATCGCCCCTGAGCGATATGGCGAATTCCTGCTGCGCGCCGACAGCGGCGAGCTGGCCTACCTGAACGCCCCGGCCGACCCGGTGTACGACGAGGTGGACCGCCTGCTGGCCGAACTGCCCGTGGCGGCCGGCCTGCGCCCGGTGGCACGGGCCGGCCTGCTCCATGCCGTATTCGGTGCCGCGGCGTGCGACCCGTCTCCCTCCGGAGTGCCCTTCGAATTGGCCGCGCCGCCTGCCTGCCCGTCCTGCGGATCGCGGCGCATGGCTACCTGGGAGTTCAAGCAACCGCCGGAGATCGTCGAGCTGGCGGTCCCGGAGGTTGGCCACGCCGTCTGGTCCGGCATGGCGACCGCGGACAAGCTGGCGCGCCTGACCTGGCTGGCCGAGACCGCCGTCCGGCCCGGCCAGGCGACCCATGCGGCCCCGAAGCCGGCAGCGGCGAAAACGAATGCCTGGCCAGCCCTGCTCCTGTCCCGCGACGAGGACTTGCGCCGGCGCCTGGCGGAACTGGATCGGATACCGGCACTGATGGACGCGATGCTGCCACCCTTCCATCCGGGCGACGCGCTGGCCGGTGCTGCCCGCACCCTGGCCGAGGCCCTGTTGCTGTTCGGCCCCGAACGCTGCCGGGCCGCTTTCGAGCTGTTGCTCGAACACCTGCCGCGCGCCAGCCGCGACATGGACCCGGGCCAGCCCGGTCGGGTACCGACCACCCTGGGGCTGCTGGGCTTCGTGCTCATCGCCCGCAATGGGGGATTTCTGGCCGCAGATGCCATGCAGGCCAAGGTCTCGGCCTGGATCGAGGCCCTGCGTGTGCGCCAACCGCCAGCCGAAGCAGCGGCGCGCATCGCCAGCGGCCTGTACGCAGCCGCCTTCGGCGCGGATGACGCTGCGGCGGAACTGCTCGACTGCGCGAAGCCCGTCCCCCCTGAGGACACCCCGGTCCGCGGCCTGGGCTGCCGCCTGCTGGCCACGGCTGGCGCTGGGTCAGAGGGGCCGTGGCGGGACTTCCTGGCCGATTTCCCGCACCTGCTGGAGGCCAGCGTAGCAAATTGGCTGACCGTGCATGTCCTGGCAAGCATCGCGCTCGGACGCACGCCCGGACGGCCACCCGGTGAAATCGCGGGGCTGGCCCACCGGGAGACCATGCGCGCCATCGCGGGCCGGCTCGGTGAGGCGCCGTGAAACCCGACCCGGCGGGCTCGGCCACCTTGGTCCTGTCGCGCGCCTTGCTGCGCAGCGACTCTCCGCCTCCTGGCTCCAAGTTCCTTCGGCATGCCGAGAGGATGCGTGCTCTTCGCTCACTTTCGATTGCTTCCAGGCAGCTCCGGTGGGCTGGCTAGGTCAATTCGTTTCGCCGAGTCGGCGCAATGGGCACGCGTTTGTTGGCCCTATCCCCCGCAGAGCGCGCGGGTTTTCAGTTCTCGCTCCATACTTTTTTTGCAAACCAAGATGCCGCTCACTCCGATGGGCAGCGCCTTCTCGTCGACAGAGCGGCTCCCCACGGCAGCGACGACCGCCGAGAACGGTGTTGACCCGCACGCCGAGCAGACCTAAGCTGACACTCGAGCGGTTGCCGGAGCCTCGCTTGCGGGGGGGCTGGCGGCCACGATATCAGCTCATCGTGAACCTGTTCTTCGATTACAATTCAAAGACAATTCAATCTCTTCCGAACATCACGCGAGATTCGTGGCGACCACGCTTCGAAGCAAGAGGAGAAGCTCATGACTCATCGTTCTTTCGCACTTCGCTCGACTCGGCTCGCCCAGCTCTGCTTCGCGCTCGTTGTTGTCCTAGGCCTTGGGACCGTCGCCCTGGTTCCCACCGAGGCCTGCGCCCAAGTGCGCTCGGGAGGAAACTTCGGCATTGGACTGGGGGGTGGCACGGGTACCTCTGGCGTGTCGATGAAGTACTTCATGAGCGAGAGTCAAGCGTTGCAAGGGGTGGTGGGCATCTGGGGTCTGGGACGTGACCACGGCACCATCATCGGTCTGAACGCAGACTACCTGTGGGAGGGACCGTCGCTCACCCGTGGCAGCGTCATTGACCTGGGCTGGGCGCTCGGCGTCGGTGCTTTCGGCGGCTTTGGCGACGCCTTCTGGCTCGGCGTCAGCGGCGTCTTGGGACTCGAGTTCAATTTCGTCCCCATCCCCATCGACATCGTGCTCGAGTATCGACCGGGCTTGCTGGTGTTGGAGCACGTCGACGCCGACCTGATCAACTTCGGTGGCCACATCCGCTATTATTTCTGAACCGTTGCACCAAGCGCCGAGAAGCTCCGCGCCGCACCCAGCGGTTAGGGGAACGTGGTGCCGCTCAACGAGAGAAAACAAGCCAGCCAGAAGCAGAGCTCTTCCTATCAGACCATCTTCTTGGCCTCGGATCTAGCCCGGCGCCGATTGCGGGACCGTGTAACGAACGTCGGTTCGGCCCCATGCGCTTACGCCGCCATTTTGGTAGGTTCAAGCAGGGGAGTCTTACTCGACAGGTACCTTGCTCTTGCGGTCATGAGCTGTTCTGCTCTGCGCA
>JAVFAO010000277.1:0-9486 GCA_034002465.1 Myxococcota bacterium
CCCCCCCACGCAGCTCGCGAGCCGCGCGCAGCGCGCCAGCGGAGCAGCTTTCGGGTTTCGGGTTTCGGGTTTCGGGTTTCGGGTTTCAGCCTGGCTGTGGGCAGTCTGGACATGGCTGTTTGTCCCTGGAGCTCAGTGGGTTGCCCCGTTGACCGGGGAAAGCTGAGAGCGCGCGTCAAACGCTATCCAGACTTGGGTCGCCGCGTGCGTTGTAGCAACCCTGATGGCCTAGAGCATGCCTTCGGGCATGAGGATTCGGCCGCTGGAGGGTGGCACCGAGACCTCGAGGCTGCCGCCTGCGCCGACGGTGAAGCGGTCGTTGGGGTTGAAGGCATCGACGAGCACGGTGCCTTGGGCGAAGCCCGTGCTCATGGTTGCGCCGCCTTCGCTGTCTGGGGCGCGGGTTGAGCTGCTTTGCGTCTCGTGGCTGTTGATCACGACCACCACGCGCTGCTCGCCAGCGACGCGCTCGAAGGCGAGGATCCCAGCGTCGCGTTCGTTGCCGGTGCGGGTGGAGTGCCAGATGAACTCGAAGTTACCTTGTCGCAGTGGCAGGTATTTCTTGCGCATCGAGATGAGCTTGCTGATGTGTTGGAAGATGGGGTTGTCGGTATTCCAGGGGCGGTAGGCGTAGCCGAAGTTGTACTTGGCGTAGATGGAGGAGTCTTGCTTCCACATGTCCTCGCGGTTGGAGGGGTCGTTGCCGCCGAAGAAGCCCTGCTCGGTGCCGTAGTAGATGCACGGGATGCCGTGGGTGGTGAGCAGATAGAAGAGCGCGGCCTTGAGGGCGGTGATGCCGTTGGCGTCGCTGCGATCGAAGAGGAAGCGGGCGACGTCGTGGTTGTCGAGGAAGCTGACGAGCAGCTGACGCGGGGCGACGCCGTTGCCTGCAGCGTCGGTCACGCCGCCGGGTTGTGGTGTGGTGCTGAACTTGTCGAGGCGTGGGTTTTCGCCACCCCAGCCGTAGATGTCCGAGGTGCCGTTGCTGCGGCCGTTGCAGGAGGGGGCGCTGTTGCCAGGGGGGCACTTGAAGACGTTGTCGATGGCGTATTTTTGGCTGAAGAAGAAGACCGAGTCGACCTGGTCGAGGCGCGTGTAGGCGCCCAGGAGATCGTCATTGCCGTCGAAGGCTTCACCGAACATGAGGAAGTTGGTCTTGCCGCGGCGCGCAGCGTGTTGGCGCATGGCGGGGGCGAACTCTTCCCAGAAGGAGTATTCGACGTGTTTGAGGGTGTCGATGCGGAAGCCGTCGGCGTTGCTGACGTCGATCCAGTAGGTGAAGGCCTGGATGAGCGCCTTGCGCACGGCTGGGTTTTCGGTGGCGAGGTCTTTGAGGCCGCCTGGGAAGTCGCCGAAGAGGGTCTGGTCGTTTTGGTAGTAGATGCGCTCGGCCTGGCCGGGTTTGGCCGGGGGATCGAGGGGCAGGCCGCCAAAGGTGTGGGTGTAGGGGCCGGTGTTGGGGGCGTCCCAGCTCACGACGCGGCCGCGGCGATGGTACCAGTCGGGGTTGGCGAAGCCGAGCTCTTCGTCGATACCGGAGATGACGCCGTCGTTGTTGAGGTCCATGGGTGAGGGACCAGGCGGTACGCGGTTGATCTGGGGCATGTAGAGGAAGACGGCGGGAGCGGGTCCGGCCAGCCCGAGGCTGGTGAAGGACTGGATGCCGCGTACGTCGTAGTCGGGGTCGTACTCGGAGATACGGCTCAGCGGGCGTCCTTCCGAGATGCCGCTGCCAGCGGCGGGGTCACCGGAGCCTTGCAGCCAGTCGTCGGCTTGTCCGTTCATGTTCATGTCGTAGAAGAAGGCTTGTCCGACGTGGTTGGTGACGATGTCGAGGATGAGCTTCATGTTTCGGGAGTGCAGCTCATCGGAGAGGCGGCGCAGGGTGGAGAGGTCGCCGAAGTGCGGGTTGTGCTCGGTGAAGTGTTGGGTCCAATAGCCGTGGTAGGAGGCGAAACCAGCGTCTTCTTCCACGTTCTTGACCACAGGCGAGATCCACACTGCAGTGACGCCCAGAGCCTGCAGATAATCGAGCTTCTCGATCAGGCCTTCCCAGTCGCCACCGTGGTATTTGCCCATGATGCGGGGGTCGACGTTGAAGTTGTTGTTCTTGTCGCCGTCGTTGAAGCGGTCGATGAGCACCTGATAGATGACCTCATCGCGCCAGTCTTGGACGTGAGTGCTGAGCTTGACGTTGGCCTGCAGTGGGCCGACGGGCAGCGGCTCTGCCTCTACGCAGGCGCTGAGGATCAAAGCGGCGAGGAGCAGGAGTGGAGCAAAACGCAAGGTCATCGGAACCTCCGAGAAGGGCTTCGCCCATGTCGGTGTACATCGTACCCGTCTTTGCGGGTCGACACCAGACTCGACGACGGTGGCGGCTCGGTGCGAGTGGGACAGGCGAGCGTCTGCTTCGATGCTGCCCCTCGACGGTGGTGGAATTCGCGGAGTGAATCGTCGATTCCCTCGGGAAGGTGCTGGATTTGCGTTCAAAACTCGTGGCTTGGCTGGGGTCGCTTACGGGATCTTGTGCTCAGTGTCCTCGGGTCAGCTCGGTGGTGGTGGGGAACCGTCCTGCTCGTCGGATTGTGATGGTCGCGGCGACGCCGTGCTCAACGGTGAGAGACCAGGTTTTCGGACGAGCCTCAGCTGAGTGCAGTGGGTTCACCATGCCTTCCAATGGAGAAATCAGCGCAGCAGGGAGTGACGCTGCAGCTCTCTGGGGCTGCACAACTCCGCCAAAAGATTGGAATCACGAGAACCCACCGCCAAACCGCGCTCGAAGTTGGCCAAAGGCTCTGCATTGGCGTGCTGGCGGGGACTGCGGCGCTGCCCAAACGGGCAATCCTGCGGCGTTTCTCGGCCGGGGCGTTCGAAGCGTTCAGCCGAGCTTCTCGTCCTCTTCGCTGAACGAGCTGGGCATCAGATCGAAGGGCAGCAGCTTCATCAGGATGGGCAAGAGCACCGTGCCGCCAGGCGCCGCGAACACCGCCAGCGCCGGAATGGCTTTGCAGATGTCGATGATCTGCGCCTTGACCTTCGCCTCTTCCTCTTCGCTGAGCTGACGCTGGGTGCGCATTGCCAGAAGCTGAGCAAGCTCCTTGGTCTCACGGATCTCCTGCACCAAGCGGCCAAGGTTCTTGCGTACTGCCGACTCCACGCCTCGTCCAAGCTGCCTTCGAAAGCGGTTCAAGGCGCCGCCCAGCTTGAAGGCGTCGAGCAGCTCCGGGTGACGCTCGAGCAACGCAATGGCTTCGTTCTCAATCAGCAATCGCTGCTCGTCCTCATAGCCGAAAGCGGCGGCCACTCGGTGAAGGTAGGCCTCCTCTTGGGGGCCAACGTCGTCCTCGAGGTTGGCCTGCAGCACGAGCTGCTGGTATACAAAGCGTCTGGCCAGCTGATCCGGAATCTGCTTGGCCAGATGTTCCACGTTGACGTTCTCTCCGGGGTCGGGCCACAGGGAGCGCAGCTCGTTGGGACTGAGCTCTGCGAGCGAAGCGATGTGTTGGGCGAGTCGCTTCTCGACGGCGCTGATTTCATGGTCGGCGCAGGCCAGGCCCAGCAACAGCTCGACCAGGCTCAGCTTCATCGCTTGGGTTCGTGCGCGGAGCTCGCTGACGTCGAAGGCATCGGGGCGGGCGTCGTTGGCGAACTGCTTCACGGCGAGCTCGAGCAACTGAAGCGTATCTGCATACACCACCACGCGGTGCAGCGGCAGTCCCAAGAGTGGATGCTCTGGTGCGAGCAGGAGCTGCTTCTTGAGCTTGCTCGCGATGCAGCGCGCTGCCGGGCCTGCCTGCTTGGCGAGCCGCTCCTGCCCAGCGTCGTCATCGGTCCAGCCCTCCTCGTCGAGCTCGTACAGGCTCTCGGCGTCATCGAGGTCGCCGCAGTGCTCGGCGAGCACCATCAAGAGCTGCAGAACCGTGTGTGAGCTGTCGGTAGAGGGGCCGTGCATCACCTGCCGCAGCTCGAGGAGCAGCTCGACGTCTTGGGCGAGGGTGTTCAAAAAGAGCCAGCTTGCTTTGCTGCGGGCGTCTTGCTTCGCGGGTTTGGGCCAAACCACCCGTGGCAGCCCCGAGGCCACACCGCGGCGCTCGAGGGCGTCCAGGCGCCAGTGCCACAGCGTCTCTTCTTCAGGATAATTGGGAATACGCGTGGCGAGCTCGCTGCCATCGAAGCGCTCAACGAGCTCTCGGACGAAGGGGACCAACCAGTTTTTGGAGTCGAGGTCGATATCTATCATGCTCTTCCTGATTCGCTTGTGGGTGGAAACCTTGAGCGCAAGCTTCGAGGCGACTGTTGTTGTTGGTAGCACATAGGACAAGCCAAGGGGGAACCGGTCAAGCGCCCAATGGACAAAAAGTGAGCGAAGCGAGGCACGAGTCAGCGTCTGTCGCGGGCGCATCCGATGCGCCTGCGCAGCGCTGCGAGGGTCACGCGAGAGCGAACGAATGCAAACAAGTTGAGGGAACCGGTCAAGCGCCCAATGGCCAAAAAATGGGGGGAACAGGCCAAGTGCCCAATCAACAAAAGAGGCCAAGCGCCCAATCGACAAAAACTTTGCTTTCAGGCTGTTACTGGCAACAGCTTAGTCGTCCTTCACCTTGTGCTCGACGAGGGTCCAGCGCTCGAACGCCGAGTCGTATTCCCATTTCTCGACCATCTTGGAGGTCTTGACGGTCATCGAGGGGAGCTGGTACCAGCTCAAATCGACCTCCACTTTGGCGCTGTCTCGGGTGGGCGCGAGCTCGCTTCGGGCGATCTCGAATTCGGTGATCTTGAGGTCGTCATCGGTGCCCTGGTAGTACTCCAGAAAGGCCTCTCGTTGTTCGAGAGGGAGGTATGCCGCAGCGTCGTCGTAGCGACCGAAGAGCAGGTGGGAGTGGAAGGTGGTCAGCGAGCGCGAGAGCGTCTCTTCGGGGGATGGTCTGGCACCGCTGCAGGCGACACAGCAGAGCAAGGCGAGCAGCGCGAGCAGGCGTGGCATATCAACCTCTCTTCTTGAAGACCCGGCGCAGTCGGTTCCAGTCTTCGGGACCAAACTCCCGGCTAGCCCAGAGACCGATGAGATAGAGCAGGCCTAGGCCTGTGGCCTTGGCCGCGGCGATGGCCAGGGTGAGCAGGCGCGAGCCATAGAAGTCCTTGCTTACCGTGCCCACGCCAAGCTCCAGCGAGCCGGGCCAGACATCGGTGTAGCCAAAGAGCTGTGAGAAGCTCGTGAGCGCACCGAGGGCCAGCACGACGGCGCTCACGGTAGCAATCCTGAGCACCGAGCGCCAGGGCGCGAAGGCGCCAAAACGCCAGCGCATGGCGGCGTAGACCGCCGCCATGCCCAGGCTCATGCTGATGAGCACCGAGTATGCCGTGGCCCAGAGCATGTCCATGGGCGCTTGACCTGGCTCCAGCGTCAGGCTGCAGCCAAGCGCCATGCTCAGCCCCATCAGCGCGCAAATGGCCGAGGCCAAGCCAGGGCGCCCTGCGGCGATGAGCATGGTCGAGGCCACATAGCTCGTCGCGAAGAAGGCATAGGCGAGCATCACCGGCAGCAGAATGACCGTGGCGTAGGCGTAGTCGGGATAGATCGGGCGCAGCACGTCGGCGCCGCCGCCTGCCAGCGCTGCGACAAATCCGAACACGATGAAAAGGGTGTAGCGCATCGTATTCGAGACATAGCTGCGGGTGGCTTCACGATCCTGCTCGAAGGTGCTCTGGCTGAGCAATGGGAAGATGACGAAGGCGATGGCGATGACCGCCTGGTAGGGTACGCGCGCAACGTTGAGGACCAGGTTGTAGGCGCCGCTGAGTGCATTGGAGCTCTGCTCGAAGCCTTCGATCGCCCCGGAGATGCGCTTGAGCATGAACAGGTCGATGCGCATCACCGTGTTGAGTAGGAAGGTGTAGAGCAGGGTCGAAAGCAGGAAGAGGCCCAGCCGTCGGGCGTCGACCTTGCCGCTCGCCGTTTCGTCGTACTGTCGCAGGTGGCGGTATAACCAGAATACGCTGATGAGCAGGATGCCCACGGCGGCGACGGCGAAGCCTCCGACCGCGCCTGCCACGCCCAGCCCCACTGCGACACCGGCGAGGACCAGGATGACGCGCAGCGTGGCGAAGAGCATGTCGAGGCTGGCTTGTTGTCGGAAGGCTGCCATGCCATTGAAGCATCCTACGAATACGGCATAGTAGGCGTAGGAGAGCACGATGACGGACGAGATTTGGAGCAGGGGGACGTAGGAGGGGTCGTTGAGCCAGTCGGCGATGGCGTGGGCCGAGAAGAAGTAGATGACGGCGATGGGCAGGGCGATGACGGTCTGCAGCAGCACGGCGCGTTTGGCGAGGGCGGCGACCGAGCTCGAGCGTTCGCTGACGAGCTTGGAGACCGCCTGCAGGGTGCCAGTGATCATCACCATATTGAGCAGGCTCGCCACGTTGATGACCACGCCGTAGGCGCCGTAGTCGGCGGCGTTGCTGAACAGAAGCGGCAGGCCGAAGTTGAGCACGCTCGCCGAGATGACGAACCAGAGCTTGGCGGCGGTGATGATGAGGAAGCCTCGACCTACACGGCGAGTGGTCTCGGCCTCTTGCTCTCGAGGGCTCGCTTCGGTGCTCTGTTCTTGGGCGTTGTTGGCTTGGGGCATGGGTTTCGGGTTTCGGGTTTCGGGTTTCGGGTTTCGGGTTTCGGGTTTCGGGGCCCGTTTTCCCTGGAGCGAAATGGGTTCGTGGGGATTGGGCTGGAACGCGCGGTCGCGACGAAGCTAGGGGGGGCTCACGCAAAGGCGCAGAGACGCAAAGTCGCGAAAACGTACAATCTGGCGTTGTTCCTTTGGGACGTTTGGAAGCTGTATGAGGGTTTTGCGAGGTGTAGCCGTGCGAGCTCGTGGACCGAGACTTGGCGCTCAGTGGGCCGTGCTCGAAGCGCGGTCCGGACAGGCGGATGCTGGGAGATGGCTGCCACCTGGGACGCCATCATGAGCCGTGCATCGCAGCCGCTGTGGCTGTCGTCAAGCCGAGCACGATTGGGGTGGCGCTGCGCTTCATGCCTGCGCGCCGGTTGCTTCTCGGATGCGGACCATCAAGTGTGCGTAGGCTGCTTCGTCTGGGGCGACGCCGATGAGCAGACCGCGTCCACAGAGCGCGTTCCAGCCCCAAGGCAGCACGCCTTCGCCGTGCTGGGCGAGGTGTTCGAGCGTGCTTAGGGGGCCGAGGCGGCGTCGCAGCTCGGCGTAATCGAGTCCGTCTTCGCCGATGTCGAGGAAGAAGTTGGAGGTGTAGCTGTCGCGTCCTGTGAGTTTGCGAGCGAGCAGACGGGCCATGGCGGTGGCCGTATTCCCAGAGGGGCGGATGCCTGGATCATAGATGGTGATCTGGCCATCGCTGGTTTCGAAGAAGTCGCACATCACGAAGCCGAAGGCTTCGGGGTGTCGGGCCCAGATGCGACCGATCATGTCCATGATCGCCGGGCCGATGTGTTCGAGGTTGGCTGCGGTGATGGGGTAGTTGACCGAGGCGCGGTAGGTTTTGCCGTCGGCCTCGACGAGCTGGTCGGTGAGGGCGGTGACCTGGATGCAGTCTGGGGTGGCGGGGTCGATGAAGAGGTTGAAGCTGCGATTGCGGCCCAGGATTTCGCGTTGGATGATGAGGGTTTTGTTCAGCGAGAACTGGCGCTGTTGTTCTCGGATGGCGTCGAGGTGGCGTTTGAACTCGTCGGCGTCGTTGCAGATCTGTACGCCGAGGCCGGCGGTTTCGGTGTTGTTGGTCTTTAGGAATACGCGGCAGCCAGGTGCGTGGATGGCGTGGTAGTCGTCGAGGGTGACCTCGTGCATGTCCTTGATCAGCTCTCGTGGGGCGAAGGCGGTGATCGAGGCGAGCTCATCCTTGGAGTTGAGCCATTTGGAGAGCTGCGTCGAGATCACGACGTGCTCATCGAAATCTGTTCCAATGTCGTCGATGGAATACAGCTTCTTTCCTGACGCCAGGACGGCTCGATTGAGCTCGTCGAGGGACGAGACGAAGCTGTGTTCGCCGAGGAGGCCGATTTCGAGGGCGTAGTCGACCAAGCTTCGATCGATGGTGTCGAGGAAGAGGACCTGATTGCCGCGTCCCTCGTGTCCGGGGCCGGTGGACATCCATGAGGCGATGAAGGGCATCATGGTGCTCGAGCCGCGGCCGTGCAGGCCGTCGTAGGAGGGTCTGTAGCCGGCGCGGCTGGGATCGAGGTCGGCGTCGATCCAGATCGAGCTGATGCAGAGCCCATCGAGGCGTTGCCGCACGGTGTCGAAGGTGGGCGCGACGAGCGGATAGAGAGGGCTCGATGCGGGGAACAGGCGGGTGACTTGATCTTGGCTTGTCAGGGAGCGAGGGATCACGGTCGACCTCCATTTTGGTGACGGCGAGCATCTATCCGCCAATCAGAGGGATTCCAAAGGGCGTTCCTTTTGGCGGGGTGTGGGGCAGCGCCCCACGAATGGCTCGGTCGCTGTGTGGGGCTCAGATGGCCATGGCGAGGACGAAGCCCAAGCCTGCGCCGAGCACGATGCCGCCGACCAGTCCCCAGATGATGGCCATCATGCGCTGGCTGCGCACGTGAGCGTTGGCTTGCTCGCGCAGTTGCTGCAGCACATCTTCGGGCACGGCGCTGGGGGCTGGAGTTCTGGCGACCGCGGGCGCGGGTGTCTTGGGGGCTGGTGTTCTGGGTGCTGGTGTTCTGGGTGCTGGTGTTCTGGGTGCGGATGATTCACCGGCCTTGCTGGAGGCCGCGGCTTGGTCGATGAGCGCGCTGGTGGCGATGTTGTGGGTGGCCTCGGCGTCGGCGAAGCTGCCTGGCTCGACCTCGCCTTGGTCGAAGCCGACCTCATCGAAGACGTCTCCGAAATCCTCTTGGACGTAGGCGTTTTGCTCCACGTCTTGGGCTTCGGAGGCGCGGGTGACGAAGCTCTTGAGGTGCTGGGCCACACCGGGAGGCAGCATGCCGTCGAGCTCACTGAGCAGATCCGCCATCATTCGGCCGGAGACGCTCTCGCCGGAGAAGCCTGTCCAGCTGTGATCGGCGAGCTCGTTGACCACGCGGCAGAGGTTGTAGCGGCTCAGGCTGATCCCTTCTCGCGCGGCATAGCGGCAGATGTCGTCGTACATCTCTTCGGCCGAGGCGTAGCGTTGCATCGGGTCGCTGGCCAGGGACTTGGCGACGATGGTGTCGAGCTCGGGGCTGATGTCGTTGCGGATGGCGTGCAGCGGTGGGACCTCGCAGGCACGCACGGCTTTGAAGGTGTCGAGGTCGTTGGAGCGCTGGAAAAGGCGTTGATTGGCAAGCAATTCCCAGAATACGATGCCGGTGGAGAAAATGTCGCTCTTGTTGCTGACCAATGATGGGTCGCGGGTGCTCTCTGGCGAGATGTAAGCGAACTTGCCTTTGACCATGCCCTCTGGTGTGACCACGTCATTGGAAACGGCGTCAGAGAGACCGAAGTCTGCGACCTTGACCTCGCCGTAGCG
>JAVFAO010000278.1:0-9483 GCA_034002465.1 Myxococcota bacterium
CCTACGTCGACCTTCGCCTTCCCCCATCGCTCAAAGCCGATCCACGCACGCCCAGTCGAAGTCCGCACGGACTCTAAGGACGCGTGCCATTTCCTGAGCTGCTCGCCGTCATCGCTCAAGACGAAAACAACGAAGAACGAGCCGTCCTGCGCTGGCTACATCCACATCGAAGTCTGGGACAGGGATCGCGCTGGCTGCGCCCCCCAGACACGCTGCAAAAGCATGTCGAACATACCCTCGACGGCCATCGCTTCCAGCTCGAAGTCCTCACCGTCTCTCCGTTCTCCTCGCTTGCAGAGGCGGATGGCGGGCTGCAAGCCGAGGGAGGACGCGAACGGCTCTTGCACCTGAGCCGCGCAGGCGACCTCAGCGCAAGCGCTGCTCTCTACCGCCTTGGCGCGCGCAGCGGCGATGCAGCGATGCAGCTTCAAGCGCTGCTTGCCCTGCCACCAAACCCGGCAGTCTGGCAGGCTCTGCTCCGGGTTCTCGACCAGGCATCGGACGCCCTTCATCCGGGAGTTCTCTGCAGCGCAGCCTTCGCCCCTCAGCTGGAGAGCTGGCCATTGGCGCTCCGCAAGGCCCCAACGTCCTGGTGGCAACGCTGCTGCCATGGCAATCCCCCTGCGGCCTGGGGCTGGATGCGAACGCTGCGCCTCTGGTCTCAAGACGCACAGAGCTGGCAGACGCTCTGCGAGGGGAGCGCTGCAAACCCCATTGCACTGCTTCGCCTGCATGGCCTACAGCTCACGCGCCCACAGCTCGCCCAGCTCGCCCGCAGCCGAAGCCTCACGCAGCTACGCGAGCTCGAGTGCTGGGGCATGCGCCTCTCGGCGAGCGCCGTCATCGGCCTGCTCTCGGGGGCGCTGCTGGGGCGGCTGCACACGCTACGCCTACGGGACTGTGGCATCGATGATGAGGGGGCGGCGTTGTTGGCGCGCTCGGAGCTGCTGCGTTCAGTGCAGGTGCTGGACCTCGGCAGCAATCGCATCAGCAGTGCAGGGGCCATCTCGATGGCCCGCTCACCTCACCTGTCGGAGCTGGGTTGCTTGGAGCTCGGAGGCAACCCTATCGCAACGGAGGGACTTCGGGCCTTGCACAGTTCGGTGCGGCTTCGCGAGGGCGCGCTGCGCCTCAGCCCCCTTGCTGCTGGGCGATAATGGGGCAAGTCAGCAGCTGAGGCCCACAGCATGCTCAGAGCCGAACCGCGGCGGAGTAGATGGCGTCGATGTTCTCTGCGGCGGGCATGAGGTCGAACCAGAGGGTGACGAGCACCTCTTGGCCAAGCGCATTGGTCTCCATCCGGTGCAGCGCAGCAAGGGGTGCGTGTCCGAGGAAGTAGTTGATCTGTCGCTCGAGACGCGTGGTGTCGTCACTGCGGAAGAAGACGCAGCGTGTGAACACCAAGGTGTCGATGGATGGCTGAGACATCTCGAACTCCGTATTCCAAATCTGGATCCAATGAAGAACGTAGGCATTCTCGCGGACTGTCAGCCCTTTACCCCACCGGCGGTGAGGCCGCCAACGAGGTGTTTCTGCAGTGCGAAGAAGAGCGCCATGATCGGGATGGAGACAATGATGGCACCTGCGGCGAAGTAGCCGTAGTCGGCAGACTGTGCACCAACATACTGCTTGAGCTGCACGGGCAAGGTGTAGGAGAGCTCATCGTTCATGAAGGTTGCTGCCAGGATGAACTCGTTCCAGGAGGCCATGAAGGAGAAGAGCGCGGTGACGGCAATGGCAGGTCTGGTCAGGGGCAGGATGACCTTGAGGAAGATGGTCAGGCGGCTCGCGCCGTCGACGAGGGCGGCTTCCTCGAGCTCTTTGGGGATGGTGTCGAAGTAGCCCTTGAGGTTCCAGATACAGAAGGGCAGCGCACTCACCGAATAGACCAAGATGAGGCCGGTCATACTGTCGAGCAGACCAAGGTTACCGAGCAGGATGTAGAGGGGGATGGCCATGACCACACCGGGGAACATCTGCGTGACCAAGAATGCAGTGAGGCCGGCCTCACGACCGACGAAGCGCAGGCGGCTGAAGCCGTAGGCGGCGCTGAGCGCGAGCACCACACCGAGGATGGTGGTGGCGGCGGCGATGACGACGGAGTTGAGCAGCTGTCGCCCGAAGAGCCAGTCTCCGGTTTTGTTCTCGCTGCCCATGACATGCTTGAAGTTGTCGAGGGTGACCTGTTCAGGGATGGGGCTTGGCGAGAGCCCGGCGAGTTCATTGGGGGTGAGCGCCATCTTGATGACCCAGAGCACCGGGTACATCACCAGGAAGCAGACGGCGATGAGGGTGGCGTGGGTGAGGATGGTGCGCAGCAGGGCCTGCTTGCCATCCAGAGGTGCCGGCTTCTCTTCCCACTGCTTGCTGTTCTTTTTCTCTTTGGTTGCCATTATTTGGACTCCACGAGCAGTCGGGTCAGCCGCGAATAGCCCACCAGAATGAAGAAGACGACCAGGGCATAGGCAGCGGCATATCCATATTGGTACTGCCTCTCGAAGGCCCACTTGTACGCCTCGCTGATGAGGATCTCGGTGGAGCTGTCGGGGTTGCCCATGCTGACGAGGTAGATGACGTTGAACATGTTGAAGGTCCACACCGAGCCGAGGATCACCGAGGGCAGCAGCGCGGGCTTGAGCAGTGGCAACGTGACGTTGCTGAAGCGCTGCCAGCGGGAGGCGCCATCGACGGAGGCGGCGTCCTCGAGGTCGCGTGGGATGGCCTGCAGCGCACCCAAGGTGACCACCATCATGAAGGGGAATCCGAGCCAGGTGTTGGTCGTGAGGTTGGCGGCGAAGCTGGTTAGGAATTCATCGAACCAGCCCACGGGCTCGAGCCCGAAGGCCTTGAGGATGCCGTTGATGGCGCCAAAGGAGGTGTCGAACATGCCGCGCCAGATGAGTGCGGTGATGTAGTTGGGTACCGCCCAAGGGATGATGAGCAGGACCCTGTAGAAACCGCGCAACTTCAGCCAAGGGTCGCGCAGGATGAGGGCGAGGGCGACGCCGATGGTCACGTGCAGGGCGACGTTGAGCACGGTCCACAGGATGGTGACCACCAAGGTGAAATAGAAGGACATGCTGTCGTTGAGCGGGGTCCCTTCTCCACTGAAGAGGCGCTCGAAGTTCTGCAGCCCAACGAAGACGAAGTCGCCGTTCTGGTAGGCGAAGAAGCTCAGTCCGGCGCCGACCACGAAGGGCACCACCACGAGGGCGAGCATGGCGAGCACCGCGGGGCCGATGTAGGGCAGCGCGGTGATGTTGTCGGTGTATTCGATTTTCTTCGCCTTGTGCTTCTTCCAGGCAAAGGCACCGACGGCCAGGATAATGATCAAGAGCAGTCCCAGAATGGCGAGGAAGGGCGCAGGGTTTGCTTCTTCGGCCAGGGGTGCCTGAACAGTGATGAAGCGGTTCTGCGCCTCCCGCAGGGCATCCATGGGATCGACGTCGCGGTTGGCGCCTTGCATCGCGAAGATATGATAGATGGTGGGCAGCGCAGCGAGCAGCAGGGCGATGCCCGAGGCGAGCTGCACATATCGCTTGGTGGCGTTGGCTTCGAGGCTGCGATTGCGGCCCTTGGAGACGAGGACGAAGCCGACCGAGATGAGCAGCAAAGCGAGGAGCATGAAGTAGGGCGTCCAGCCGCTGGGTCCGCCGTAGAGTGACTTCTGCAGCGCCATCAGCATGGGGTTCCAGAGCGCGCTCATTTCGGGGCGGTTGCTGGTGGGCACGGCGTGGTCGAGCTGAGCGAGGAAGACGGCGCGACGCTCGGCGGCGACCGGGTCACTCTTGAGCTCCTCGCGCTCATAGGCGGGCATGTAGGCCACCATCTGCTGTCCGCGCACGGCGCGCTCAACCGAACCCTCGCCGGCGATGTATTCCATCAGCGCTAGGCCCTTACTGCGTTGCTTGGTCTCGGCAGAGAGGAAGATGCCTTCGGCAGTGAGGTAGGGTGCGGCGTAGAGCCCAGATTCGTCGATGAAGGGCAGCGTGGCCACACCGTAGTTGAGATTCTTGTCCAGATCGGCCATGAACCACGGCCCATTGATGACCATGGCCGCATCGCCGTCGTTGAAGAGCTTCTTGATGCGGGCACCGTCGACCCTGTGGGGCAGGTACTGCATGAGCTTTCTCACGAAGAGAAAGCTCTTGGCGTTGCCCTCGTTGGCAAGCTCTACCTCACCGTCTTCGTTGAAGATGTAGCCACCGAAGCCGTGCATCCACAGGGCGTGGAAGAAGAAGTTGGTCTCCTCGTAGACGAGTGCGTAGCGATCGTTTTTGGCGTCTGTGTGTTCTTCGAGAAGCGCGAAGAGCTCAGTCGTGGTTTTTGGTGGTGCGTCGATGATATCGCGATTGTAGAAAAGAACAGGAGACTTGAAGGCAAGGGGAAGGCCGTAGAGGTGCTCACCAAAGCGCAGCGCCTCGACGGTAACTGCCTTGAACTCGGCGAGAAACTCTGGGCCAAAATCGTTCTCGACGGGCGCGATGATCTTGTTCTGTGCCCAGTTTCCGGTCTGGTCGTGGGGGGCGATGAAGACGTCTGGCCCGTTCCCGCGAGGGATGGCGGTGACGAGCTTGTTGGTGTAGCCGTCGTTGGGGACGGCCAGGACCTTGATGCTGATGTCGTCTCTGGCGTCATCGAAGGCGTCGAGCACCGCCTCGAGGGCGGCGCGCTCTTCGCCATAGTAGGAGTGCCAAACGACGAGCTCGTCGGCAAAGGCCACGCGGGACGAGAGGACACCCGCGAGGGCGATGCCAACGAGGCCGAACAGGAAGGCGTTGCGGCGGCTCATGTGAAGCTCCCTTTCGGCTCAGTCTTCTTGCTGGCTAGATTGCCGTTTCCCTTGTTTTTTCGAACCCTTGCCGCGAGGCTTGGGGCTCTCTTCTGGCTCGCTGTCGCCAGACTCGAGCTCATCCACATGTTCGACCATTCCCTTGGGCCTTTCTTCGGGAATACCGTGGGCGATGGCCTCTTCGCTTTTCGGGTCGAAGAGGTGCAGCGCCGTGGGCGGCACCTCGAGCCCAAGTTTGGAGTCAGCTTTCAGGTGCAGGGCTTGCTTGGCCTCGAGCACGGCGAGCAGACTGTTCTTGCCGAGCTTGGCGTGCACATGGCTCTCCCAGCCCAAGGTTTCCACCACGTCGACGGTGGCCGTGAGCTGCGGCTCGCCGGTCGCGAGCAGCAGCTCTTGGGGTCGCAGGCCAAGGATGAGCTTCTGACCGTCTTCGAGCTTGGGTGCGAAGCCCTCGGGAAGAGGCACCTTCCCCGACTCGACCAGCAGATGACGCTCTCCGTCGTTGATTTGTAGGGTGGCATCGAGGAAGTTCATGGCAGGACTGCCAATGAAACCCGCGACGAACTTGTTGGCTGGCGTTTGGAAGAGCTGCATCGGGGTGCCGACCTGCTGCAGAATGCCCTTGTCGAGCACGGCGATGCGATCAGCCAGGGTCATGGCCTCGATCTGGTCGTGGGTGACGTACACGGTGGTCGTCGCCAACTTTCGGTGGTTGCGACGAATTTCGACGCGCATCTGAGTGCGCAGCGCCGCATCGAGATTGCTCAAGGGCTCGTCGAAAAGGTAGACCTTGGGTCGACGTACGATGGCGCGCCCCATGGCCACACGCTGACGCTGACCACCGGAGAGCATCTTGGGCAGCTTGTCGAGGTGCACCGTGAGTCCCAGCATCTCTGCCGCCTCGTTGACGAGTGTGTCGATCTCCTCACGGGCCACGCGCCGTACCTCGAGGCCGAAGGACATGTTCCTTCGCACCGTCATGTGGGGGTAGAGCGCATAGCTCTGGAAGACCATCGCGATGTCGCGGTCCTTGGGCGCCACAGTGTTGACCATGCGGCCATCGATCTTGAGCTCACCCTTGGTGATCGACTCCAAGCCCGCGATGATCCGCAACAGCGTCGACTTACCGCAGCCACTAGGGCCAACGAGCACCAAGAATTCGCCGTCTTGGATATCCAAATCGATACCCTTCAACGTCGGCGAAGCGGTTCCATACTGCTTGATGATTCCACGCATTGAGACGCCGGCCATGAGTTTCGTCTTCTGCTTGTTCACCTCCATCCTGGTGGAGGCGAAGAGTCCTTGTTGATGGATTGCTGAGTTCTTGTCGGTGCGCTTGGCCTGTTCCCTCAGGTTCTTGTCGATTGGGCGCTTGGCCTGTTCCCTCAGGTTCTTGTCGATTGGGCGCTTGGCCTGTTCCCAACTTTTCAGGCTCTTTCGAAGAGAGTCAGGGCAAGCCTTTCGGGTGCATTGCAACCCGAGATAGCAGTTCCTGAGCGCTTCAGCACAGATGCTTGGGAGGACCAGCCGGTGCCAGCATGTGGGGCGGCACCTGCCGAGGCCATGTCTGTTGCTCGAGGGAGTTGTCTGGCGACGAACGTGCGGAGTCGTCTCCGCGCTGACGGGCGCCTGCATCCTAATCGATGTTCGGGGTGCTTGACCAGCTTCTTGTCGATTGTGCACTTGGCCTGTTCCCCCCACTTTTCGGCGAGCCTCCTCACTCCGCTCGGCCAAATCCCGAAGCGCTTCGAACGCTGTGTTCTTGTCGATTGGGCACTTGGCCTGGCTTCCCCAACTTTTTAGAGTTTCGGCAACGAATGACGGCAAATGCGCCCACTGCAGCCACCCCAGCCCGAGAGAAAAAACCTCCTGACTCTAGACACTTAGATGACACCCGCAGCGCAGCTCCGAGCTGTGTGCTCAGAAAAAAACGGCAGTCACGCAAAAAAGGGGGTGCTGGTTTTCGATGCGCAAAGCGATCACTCTACGCGCTCTCGCTGCAAGCAATGACCACCACCCCTCACAGGAGTCATCCATGACCAGCAGCATTCTCGAAGCCCAGTCGACGCGAGCAAAATCCAAACGTGCAACCCTGCCATCCGACACAGCGGTGCCGCCGCGCCGCTCGCGCCGTAAGCCCACCACACAAGCGGAAATCCCAGCCACTCCGAGCCCACCACCAGCGCGCGCTGCCAAGCGCCGGAGCAAGGCCTCGTGCTGCCCAGCAGACACGGTTGGACCACTCCCCGCCGCATCAGCCCTGCCAAAGACCGCCACCTGTGCTAGCTTCCCGCCAGCGTCGGTCCAAGACCGCGCTTCATCCTCAGCGGAGCTCTCCTTGCCACCTCGCGTCCCCACTAGCCAAAGCAACGACGAATCCCTCGGTCTGCGCGCACTCAGTGGTGCCATCTGGGCCCCCATGCCTGTCGATCAGGAGCACGTCCGCGCCCTTGCCCTGGAACACAAGCTCTGCGCGCCTCTCGCCCGCTGCCTGCTGCTACGAGGCATCGAACAACGCGAAAAAATCCAACGATTTCTGCACCCTGACTTCGATTCCTTCTACGACCCCTATGACATGGACGAGATGCGCGTCGCCGTCGAGCGACTGCAACAGGCAACCCAGAGCCAGGAACACATCCGCGTCGTCACCGACTACGACGTCGACGGCACCACCTCCTCACTCATCCTGCAGAGCGTGCTCGCCTTGCTCGGACACCGCAAGCTCAGCTACCACGTGCCCCACCGAATGGAAGAGGGATACGGCTTCTCGGTGCACGCCGCTCGACAAGCAGCCAGCGACGGCGTCAAGCTGATCATCGCCGCCGACATCGGCATCCGCGACCACCAGGCCGTACGTGAAGCACAGCAACTCGGCGTGGATGTGCTCATCGTCGATCACCACCTCCCCCCAGGCCAGGACGTCCCACAGGACGCCTGCGCCGTGCTCTGTCCACCCAAAGCCAATTGTCACTACCCCAATCCACAGCTCGCCGCCTGCGGCGTCTCCCTCAAGCTCGCACAGGCCCTGCTCGAACAACATCCCAAACGAAAGGAGCTGCTCGAGTCCCTGCTCAAGCTCGCCGCGATGGGCACTGTCGCCGATGTCGTCGACCTAGCCGAAACAGAGAACCGCGCCATCGTCTCCTTGGGCTTGCGCAGCCTCAACAGCCAAGCTCATCGCCCTGGACTCTCAGCGCTGCTCGAAATCGCGCGACTGCGCCCGGGGGAAATCGACGCCACAGCGCTCGCCTTCAAGCTCGGACCGCGCATCAACGCCGCAGGTCGAGTCGCCTCCGCCCAGTTGGTGATTGAGTTGCTGCTCTGCCCAGACCCGGTCCGCGCCCGAAAGCTGGCTCAGGAGCTCGAACGCATGAACGATGAGCGAAAGCTCATCCAACAACGCATGCTCGACACCGCTCTCGCTGAGGTCGGAGACAACGCCCCTCCCTTCGTGGTCATCAGCCACGTCGAGTGCGAGCACTGGCACCGAGGGGTGGCTGGCATCGTCGCGGCAAGACTTCGGGATACACTGAACCGGCCGGTGGCAGTGATCGCCGAAACCCCCAAAGGTGCCACGGGTTCCATTCGTTCGACGCCGCAGATCCACGCGGTGCAGGCGCTGCAGCACGCCTCGGCGCTGCTCGAGCGCTTTGGGGGCCACCCTGCGGCGGCGGGCTTCTCGTTGCCCACATCGTCCATTCCGGAGCTCAGAGCGCTGCTCCAAGAGTCAGCCCTGCAGCAGCTCGACGGAGAGCGCTTCGTAGTTCGAAGAGAATACGAGCTCCGGCTGCACGAATCAATGCTCTCCCCTTCCCTCTTCGACGAGCTCGCCAAGCTCGCCCCTCACGGAAAAGGCAACCCCGAGCCACGGATTCTCCTCGAGGTGGAGCGATTGCCGAGACTCGAACAGTTCAAGGACGAGCATCTCAGAGGAAGACTGAGCAGCAGCCACCACCGTCCCATCGATTTGTTGTGGTGGAGCGGAGCCAAATACGCGCATCTGCTCCAGCCTGGGCGCAGCTACTGTCTCTTCGGCAACCTCGAAAGAAGTTCTTGGCAGGGCTCGTTCCGGAGCCGATTCATCATTGAGGATGCAAGCTTAGCATGACTCGACAGGTTGCCGTCATCGGGATGGGCTACGTGGGTTTTCCCCTTGCTTGTGCCTTCGCCCGCCATCTCCCTTGCGTTGGTTTCGATGTCGACGCGCATCGGATTGAGCACCTTCGCCAAGGCCGAACCGAGTCGGGCTTCGTCGAGCCTGCGCTGCTCGGTGCGCTGCTGCTCAGCCATGAGCCAGCCTCCATCGACGCTGCCGACACCTTTGTCGTTGCGGTGCCCACACCTGTGGATGAAGCCAAGCGCCCATGCTTCGATGCACTCGATTCGGCGACGATACTGCTTGGGGGTGCCATCGCAAAGGCCGCGGCCCGCGGCCAACGCCCGCTCGTGGTCTACGAGAGCACAGTCTACCCAGGCATCACCGAGCAGCGATGCGCACCCTTGCTCGAAGCAAGCTCCGGACTGCGCTGGAGACGCGACTTCGACCTTGCCTACTCCCCCGAGCGCATCAATCCGGGTGACGAGGAACACTCCCTGGAACACGTGGTCAAGGTGGTCGCCGCAGATTCGCCACCCAGCCTCGAGCGGGTGGTCGAGCTCTACGCCCCCATCGTCCCAGCCGGCCTCTTTCG
>JAVFAO010000279.1:0-9452 GCA_034002465.1 Myxococcota bacterium
AGCGTGCTTGCCTCCCTTGCTCTTGAAGAGCAGCTCCTGATAGTCCACACCGTCGGGAATCGAAGCTGGATCACGCGGATACCAGACCAAGCCCTCACCCGTCCCGGAGAGCCCGAAGGTCTGCTTGACCCAGGGGTCCTCTTGCTCGACGCGCTGCACGAGCTGGTTGATACGGGCGACGGTCCCTTCCATCTCCGTGTCGAACTCGAGCAGCTCCTCAACCATCGACGCACCAGCGTCTTCGCTGAACCAAGGCAACACAAAGATATCAGGGTGCTCGGGCAGCAGCGTGGCCAACACCTCGGGCCTCACCTCGAACTGACGGTGCTCGCCTTTGCTCACGAGCGCGGCAAAGACCGCCCACACCTTTCGGTCGAGCTTCGAGAGCGCCACGCCCCTCTGAATGCCGAGGCCACACCACTCACCAAAGAGCGTGAGGTTCTGGGCGTCGAGCAGCTCGTTGCATTCGTTCGCTCTCGCGAGACCCTCGCAGCGCTGCGCAGGCGCATCGGATGCGCCCGCGACAGACGCTGACGCGTGCCTCGCTTCGCTCACTGGTATGCGTCCCCTCAGCACGTCCTTGTTGCGCTCGACCCACTCCCGGAAGCCGTAGAGGCCATTGCTTGCGTCGAGCATCGCGCTGCGGCTCTGGGCAAGCACCTGCGTGCCCTCGAGCTGAACGGCGCTGTTGGTTCCGTGCAGCTTGATCTTGGCGCGATACATCAAGGGCGGCATCGCGCCGTGCAGGCGGCATCGTTTCACGACATTGTGCAGCAACCCGATGTCTGGAAACGCTTGGTGTCTCTGGACGCTCATCACTCACCTCGCCGTGTTTTTATGGCCTTCGTTTCGCGCTCTCCCGTCGGGCTGCAGTCGAACGTTGGCCCAAGGCGTGTGTGACAAGCAGGGCGGTGTGCACCGTGCCCTGCGAGTGGCCTACGGGAGCGAGCGAAACTGAAAAAAACGTCACGCTCTGTCACACAGGACAGCCTCGAGCAGGTTTCGACTTGGCCACGACGCTTCGCAACGTGAGCGGAAGCCATCGCTGCAGGACTGTGTCCAACGCGCACGCCGCCAGCCAGGGGGAGAGCATGGATTCGCAGCCAGCCAAGTCCACGTCGCCACTCGAAGGGCTAGCCGTCAACTTTCACCTGACCGCAGCTTGCAACTATCGCTGCCGTTTCTGCTTTGCGCATTGGCCTGGCGGGAGTCAGAAGCTCTCGAAGCCGGAGGTCTTCGCGTTGCTGCGTGAGCTCTTTGCCGCAGGTGCCCGCAAGCTCACCTTCGCTGGCGGAGAGCCGACGCTAGAACCAGGGCTGGGTCAACTCATCCAGTTTGCGAAGTCGGTGGGGTTCGTGACGGGAATCGTGAGCAATGGGGCGCGCTTCCAATCCGCTCTCCGTGACTGTGCAGGGGACCTCGACTGGGCAGGCTTGTCGCTCGACTCGGCCTCTGAGCAGGTGCAAGCCCAGCTTGGTCGTGGACAGGGGGACCATGTTCGGCGCACGATAGCGAACGTCGAGGCCTGCCATGCTGCGCGCTGTCGCGTGAAGCTCAACACCGTCGTGACCGCGTTGAATTGGGATGAGGACCTCAGCGCGCTGATTGCGCAGCTCCGCCCGCAGCGTTGGAAGGTGTTTCAGGTCTTACGTGTGCTCGGGCAAAACGATGGACGCGTCGACGACCTCCTCATCGAGCGAGGGCAATACCGCCACTTTGTCGAGCGGCATCGCCACCTCGAGCGCGAAGGAATGGCCCTCGTCGCAGAGGACAACGAGGCCATGCTCGACTCCTACGTCATGATCAACCCAAGCGGCTGCTTCTATGGCAACTCCAACGGCGAGTACCGGCAGAGTCGTCCGATTCTGGAGCTGGGTGTGGACAAAGCCTTGGACGAGGTGGGCTTTCAGAGACCAAAACTCGAGGCACGAGGCGGCATCTATGCGTGGTCGTGAGGCTTCTCCCGCAGCCGCCGGTACGAAGCCTCCTGGCTCCCCGCTTGATTGTTCCGCGTGCTGGAGCGCCGCACGCCCAAGACGGGTCTTCAGCTGTCTCCCGGTTCGTTCGCAAGCCGCCTGTGTTCAAACGCGTCCTACTCATTCGTTCGCTCGGCACCGACCTCGCGCCAGCGAGAATTCCTTCGGAATGGCCGGAGGGTGCGTGCCCTTCGCTCCCTGTCGAGTGCGTCGCCCGCTCGCGTACCCACGACTGGAGAGAACCTCGTACGGGTGCGAGACATCGCGCCCGCCCAATGCTCACACCGTATTGGTCCCGTATCGAACGAGAGCCCAAGCCAATGCATGAACCAAGAAACGAAAAAACCCACGATTTCTCGTGGGTTCTTCGATGGAGCCAAACGGGATCGAACCGTCGACCTCTTGACTGCCAGTCAAGCGCTCTCCCAGCTGAGCTATGGCCCCAACTTCGCCCCAGCGGCTCAAGTCCGCCGAAGCAGGCACCTTCTACCCTATTCCCTGGCGCTGCGCAAGCGCAGAATCGACAATTTTTTCAGGCCTCGTCGCCCTGCCCCCTTCGCGCGACCCCAGCGACGCTCCGCAGCGCCGTCGGTGACACCAGCAACTGCGGTCACTCGCCTGCAGGTGGCTCAGCAGGTGGCTCAGCCGGCGGCGCCGCAGGAGGTGGGGTGGCCTCTGCCTCTTGGGTAACCTGCTCGGCAAGGCCGCGAATGCGCTCGACCTTCGCCTGCAGCTCAGCGGGTAGCTCCAGCTTGCCTGCGGCAACCAGTCGGAACACCTCTTTGCCCAGAAGACGGAACTCGTTGTTCAGCTCCCGCTCCTTGAGCTTCTCCTCCACCAAGTCTCGACCCTTCAAGGCCTGATCGCGCACCGCTTCGCCAAACTGCATCAGCATCTTCGAGGTCTGGTTGATGAACACGCCGACCTTCTCCTGGATCTCGTCCGTTGGGTTCTTCTTCTCCATGCTTCCTCCCATCTGCTCTTGGCCGTCGACACCCTCGAGCTCAAGAACTGGCCCAGGGCCCCGCGCTGCCACGCCCACTCAGATTGCCCCACATCCCCAAAGCGCGCAAGCCTGGCCGCAGCGCACAATCGAGAAGCAGCCCGTCGCTCAGCGAGCAATCGATCAAGCAAAGGGATTCCAAAGGGCACTGCCCTTTGGCGGGCTGTGGGGCAGCGCCCCACAATCTACGTTAGAGCGTCGACAACATCGACTGATACAGCGCCGCGCGCTCGCTCGCAGCGGCCTTCTGCGCTTTCTCCAGGCCCTGCTGCAGCAGCGACGCCGCTGCTTCGCGCTCTCCTGCCTGGCGCAACAAAATCGCCTCGGTCCGAGTCAAATCATAGTCGCCGAGACGATCATGGAGGCGCGCGATGAGCTGCCGCTTCTGCTCGACCGGCAAGCTCGAACGCTCGAGCTGCCAGCGACGCACCGCCATGATTTCGGTTGGGCTCATCAGCCGCTCTAACGAAAACACCTCTGCACCAAGCTGCGCCCACAAATAACCAAACAGCAACTGCACCGTCGCATCGTCCGCCGCACGCAGCGCACCCTGCTCGTCCAACCAGCCCTCGCTCTGCGCAAGCGCCGCAAAATCACCCAGGTACGCCAGCACATCCAGGCTATGACGCCAGCTCGCCGCCATCGCAGCAGCCGACAGCCGAGTGGCCACCGGTGCGCTCAGCTTCTCCGGCAGCGGCGGAAGGCGGAGCTGCATCACCTCTTTCATCCGCGCGAGCAGCTTCTCCCCGGCGAGCGCGTAGCCAGCGGCACCAAAGCGGGCGTTGAAGTCGATGATGGCCGCAACCCACTCCTGGTGAATCCGCTCGAAGCGCTCTGGCGCGTGCACCATCGTCGCCGCCGCAGAGGCCAACGCGAAGGCACGATAGCGCTCGAGCAGCGCACGGTATTCTGGAGCTCGCTCATTGAGCGAAGCCGCAGCGACAGCCCGCTCGGCGCGTGCCTGCAAGATGCGCGCGTCGTCGAAGGCCAAGGGCTCGAACTGCCAAGGGTCACGTGCCTCGACCGGCTCGGAGTGCTCCTGAGGATGCGCGCTCTCTGGGGCCTGCGGTGCCTTGGTGGAGAGCGCCATGTAGGCGACAACGGCTATGGCAAAGACCAACGCGGCAGCGAGCCAGGGGTTGAAGTCGCGCATGTGTCACCCAGAGCAGCGGCGCGAGGGCTGCACGCGTTCTCGTGTCCGTCTCAGAAGCGAGACTGCACGAAGAAGGAGAAGCCCAGCACGTTGGGATCGCGGAAGTAGTACTCGTAGGTCTGAGTGGCCTCGTCGCGACGTCGACCGAGCTGGTTGGCGTCACGAGAGTAGGTGATCTGCCCGATCATGCTCATCATGTCGGAGAGATCCCAACGCAGTGTACCGCGAACCGAGTAGACCAGGCTAGGCTCACCACCCGACGGGAAGGGGATGATGGTGTTGGCGTTGGGCACGACGACGGTCTGCACGCCAGCGGCGAGCTCGCCTGCATGAGGCGTCTCGGAGGTGCGTCCGCGGTAGCTGGCAGGAGACTGGATGCCAAAGAGGATGCCAGGAATGAGGTTGAGCGACTCGAGCCAGTACTCGACCTTGATGGCGGCGAGCAGCTCTGGGGTCTCGTCGCTGTCCTTGGGCAGAGAGAGGTAGGGGTCGAGGCTGGGGACGTTGAAGAGGATGGCGTTGAGCTGTCGCATCACGAAGTCGACGTTGATGGCCAGCTTCTCGATGTAGATGTCGCCGCGCACGGCACCAGCGAAGGCGTTGACCATGGTGGTAGAGCGAGGCTTGTCGTAGTCGCCCA
Source organism: Myxococcota bacterium (assembly GCA_034002465.1). GTDB lineage: Bacteria > Myxococcota_A > Bradymonadia > UBA4248 > JAVFAO01 > JAVFAO01. The sequence goes on from JAVFAO010000279.1 coordinate 4,773, forward strand.
GGGTCTGCATGAGGGCGTTGAACTCGGCGCTCGCCCGCCAGGTAAACTCATCGTAGTTCTTGGGCTTGCGGAGGAAGCTGTTGGACTCGGTGAAGGCCTCGGCATTGTTGCGATAGAGGCGATAGTCGATGGACTGCTCGGGCTTCATGCCCTCGGAGTATGCGGAGATACGGGCGGAGACGCCGCCGGACCAAACGGTCTCACCCTGCAAGCCCTGCTTGGGAATACGACCAGCCTCGAAGAGACCGCCGTTGACCTCGACGCCGAAGTTGTCGTGAACATAGCCGGTGCCGGCGATGCCACCCCAGAAGCCACCGAGCTCGCGGTTGGAGACGATGGTGGGATCCTCGTCGAGGATGAGCAGGCGGGTGGTCTTGGCGCCAACGAGGAAGTAGAAGTCATCCCAGTCCAGCCGCATGCGCATGCCTGGCGTGGCGAAGCTCGACTTCCTGTTGGCGAAGATGCGGGTGCCGCCCCAGCTCAGGTCGTAGGTGTAGCCCGCTCGGAAGCGGTCGGAGTTGATGGGGAAAAAGGTCATCTCGAGCTGGCGCTCGGCGTCGTTGGTGAGCTTCTTCTTCTCGTCGAAGTCGAAGGGGACGCCCAGAGCGAAGCGAGCACGCAGGTAGCTGCCTGCGTCGGAGAGATCGATGTCGCCAGCGGCGAAGTTGGTCTCTGGCTCGGAGAGCACCTGCAGACGACCGACGAGGGCCGCGTCAGTGACGAGGAAATCCCAGGGGCCACCCATCTCTTTGTAGACCACGAAGTGGCCCGCGGTGGTGTCGATGTCGTCCTTGGAGTTGAGGTTCTCGAAGGGGAAGAAGAGCCCGTCGCGGGGTCCGAAGTCGGCCTGCGGGCTGTTGACGAAGGTTTCGCCTGGACCAGCAAGGACGTTGTCGTCGCTGAAGACGAAGCTGATGCGGGTGTCTACGAAGTCACCGGCCAGGGCTGCGGGCGCGGTGGCGGCCAGGTAGACGCCCACGAGGGTGAGGGAGCAGGCGAGGCTGAGAACTCGCGACGACGCTCCTCGGGACAGGCTGAGCATGATGAAACCTCCAGGAATACGAGTCATTCGACGATGTCACTCGCGTAGCGCGGGTCGATGACGAACATGACGATACTTTCTTTGGCGGGATCGCAGGGGCCGATCTTCTCGCAGGTGGGGACGACCTGACGCAGCGAACCGGTAACGCGGGTCAGCCGTCGCGCAGGGCAGGTATAATTGACACGCAGGTCTGCATCGTAGGTGGGGCCTTCGCAGCCGGCAAGGGGGTCGAAGTCGGCCACGAGCTGAGTGCTGGAGACGGAGACCTCGGCGGTGTCACCCACGCGTCCGCGCCACTGATCGTAGGCGTAGAGGCTGGAGAGCTCGGTGCAGAGGGGGTCTTTGTTGCACAGCGTGCGGCAAGCGGCTTCGGGCGTGCCACTCTCGATGCGCTGCGAGCCGTTGTCGTCGCAGTCGATGAAGCGAGTGGAGAGCTCGATGTCCTTGACGGTGACGACGGCACCCTCGAGGCGCTCCATGGCGGCGAGGTTGCCGAGCAGCTTATTGTCGAGCAGCACTGGCGCGGGCGGCTCGAGCTTTTTGCTGAGCCTCGCGACGCCGTACTGGGCGGAGCAGTCGACGATCTCGACCTCTGACTGGATCAGGGCCTGCTCTTCGTCCTCAGGAGTGGGTTGGCGCTTGTCTGCGCCGGAGCGCTGCTTGCCCTGGATGCCCCAGGAGGGGAACTGCAGCTGGGTGAAGGCGTTGAACTCGGTCACACCGCCCCCGACATCACAGACGCGATCGCCAATGTAGACGTCGTCTGGGTGGGAGAAGTTGAAGATGAAGAGGTTGTTGTAGCTCTGATCGGCGAGGTCGGCGACGTAGAAGCCGTTGGCGACGACGTTGGTGACGACCAGGTCGTGGCCAGTGCGCCCTTGGATCTCGACGTAGTAACCCATGAGCGGGCTGTGTCCGGTGGCGACGTCGGGGTTGCGTTGCACCGAGCGCACCGTGGGCAGCTCGAAGTACATCTTGGGGCTGACGCCGGTGACGTAGCTCGCGGGCCACTCGCTGACATCGTCGGCCCAGCCGCACGAAGGATCGTTGGGCCAGTCGATGAGACCATCGCCGTCATTGTCGAGGCCATCGGCGCATTCGTTGACGGTGGGGTCGTCAGGCAGGCCAACGTCTTCGACCCAGATGCGGGTCTCGCCGAAGGCGTAGCGCATCTGCACCGAGACGTTGAGCGCCTCGCCGTTGTTGAGCTTGATGACCGAGCTCTTTGGGGAGACCTCACCGGGGATGCTGCGCAAGACCAGGCGCTGGTTGGTGGGGAAAACGGCACCGTCCTGACCGATGGCGCGCACGTTGACCCTGACCTCATACTCGGTGAAGAGGGTGTTGAACGGCAGCGGCTGCTCGGCAGCGCCGATGCTCATCGGGCTCGCGTCGACGAACTCGACGGTGTAGGCGATGATCTCGCGAGGGGCGAGCGTTTCCTCATCGTTACAGCCGAAGGTGGCGCTCAGGAGGGCAAAGAGCAGAGCAATTCGTTGCAGGGACGACGAAGACATCGTTGCCTCGTTTCGCGTCGAGTCGGAGCCGCGCCGCGGCTCACGTTGCTCGGATACGGGAATCAGTAACACGCGTCGAAACCAGCGTCTTGCAGGGCTTCCATGATGGACACGGGGGTGCCGCCACCGCCACCACCATCGGTGGCCTCGTTGCGCGGACGGATCGCTTTTTGTCGTCCATCGGCGTTGGCCTCTGGGCAAGGCAACACGGGGCAGAGCTCCTCGGCTTTGACACGCGCGAAGGCGCGACACTCGTCGAAGGGGCTGATGGGGTCGTAGGTGGAGGCATCCAGGCACTGCGGGGCGTGGGTGTTGAGGCAGTCGACGCGAGGGCTGCTCTTGCTCTCTGCGGCGCAGCGCTTCTTGTCCGCCTCTTCGCGCAGGCGGCAGGCTTCGATTTGGTCGAGGAAGAAGTAGTCCTCGCAATCGCTGTAGTTGGCCTGCAGGCAGCGCTCGAAGTTGCTGGTGGTGGAGGAACCGAGGCAGAAGCCGGCGCCCGCGTTTTCGGCGCAGTAGTCGCGAGCGCTGAATTTTTCGAGAGCTCGACACATCCGGCTCTCGTAGGCGGTCATGTCAGCGAGGCAGTAGGCCATGGTGGCGCAGGTGGAGAGGCGCTCGCGGTCGAAGAGGTCTCCCATCTTTTCGGCGCAGCGGTCGATACACTTGGGCGACTGCTCGATGGCCTTGACCGCCGCTTCACGCAGGTCCACCCCGCTGTCCTTCTGGGTGGTGTTGAATCGCAAGATGGTGAAGCCACTGCCGCCAGTGGCCATGTAATTGTTGGTGGAGAACTTGTAGTAGAACTGCGGCTGAACGAGCTCGCGGCAGCGGCAGCTTCCGATATCGGCTCCCTCTTCGAGGTTGCAGACTGCACCGGAGCTGTCGGAACAGTCGCTGATGGAGGGCAGCGCACACTCGTTGACGTTGCGGCAAGCGCCACGGATGACCTTGATGTTCTTGGCGTACTTTACGGAGCTGTCTCGGAACTCGAACTCGTAGACCCGGCCTTCGTCCAAGGTTCGCTCGACCTCCTTGGTGGCGGTGTCGCAGTCGAGCTCGTACTCGATGCCGCCGACCTGGAGCTGTGTGGCGCAGCCACGGCCAGTGGAGCGGTAGGTGTTGTAGTCGAAGAGCTCCTGCACCTCGTTGCCCGAGAGGGTCATGGTACTGATGGTGTTGGGGAAGGGGAAGACGTTGTACATCTGGTCCATGGTGATGGGACCACGGTTGATGTCGGTTCGGATACCCAGCGAGTTGGTGGCGGAGAAATCGGCCTCGACGCGAGAGCGGTACGCCATGGTATCGGAGAGGAAGTTGCCAAGCGGGCTGTCACCGCCGCTGGGTCCGAAGCGCCGCAGCGGCTGAGGGGTGTAGCCAATGACCTTGCGCAGATCCAGGAGGCGCGAGAGCTCGCGCTCCCATGGGTCCATCAACATGGCCATCTCGGCGTCCTCGGGGAGGGTGTTGTCGATGGGGATGACCTCGTAGTCGAAGCTCTCGAGCTCGTAGTTGTGCTCCTCGACGGCGCGGCAGACCTTGCCTTCACCTTCGGTGCGGCCGAAGCTCTCCTCGTCGAGGGTGGGTGCGCAACGCGTGGCGCCAGCGCAGTCGGCGTCGCTGTCGCAGCGGCACAGCCCCGCGTCACAGCGCCCGCTGAGGCAGTCGTCAGGACCATTGCAGGTCATGCCGCGGTCGTAAGGGTTGACCGGGCTGGTGGCGGTAAATGCGCCATCGAAGCGACCGATGTATTTGAGGAAGGCCCCGGAGTGCACCAGCGGCACGAAGCGGCCATCGAGATCGGGGATGTTCTTGGGCGGATTGAGCACGATGTGCAGGTGACCACCAAAGACGATGTCGAGGCCGCGGGTGCGGCGAATGAGCTCCTCGTCTTCTCCCAGACCAAGGTGGGTGACGCAGACGATGACGTTCACCTGCGGTCGCAGAATGTCGATGTAGGACTGCACCACCTGGACGTTCTCCAGGACGGTGATACCCAGACCGCCGTCGCCAGAGGAGATGCTCGAGAGACTGGAGAAGTTGGCCATCCCAATGACGCCAACCTTGAGCCCGTCGCGAGCGATGATGGTGTAGGGGCGTGCGGCGTCGCGCAGCGGCTCGGCG
>JAVFAO010000280.1:0-9446 GCA_034002465.1 Myxococcota bacterium
GGTGAACTTTCTGTTGCAGCGCATCGAGCGATTCAATGGCGTGGTGGTGCTCACGACCAACCATGAGAAGGGCATCGACGACGCCTTCGCTCGTCGGATTCGGTTTCGGATTGTGTTCGAGGCACCGACGAGCGCGCGCGACTGGAGCTGTGGCGCGCGCTGCTGCCCTCACAGGTCCCCGTGGCTTGCGACGTCGAGCTTGGCCCCCTGGCCAAGACCTTTGCCTTGACAGGCGGACACATCAAAGAGGTGATCCTGCGCGCCGCATCGAGAGCGTTTGCAACAGGCCGCCCCATCACGCAGCAGGATCTCCTCCTCTCGGCGAACGCTGAGTATCGAAAACTCGGACTGCTCTCCCCACATCTGGAGGTTCACGAATGAAAGCGTTGGTCAACGACAAGCACGGCTTGGATGGGCAGAAAGGACGTGCCGTTTCGGGCGACCTTCGCCCGGACTGGGATCGCAACTCCAACACCAGCGAGCGAACCAGAAAGCCAGATTCCGAGCGCGGTGAGCATGCTTCGGCCAGACTGTCGGAGGGGGAAGAGGGGGCTCGCGAGCAGCCGCTGCCGATGCATCTGGTGGTGCGCGCACGGCGCCTCTGGGGCGTCGAGCTGTCGGATGTGAAGCTGATCGAGTCTCCAGAGCTGGAGCGAAGGGGCAAGCGCGGTATGGCGGTGGAGGGGCGTGAGCTCCATGTCGCCCCGAGCTCGCGCAGCGACCCTGAGCTGCTGTGGCACGAGCTCGTGCATTTGGTGCAGCAGCGCGGCGGTTCGCGTGCGGACACGCGCGCAGGTGACTCCCAGGAGGCAGCGGAGGAGGAGCTTCGTGGCGCCGAGCCTGAGGCCGAGGCGCGGGCGGCGGCGAAAGCTTTGGTGGCTGGCGAGGCGGAGGATGTTGTCCCTGTGGTGAGCGCGGTGGGTCAAGGTGTGTTGTACCAAGATGCTCCGGTTGAGGCCGACTCTGGGGCGGACTCGAAGGCGGAGGCGAGCGAAGAAGGCGCAGCGTCCCACAGAGCGGCGCCAGCGTATGTGGATCGTGGAGATTGGCCGACGATTGAGCGACTCTTTTTGGAAAAGCCAGGCAGCGCCGAGGCAGTGCGGGGCTTTGTGGCGGGCTGTTCCATGTTGGAGCCGCAGCTCCCGATCTGGAAGGATGGTATCGTGTTGTTGTTGGAGAGAGAGCAGGACGGCTATGGCTCGATCCGTTGGCCAAGTGAGTCCTCAGACTGGATTCTCAAGGAGCAAAGTGCATTTCTGTCCGAGTACCGTTCCGCTCGGGAGGGTAATGAGGAGCCTTCTGCGGCGCCTGAGGCCCCTTCCACAGATTCCATGACTTCTGAAGAATACGCCGCTTGGGAGGCGTATCGTGACCAGCTCGAGCTTCCTGCCGAGCTGCGAAAGGTGGAGCTGCGTATCGATCCGGCCCTTGTCTGTCTGGAGCGCCTGGACCAGCTCTTCGAGCTTCTTCGGCACGAGCTGACACATGCGATGCAGCGTCTGGCCGCGAACGGAGACTATCTCGACCAGGAGACCTCCTCACTCGAGTTGGGGGCTTACTACGAGAGTGCGAGGGTGTCTGCGGAGTACGAGCTCAAGCATGTGGATCGCTCTCGGGCGATGCAGACCTTGGGCACACTTGCGGGGCATTGGCAGGCGGCGCGCGAGGAGTATCGGTTGGGCAAGAGCGGGATGGGACGAGCGCGAGTCGACGAATTCGTCGAGGCCCATGATTTCTATCTGAACCGGATGGCGACGCTGGTGCCAGTGGAGTTCGGAGAGCTGCGCACGTTCGTCTTTGGTCCCGAAGTCGAAGACCTTCCTGAGGCGACGCCTGAGAGCATTCGTCGGCCCAGGGGCACACGCACCGTCGGCGAGCTCGCGGTGCAGGTGAAAACGGAGGTCACTCAGTTTCGGGTGGACGAGACCGAGTTCAGTGCAGGCTATCTAAAGGCGCTCTTGCGGGGTGAGCTGCCGCCTGCGGCGGTGGCGAGCTGGGAGCGGCAGCGGGAGGCAATGGGCTGGGAGAAGTTGATGGTGGAGCTACGTCGGCTTGAGGAGACGATTGACCGCGCTGAAAATGGGGGGCGAACGAGCGGTGAAATCGAGTTGGAGGAGAGCCAGAAGGCGAACGCCCAGTGGGAGAATCCCTCGCCGATCGAGCTCTCGGTGTTCAATTTCGGCTTTGTCGGTGTTACCAAGGTTGCAGAAGAGGACCACGCTCGTTTGCACCTGTGGAGCGAAAACGCGAAGGCGTTGGGTCTCGAGAGCCTCTCGCATATCGAGGTGCGTGGCTACTCGGACGATCTGGGAGGAACAGCGGCTCAACTCATGATCTCCCAACAGAGGGCTGATGCCGTCAAGCGGGAGTTGGTCGAGTATGGGATCCCTGCCGACAAGATTGATGCCGTTGGGCTGGGCTTTGTGGAGCCGACGTGCGGACGAGCGGGAATACGGGAACTTGAGGACTTGAAGAAGGATGAGGTTGATCCACATTCCCGGGAACTCGATAGTTACCGCGCTCGATTTCGGGTGGTAGAGTTGATGGCCACCCAGGGAGGGGCGCCATGAGCCGTCGCTTAGGGCCGCTTGGCCTCCTCGTTCCTCTGCTGTTGCTGGGCTGCAGTCCGCCCATACCCTCCCAACCGCCAGTCTTTCTGACGGAGCTCGAGCTTGCGCCTATCGAGGCTACCGATGCGCTTGTTCTCGATGAGCCTCCACAGACGGACGCGGCGCCCTCAACGCTGCCCGAGCCCGACCTCACAGAGATGAAGCTCATCCCAGCAGGTGTGTATCTGCTGGGCCTGACGAGTCAGCAGGTGGAGTGGCTGTATCAACTGTGCAAGAAGACCTCTGACCAAAAAGGAAATTGCACGCGGCGCAGCGAGCTCTCTCCACAACGTGAAGCCGCGCTCGAGGCCTTCTGGCTCGACCGTACCGAGGTTTCAGTGGCGGACTATCTGGAGTGTATCGAAGCTGGGGCGTGCGAAGTTCCGAAGGACGAACAGGTGCTATGCCAGCGAGGTTCGAGCTACACCAACCAGCCCGCCCCACCCCTCGTTCACCCCGTCAACTGCGTGAGCTGGGAGCAGGCTCAGGACTATTGCCGATGGCGGGGCAAGCGTCTCCCAAGCTCGGATGAGTGGGAAGCGGCTGCGCGAGGGCCCGAAGGGCTCATGTTTCCTTGGGGTGAAGAGCTACCCAATTGTGAGCAGGCCTTCTCCAATCGACAAGAGTGTTCGTACGATGGTTGTTGTTCCCGTGAGGACTGGTCCTCGATCTGGCCAGAGACAATGCCTGTCGTTTCGATGGACGAAGGGGCGAGTCCCTTTGGAGTGCTCCATTTGGCCGACAATGTTCGGGAGTGGGTCGAGGATGGGGATGGCGAGGGGCGTCATTGGGTGCGAGGAGGGCATTACTCTCGCTCTCATGAGCTCTTTGGGGCGAATGCGTGGCTTGCGAAGAGGGAGACTGACTTCATCGGCTTTCGCTGCGCGGTCTCGGAGACAGGAAGGAGGAACGAGAAGTGAGCGAAGCGAGGCACGAGTCAGCGTCTGTCGCGGGCGCATCCGATGGGTCTGCGCAGCGCTGCGAGGGTCTCGCGAGAGCGAACGAATACCAACAAATGAGGAACGAGGGGCGACTGCAAACGCTGGGGTTTCTGCTGCACATCGCCCTCCTTGGCTGGGGCTGCAGTCAGCCCACACCAAATCTGCCGGTCTTTCTGACGGAGCCCGAGCTTGCGCCTATCGAGGCGACCGATGCGCTTGTTTTCGATGAGCCACAGTCGGACGCAGCATCCTCAGCGCATCCCAAGCCCGATCTGTCGGATATGAAGCTCATCCCAGCAGGTGTGTACCCCATGGGGCTGACGAAGGCACAGGTCGAGTGGCTATACAAGCTATGTAAGAAGACATCTGATGCCAAGAGTGAGTGCAAACGTCGAAGTGAGTTCTCTCCGGTGCGTGAGGTTGAGCTCGACGCCTTCTGGCTCGACCGGACCGAGGTCTCGATGGCAGACTACCTGGCGTGTCTCGAAGCTGGTGCGTGCAGCGCTCCGAAAGACGAGGAAATCCTGTGTCAGCGAGGACTCAGCTATGCAACCGAGCCCGATCCCCCGCTTGCTTACCCCGTCAACTGCGTGAGCTGGGCGCAGGCGCAAGACTATTGCCGCTGGCGGGGCAAGCGCCTTCCTAGCTCAGACGAGTGGGAAGCGGCAGCCCGCGGCCCCGATGGCCTCATGTTTCCCTGGGGTGAGGAGGTGCCCACCTGTGAGCAGGCGTTCTCCATCTCTCTCGAGGGTTGTTCCTATGAGTGTTGTTTTCGTGCGGATTGGAGCCATCTTTTCCCTTGGACGGTGGAGGTCGATTCGATGGTTGGGGGGGCGAGTCCCTTTGGAGTGCTTCATCTGGCGGACAACGTTCGCGAGTGGGCCGAGGATGGAGATGGCGAGGGACGGCATTGGGTGCGAGGAGGGGATTACTCTCGCTATCATGAGCTCTTTGGGGCCGAGGGTTGGCTCTCAGACCGTGAATCGAACTTCATCGGCTTTCGCTGCGCGGTCTCGGAGACAGGAACGAGGAACGAGAAGTGAGCGAAGCGAGGCACGAGTCAGCGTCTGTCGCGGGCGCATCCGATGGGTCTGCGCAGCGCTGCGAGGGTCTCGCGAGAGCGAACGAATGCAACAAGTGAGCGAAGCGAGGCACGAGTCAGCGTCTGTCGCGGGCGCATCCGATGCGTCTGCGCAGCGCTGCGAGAGTCTCGCGAGAGCGAACGAATGCAACAAATGAGGAACGAGGGGCGACTGCAAACGCTGGGGTTTCTGCTCCACATCGCCCTGCTCGGCTGGTCCTGTAGCCAGCCCACACCCGCTCCACTGCCCGTCTTTCTGACTGAGTCCGAGTTCGCAACGCTCGAGGCTACCGATGCGCTCGCTCTCCTTGAGCCTCCACAGACGGACGCGGCGCCCTCAACGCTGCCCGAGCCCGACCTCACAGACATGAAGCTCATCCCAGCAGGTGTGTATCTGATGGGCCTGACGAGTCAGCAGGTGGAGTGGCTGTATCAACTGTGCAAGAAGACCTCTGACCAAAAAGGAAATTGCAAGCGGCGCAGTGAGCTCTCTCCACAACGTGAAGCCGCACTCGAGGCTTTCTGGCTCGACCGGACCGAGGTCTCGATGGCAGACTACCTGGCGTGTCTCGAAGCTGGTGCGTGCACCGCTCCGAAAGACGAGGAAATCCTGTGTCAGCGAGGACTCAGCTATGCAACCCAGCCCGCCCCCCCGCTTGCTTACCCCGTCAACTGCGTGAGCTGGGCGCAGGCGCAGGACTATTGCCGCTGGCGAGCCAAGCGCCTTCCGAGCTCAGACGAGTGGGAAGCGGCGGCCCGCGGCCCCGATGGGCTCATGTTTCCTTGGGGTGAGGAGTTGCCGACCTGTTCGCAGGCGTTTTCTCTCTCCCTCAAGGGTTGTTTCTATCCGTGCTGTTTTCGCGAGGATTGGAGTGAGCTGTTCCCTTGGACGGTGGAGGTCGATTCGATGGTTGAGGGGGCGAGTCCCTTTGGAGTGCTTCATCTGGCGGACAACGTTCGCGAGTGGGTCGAGGATGGAGATGTCGAGGGACACTGGGTGCGAGGAGGGGATTACTCTCGCTATCATGAGCTCTTTGGGGCCGAGGGTTGGCTCTCAGACCGTGAATCGAACTTCATCGGCTTTCGCTGCGCGGTCTCGGAGACAGGAACGAGGAACGAGAAGTGAGCGAAGCGAGGCACGAGTCAGCGTCTGTCGCGGGCGCATCCGATGCGTCTGCGCAGCGCTGCGAGGGTCTCGCGAGAGCGAACGAATACCAACAAGTGAGCGAAGCGAGGCACGAGTCAGCGTCTGTCGCGGGCGCATCCGATGCGCCTGCGCAGCGCTGCGAGGGTCTCGCGAGAGCGAACGAATACCAACAAGTGAGCGAAGCGAGGCACGAGTCAGCGTCTGTCGCGGGCGCATCCGATGCGTCTGCGCAGCGCTGCGAGGGTCTCGCGAGAGCGAACGAATACCAACAAATGAGGAACGAGGGGCGACTGCAAACGCTGGGGTTTCTGCTGCACATCGCCCTCCTTGGCTGGGGCTGCAGTCCGCCCACACCAAATCTGCCAGTCTTTCTGACGGAGCCCGAGCTTGCGCCTATCGAGGCGACCGATGCGCTCGCTCTCCTTGAGCCTCCACAGACGGATGCGGCGCCCTCAACGCTGCCCGAGCCCGACCTCACAGACATGAAGCTCATCCCAGCAGATGTGTACCCCATGGGGCTGACAAAGAAGCAGGTCGAGTGGCTCTACAAGCTGTGTAAGAAGACATCTGATGCCAAGAGTGAGTGCAAACGTCGAAGTGAGTTCTCTCCGGTGCGTGAGGTTGAGCTCGAGGCCTACTGGCTCGACCGGACCGAGGTCTCGATGGCAGACTACCTGGCGTGTCTCGAAGCTGGTGCGTGCAGCGCTCCGACGAGCGAAGGCCCCACATGCGAACGACTGAGCTACGCAAACCAGGCCGATCCGCCGCTGGGCAACCCGATCAACTGCGTGAGCTGGGAGCAGGCTCAGGTCTACTGCCGATGGCGGGGCAAGCGACTGCCCAGTTCGGACGAGTGGGAGGCGGCTGCTCGGGGACCGGAGGGGCGGATGTTCCCCTGGGGCGAGGCGCTGCCCACCTGTGAGCAGGCGTTCACCAAATCTCTCGAAGGTTGTTCCTATGAGTGTTGTTTTCGTGCGGATTGGAGCCATCTTTTCCCTTGGACGGTGGAGGTCGATTCGATGGACGAAGGGGCGAGTCCCTTTGGAGTGCTCCATTTGGCCGACAATGTTCGGGAGTGGGTCGAGGATGGGGATGGAGAGGGGCGTCATTGGGTGCGAGGAGGGAATTACTCCCTCTACCATGACCTCTTTGGGGCCAACGCCATACTCGAAGATGGAGAGAATAACTTCATCGGGTTTCGCTGCGCCGTCTCGGAGACAGGAACGAGGAACGAGAAGTTGGGGGAATCGGGCCAAGTGCCCAATCGACAAGAACTTCGGAGAACAGGCCAAGTGCCCAATGGACAAGAAGTGAGCGAAGCGAGGCACGAGTCAGCGTCTGTCGCGGGCGCATCCGATGCGTCTGCGCAGCGCTGCGAGGGTCTCGCGAGAGCGAACGAATACCAACAAGTGAGGAACGAGGGGAGCCTGCAAACGCTGGGGGTTCTGCTCCACATCGCCCTCTTCGGCTGAGCCTGCAGTCAGCCCACACCAACCGAGCGCCCCGTGGTTTTCGTAGAGCACGAGCACAGACACCGGCGCCGACGAAGGAGAAAGTGCTGGTCCCAGGTTGGCCTCCGTGATAACGAGGGCCAGCTTGGAGGAGGAGAGATGAGCGCGATCCCTGAGTTGTTGCTCCCGGCGGGAAACCTGGCGAAGTTGCTTCGTGCGATTGAATATGGGGCCGATGCGGTCTACGTGGGGGCCGGAGGGTTCTCACTGCGACCTGGTGCAGTGGAGCTCTCCATCGAGGAGCTTCGGCGGGCCTCCGAGCTCACCGGTGCGCGCGGGAAGCGGCTCTATGTGGCGCTGAACCGGGTGCTCTTTCAACGAGATCTCGAGGCGCTCGAGAGCTGGCTCGAGGCCACGTCATCGATTCCGATGGACGGTATCATCGTCGGGGATCTGGGGGCGCTCTCCTTGGTCCGGACGAGGCGCCCAGAGCTCGCGGTGCACATCTCCACTCAGATGAGCATCGCCAACGTCGAGGCGGCGAGGCTGCTCGCAGGGCTCGGCGCGAAGCGTGTGATCCTGGCGCGTGAGGCGTCCCTCGCCGACGCCGCTGCGATCGCCGAAGGCTCGGGCTTGGAGGTGGAGGTCTTCGTTCATGGGGCGATGTGCGTCGCGATCTCAGGACGGTGTCTCCTCTCCGCTCACCTGGCCGGAAAAAGCGGCAACCAAGGGGAGTGCAAACACACGTGTCGCTGGGAATGGCAGCTCGTGGAGCAGAAGCGACCTGGGGAGGCCATCCCTGTCTTCGAGGAGGGAGGGCGGACGATCTTTCTCGGCTCCAAGGATCTCGCGCTGATTGAACATATCCCGGCGGTGGTGGAGAGCGGCGTGCGCTCGGTGAAGATCGAGGGCCGCATGAAGAGCGAGTACTATGTAGCCAACGTCGCCAGGGTCTATCGGGCGGCCTTGGACGCCTACGCGGCGGATCCACAGGGGTACAGCTATCGCGCGGAGTGGATGAGCGAGCTGGAGCGCGTCAGCCATCGGCCCTACGACGTCGGTTTTGCGTTTGGCACGCCTGAGGATCCCACGCGCCTCCAGACCCATAATCGGCCGGTGTCCGAGACGCGGGTGATGGCCTATGTTCGAGGCTCGAGGGCCGGAGAGAAGCTGCTGGAGGTGACGAACCCATTCACACCTGGCGAGCTGCTCGAGTGGATCGCGCCGGGCCTCGAGGGGAGCGTGACTGTGCGGGAGATCGTCGACGAGGAGGGCGTGCCTCGTTCGCGCGCCAGGTCCAGCGAGCTGCTCTGGGTCTCGTTCGAGGAGGGCGTCGAGCTCCCCGAGTCTGCAATCCTGCGAAGCCCAGTTCAGTCACGACCTCTGTGTTGAAGCCATGCTTCCCAGTTTTTTTGTTTTTTTTGTTGATTGGGCGCTTGGTCTTTTTTGTCGATTGGCGCTTGGCCCGATTCCCCCCACTTGTTGATTGGGCGCTTGGCCTGTTTCCCCAACTTCTTGTCCATTGGGCACTTGGCCTGTTCCCCCAAGTTCCTGTAAGCGGGTTGCGTCTTCCCTGCCAATTGGTACTTTCGGAGAGGCGCTTGTTGGTCCCCCCACCTCTCCACTCGTGAGGCCCCCAATGAAGAAGCTCTCCGTGTTCCTCGTGTTCGCCTGGTTGTTCGTCGCCTGCGGTGAAGAAGAGCAGAGTCAGGTCCCCCTTTGCGGCGACCAAATCTGTCAAGAAGGCGAAAATACGAGCAATTGCGCCAAAGATTGCCCCGCCGACCGCTGCGGCGACGGGCAATGCAGCGCTGCTGAAGACGCCGCCTCGTGCCCCGCCGACTGCACCCTCGAGAGCTGTGGCAACAGCGTCTGCGATGACGGCGAGACGGGGACGAATTGCCCCGCGGATTGCGGTGAAGAAGTCGCCTGTGGCGATGCGGTCTGCGAAGGCGATGAAGATGCCGCCAACTGCCCCGCCGACTGCGGGCTCGAGACCTGTGGCAACAGCGTCTGCGATGCAGGCGAGACTGGGACGAATTGCCCCGCGGATTGCGGTGAAGAGGCCGCCTGTGGCGATGCGGTCTGCGAAGGCGATGAAGATGCCGCCAACTGCCCCGCCGACTGCGCCATCGAAACCTGCGGAAACAGCGTCTGCGACGAAGGCGAGACCAGCAGCAACTGCCCCGCGGACTGCGGCGAAGAGGCCATCTGTGG
>JAVFAO010000281.1:0-9393 GCA_034002465.1 Myxococcota bacterium
GCCGAAAACAGCATCACGTTCGGGTTCTCGGTGCGTGCTTGGGCGACGAGCGTCGCGATACGCGCTGCACCGCCCACAGTCCCATCCCCAAGCACGCTCGGCTCGTAGTTTGCGTTGGGGAGGCCGAGCAGATGCGAATGCGAATCGTTGGTTTGGAAGAGCAGCAGCGTGAAGTCGGGAACGACCGCCTTCTCTTCCTCTCCACAGCCCAGCATGAAGAACACGAGAACCAAGCTCAGCACACGCAATCGAAAATCCTGGTTCACAACTCACTCCTGTATTCTCTCCACCCCATTAGAAACTGGCGCTGAGGCTCAGCGCGATGAGGTGGGTGACGGTATCATAGGCGCCGTTGGCCTTGCCATTGGGGTTGAGGTTGTCGTCCTCGCCGCCGACGTCGTTCTTCTTCTCACCTGACCAAATCGCCAACATGTATCCCAAATCGACATCGAACCAGTCGTGCTCGTAGCCAATGCCAGCGGTCAGAAGCTGACGCCCGCCATCGGGGAGTGAAGGATCGTAGGTTTCTTCCGGGACGGCCTGCGACACATAGCCGTAGCCCAAACGAAGCGGCAACACATCAGCAATCTTGTATTCTGCTCCAAGCGATGCCTGCCACGAATCGTTCCAGTTTTTCTCGATCGGCGGCTCGTCGAGGGTGCAGGCAGGATCATCATTGACGCAGGAGAAGCGAACCGCCAGCTCCTTGTAGCTCGAGAAGAAGGCATAGTAGAAATCGGCGGCGATGGTCAGCCGCTCGACCCCCAAAAAGGCCACACCGACGTTCATGTTCATCGGCATCTCGATCTCCACGCTGCCCGTGGTCTTGGTGGGAAAGACGACAGGGTTCAGCGAGTTGAGACGCTCGATGGCCTCCTCGCCTGCTTGATTGAAAGAGAAGCTCGCATCCCCTTCGAATTCGATGCTCACGGGCGAACGAAAAGAGAAGCCAAAAGCCAAAAGCCGTGGAACCTGCGCAAAGAGCGCCGCGTTCCAACCATGTCCAAAGCCGTCGCCTTTCATCTCCAGCTTGCCTTCTGGATTCTCGATCCCTGCAAAAAAGCGTTCTGCAACGCGAAGATCAATCCCTTTGGCGAGTGACGCCCGACCGTAGACGAAGTTGTAGCCTGCTGCCAGCGAGAGCTTGAAGTGCTCGTCGAAACCGGCGAGCTTCGCGATATCGACCGCCACCACGGGCTGAAAAAAGAAGGTCTGGATCTCCGTCTCGATGGCGATGAAGCGACCATCCCAGTCATCGGGCCAGGTGGTACCCAGACCGAAGGGGTTGTTGGCTGCAAAGCCCACGACAACCCCGGTATCGGGGATGTTGTAGCTGATGTAGGCATGGTAAGGCGGGAAGAAGCCAGAGATCGACGCGTCGTTGAGTCCATCGTTGACGACCACCGTCTCCCCGGAAATGCGGTTGTAGGTGCGGGGACTGTCGAGTGCTCCCTGGGCTTCGTAGGAGATGAACGGGAGTATCGCGGTCATCCCCAGCTGCACCTGCAGCCCCTCGAGCTCGGTGATCGCCGCAGGGTTGAAGTAGAGAGCGTTGACGTCATCGGAGAGCGCCGTTCGGGCATTGGCCATGCCCGTCGCCGAGGCTCCGTGTTCATAAATCAGGAAGCCGCCTGCGGCGGCCTCCTGAGGCAAAAAAAGAATGAGCGAGCATAGGACGAGGATCGAACGCTTCATGCGGAACTCCTGAGACAAACGAAGATTGGGCGAGCATCAGGGGGAAGCTGCCTGCGCGCGATGGGCGCGAGGAGCGGAACGACGACCACCCGCGCCAGACGCAGCCCTAGGACTTTGAGCGCCCAAAGCACAGCTCGAGCAGCAGACGTCGATGAGCCAGCGACAACAACAGCGTTTCAATCACAGCGTCAGTCAATCAGCGATTCCCAAAGCACGTGCAGAGGAACAGCGGCTCGGCGCTGGGACTGTAGTTGCCAGCGCCCTGCACAAACAAACACGAGTCCAAAGACGAACCCGAAGATGGAGCGGCTCGAAATCAATGCGAAACGAGCTTCGTCGAGAACGCTTGGATCGCAGCTTCACAAGGTGGGAACGCAAGAGGGCTTTGACCAGTCCCAGCAAAACACAAAGCGACAGCGCCGCAAGCCTCGGACTGAGTTGGTCGGAGCAGCAAGAGCTGAGTCCTCAGCTTTGGCCTGTGCGACCGAGCAAGCTCTTGTGTCGCCGACTCCACCGAAGGCAGCGCAGGAAAGCGTGGGAAAGCGCCTCGCCACTCGAACGCGCTGGCTTTGCGAGAGAGGCGCTCACGCCACTCGAACCCGCCATCGCCCCATGCGAAGCCTGCCTGCGGCGCTGCCTAAGCCAAGCCCCGCCGCGGCTTGAAGAGCGCTGAGCGCCCAGGCTCGGACAAGGACGCGCCCCTGGTGGACTACTCGGCCGAGACCATGAAGAAGTAGCAGTAGCCCGGCTTCACAGAGGCCTGCGAGGTCTCGAAGACCATCCCATCCTTCTCGGCAGTAATCACTTGCAGACCAGCAGCAAAGTTGGACTGCGGAAGCACGAAGAGCCCCGTCACGTCGGTGGACGTGCCATCGAACGCCGAGAAGTCGGCCTTCGGGTAGTAGACCTTGCTCAACGGCGAGCCATCGGCGAGCTTGAGGGTGGCACCAGCAACGGGCTGATTCGAAGCATCGAGCACCAGGCCCATCGCAAAACCGTCGTTCACCGAGTCCAGATCGGGTAGCTGATCGAGACCGGCCACCATGGTGTTGGGAACCGCAAACACCGTCGCGCCCTCGACGCAGACCTTCTCGGCGTCGCTGGCCCAGGCCTTCACACCCGTGCTGGTGGGGAAGTAGGTACCGGCAGCGCCGTCGAAGCCAGCGTCGTCGGCCAGCACCACCATACCCAACGCAACACCGCTGACGTCGAAGCAATCAATCGAGAAGCTGCCATCTGCCCCAGCATCCACTTCAGTGATGTGGGTCGGCGTCGGCGCCGTCAGGGCATCCATGGGAGAGATGGGCGCCAGGGCCACTGCCACACCTTGGTTGGTACTCAGATCGATGGCCATACCAGTGATGGAAATGTGGTACTCATTCGCAGGAGCGTTGGGACAGCAGCCGGTCTGGTCCGTGCCATCCGCGGTCTCGCTGGTGTCGGCAGGCTTGGGATCGTCCGGATCGTCATCACAGGCGGTCAAGCTCAAAGCGGCGAAGGGAATCAAAATCCACAGAGAGAGATACTTCATGACGAGATCCTTGTAGAAAGCGTTGACTTGGAAACACCTTGCCGAAGGCGCGGCTTCGGCGCTGAGACGACAGTTCTGGCGCTCAGTGGTCGCGCATGGAAGCATGAGAGGGCCCAGCAAGCAAGAAAAAAAGTTCAGGAACAGGCCAAGCGCCCGATCAACAAGACCTTCCCTGCGGTCCAGCGTCAAGAGCTGGATCCGCCTCGTCCTCGACGCAACCGACAGTCAGCCACGGACACGCATCTTCTTGACAATTCTCGGGAATTGCTGATGGTACAAGCTGCCTGAGCGAACGCGTCAAAGCACATCAACGCGCTCAGCGCAGGCTGCAAATCGGGGCGTCAGGCTTCTGGGCCCGCGGGTCACCAGGTGTTGCGATGTATCCGAAGCTCGTCGAAACGCCCCGACTCCGCCTTGTTCTCAGCCGGGCGGCCAAAGGGCACCAAGGCCAACGGCACAATCGACGCGGGAAGACAGAGCAAGCGGCGGAAAGAATCGACGCGATCTGGTGAGGGATAGATCCCCACCCACACCGCGCCCAGCCCCAAGGCATGCGCCGCCAGGAGCAGGTTCTGCGTCGCCGCCGAGCAATCCTGCACCCAGTAACCGGCGTAGCGCTCCCGCTCGAGATCCCCGCACACCACGACCGCACCAGCGGCGCTCTTCGCCATCCCCGCAAAGGGATGGATCTGGGAGATCTCCTCCAAGAGCGGCCGACGATCGACCAACACGAACACCCACGGCTGCTGGTTGCCCGCCGAAGGCGCCGCCATCGCCGCCTCCAAGAGCGCTCGAATGGTCTCCTCGGAAACCTGCTCATCCGAAAACTTCCGAATACTACGTCGCGTCGCAATGGCCTGGAGTGCGTTCATCTCTTCCTCCCAAGATGATCGGATGTGGCGCAACTTCAAATAGAAATTTGAAGCGAATCTGTCGGGAACTGCTCAGGAACAAGGGCTTTGTCTTGTCTCTGTCCAGGATGCGGGTCGCTCTCGCATTGGCTCGCTCTCGGCACAGTCTGCCTTCCTTGGCAGGCACCCTTCGGACTTGCTTCGCAGCGACACTTCGCCTCCTGGCTCCCCTTCGGAATGTCGAGAGGATGCCTGCCCTTCGCTCAGCTTCGTTTGCATCCCCACAACGTCCCACGCCACCAGTATGAACAGCCCCCCGCGGCAACGCAAGTCGCACGCGGCCATGGTCGATCCCCAAATCGAGCGAAGCCGCTTCCATCCCAGCGCAACCTGCGCTGCACGGCTTGACGAACGAGGCCATTACAGCGAAAGATCGTCAGGCGAGACGCCGCGTCCTCAAGCGGCCGCAGCACCTCACTCATTCCCTGGATAACACGTTGAAGCGGTTTCACATCAGGCGCGCCCAACAGGCAGATCTGCCGCAGCTCGTTGACTTCGGAATGGCCCTCGCACTGGAGTCCGAAGGACTGCAACTCGCCTCCGTCACCCTGCGCAACGGAATTCAAGCCTGCCTCGACGATCCAGCGCGCGCAGAATACTGGGTCTGTGAACCGCAGCCTTTACAAGATCACCCTGTTCAGGAACTCGGGGAAACAGGCCAAGCGCCCAATCGACAAGAACTTGGGGAAACAGGCCAAGCGCCCAATCGACAAGAACTTGGGGGAACAGGCCAAGCGTCCAATCTACAAGAACTTGGGGGAACAGGCCAAGTGCCCAATCTACAAGAACTTGGGGGAACAGGCCAAGTGCCCAATCTACAAGAACTTGGGGGAACAGGCCAAGTGCCCAATCTACAAGAACTTGGGGGAACAGGCCAAGCGCCCAATCGACAAGAAAACCGGAGCCCAAACGGGCAATTGGAGAACGCCTCCCTCGTCGGACAGCTCATGCTCACGCGCGAGTGGAGCGATTGGAACAACCGCTGGCATCTCTGGCTCCAGTCGGTGTATGTGCTCCCCAGCTTCCGTCGACGAGGTGTCTTCTCCGCGCTGCTCGAGCATGTCATCGCACTCGCCGGTGATGCAGAACTTGGGGAAACAGGCCAAGCGCCCAATGGACAAGAACTGCGACTCTACGTGCACACGCACAACCGCCCTGCCATCGACACCTATCTCCGCAGCGGTTTCAACACCTCGGAATATGAAATCCTGACCCTCTCCGCAGCTGCGACGAGGAGCCAACGCGCATGAGCACCAACCTGCAGTCCCCGAACGCCGTCACTTCAAGTCGCAGCCAGGAAGCGGAGACTCGCTGCGAAGGCAGCCCGAAGGTTACGTGCCAGGAATGGCACGCAACGACTTGGGAGAGCAGGCCAAGTGCCCATTCGACAAGAAATGGGGAGAACAGGCCAAGTGCCCATTCGACAAGAAATGGGGAGAACAGGCCAAGTGCCCATTCGACAAGAAATGGGGAGAACAGGCCAAGTGCCCAATCGACAAGAAGTCCGGAACGCCACAGCGTTGCCGTGTGGCTTGTCGTCAGCCTGGTGTTCGCGCTCGTGAGCTTGGGCTGCACGCCCCCGAAAGAGGCGGCTCCCGACGCCGCCCCTCCCGCCGCACGCCAAGACCAAGAACTTGGGGAAACAGGCCAAGCGCCGAATCGACAAAAAGAGACCGCTGAACCAGCACCGACAAACACCGACACCGTCAACGACACAGCCGCCGCTGCGCCGCAGGAGCTCGACGCGGCCTCAGTCCCAGACCCAAAGCCGCCCAGCGCCTGGCCAGCAGCCTTCGCCACCGAAGGTCTGCCCGATGCCTTCGGGCTCATCCTCATCCGCCCCGAGACCTTGCTCAACGACCTCGAGAAAGGCAAGCAAGTCCTCGCTCAGCTCGACCCCAGCACCGCTGAGCACCTCTCCCTCGCGCTCGAGCAAGGCCTTCAGGATCTCGTCAAGCTCCTGCAACCCGCTGAATGGACTGCCAGCGGCCTCGCCACTCAAGAACACATCATCGTGCAGCTCGCGCTGCGCTGCGCAGAAGATGAACGCAACGTCATTCGCGCCATCCTCGACGCCCCCGAGCTCACCGACGCCCTCATGAAACTCGCCGCTGCCGAGGACACGCTGCGCAGCATCCCACTCGTGCTGAGACTGCTCATCCCACTCGACGACAGAGACAAGGCACGCGCCTTCCTCTCCGGCGCGCTCAGCGCGCTCGCAAGCACCCCAGCGCAAGCCATCGAGGGGTATGAAGCCGTCTTCGACATCAACGGCTCCTTCGCCATCGGCATCAACGAGCGAAACAACTACCTCAGCCTCGATCTCTTCTTCCTGCCCTGGTTCAACGCCGACGAGCTCAACCAGCACCTCGCTGCAAGCCGACAGGTCGCCCAGCTCGTCGCGGGAGAGCGCCAAGACCTGACCCCAAGCCGCCTCGTCGCTCCCGAAAACCCCGATGTTGACCTCTACGCCAGCGCCGACTTGCGCGGCCTGCGCCAACTCAACACCCTGCTCCTGCTCACCGCCGCCGCCAGCAATCCCCATCGCATCGATGAGCTGCGCTCTGCCGCCCAGAGCGCAGAGCTGCTCCTCGCCGATAGCTCCCCCTTCTGCTCGCTCAGCCTCGAGAGCAGCAAACAACGCGGCATCGTCGCCGCCGCCCACTTCTGCCAGAGCCGCGCCGAGCTGGTCGCCCAATTCCAACCTCAACCCAGCCTCGATGTGCCCAGCTCCATCTTTGCGGCCGGCTTCTCACCGCTCATCGCCGCCTTCGACGGACCTTGGGTCGAGGAAGGACTCTCTCCACCACGCGAGCTCAAGCTCAACATGCTGCTGCAGGCCCTCACCGTCGAAGCAGGGCTACTCCCCCTGATGGCACCCGCATGGGGCATCTACCTGCCACACCTGCTCTGGCGCGACCTCGTCCCCGCCACCGCCCGCTACGCCCAGCTCGATAGCCTCGAGCGGGTGCAGGCCTTCGTCGGCGCAGGAGGCAGCGCTACCCCCCCACTCGCCATCGCCATCATCGACAAAGACGCCAGCATCGACCTGCACCGACATGGCCTGGCTTGCCTCAGTCAACGACGTCCGGTGCAGGGAAAATGCGCAGACGATCGTATACAGATTGGCCAGCTCAGCAGCACCAAAACCGGACAGCAGACCTTGCACTACCTCCTCAAAGAGCGCGACGACGCGGTCCTCTCCGTGTTCGGATTGGAGGACGCGCTGGTCAGCTCGTTGTCCACTGCTTCCATCACCTCCACAGCGACCCTCGCCGAGCTGCAGATCGACTTCGAAGCGCTCGTCGCCTCCCCCATCGCCGCAGACCTCGGCGAGTCCTTGCTGATCACCGCAAAAATGCTCAAATCCGCGCAAGCCAAGCTGCTGCTGCTGCCGAACAGCATCGAGTGGCAGCTCGAACTGTCCCCTCCGCTCTCCCTCGCTGAGCTGGGAGTGTCTGCAGGCCCTGCTATTCTCGAATACATGCGGAAGGGCAAGGAAGTCGAGGCACTGATCATGCTCGAGAGCCTCGGGGTTGCCTCTGTTGCCTACCGGGATGCCGCCGCTGATGCGCATTTTCCCCTCGCTCCTGAAGCGCGGTGCAGCGCCGGGGCGCTGCCTCACGCCGTCTATGCCTCTCCAGGAGACACCGACTGGAGCCAAGCCCCTTGGTCGGTGCTGGGCTTCCGACTGCCTCATCCCCACGTGTTTCGCTACTGCTATCAATCCTCAGCAGATGGCTTGGCCTTCTCCGCGTGGGCTGAGGCCGCACTCGCTGGCGAAGCGGTGGACTCACGATTCTGTGTGCAAAGCAACAACGAACAGAGCGGACTCGCTCTGACCTCAGTTTCCCGCCTCGATGCCGCTCAGCCCTGCCTGCCCCCCTCGCTCTAGGCGCGTGCCAGCAATCAGGCAGCACATCTGGTGACCGGCTGCAACGGGCGGACGATCTGGAACCGACCGTTCGAGCCCGCGCCCGAGCTGCAGCGTCCCAAAGGGTGCTCAGCGACGGCCCGCTGCTGCGCGGGCGGCAAGCCACTGCTCAGCCCAAGCCCCAGTCTCCTTGAGGATGGGATCGGCCTCCTGCTGGCAGCGCAACGCCGCCGCTCCAGCCCCGGAGTGCACGCTCTTGGTGGCAGCAAACAAGGCGCACGCGCGCAGCCAGGGATGAGGGTCCTCGAGCCTTCGGGCGAGCACGTCATCCTCTTTGCGGGCGAGCCCCAAGCGCTCCCCAAGCTCCCCGAGGGCCATCCTCAGCTCGTCCTTGGGATCGAGGGTGAGAAAGGGCAGCAGCAACTCGAAGACCGGCCGATCGGCAACATTCTCCAAGGCTTCGATGGCGTAGGAGCGAGCCACTGGATCGGGACTGAAGCAATAGCTTCTGATGGTATCGAAA
The DNA here is from genome assembly GCA_034002465.1 of Myxococcota bacterium. Lineage (GTDB taxonomy): Bacteria > Myxococcota_A > Bradymonadia > UBA4248 > JAVFAO01 > JAVFAO01. The sequence continues at coordinate 8,535 of JAVFAO010000281.1, forward strand.
TCTGGATGACGAGACGCGAAGCCAACAATCTCGACGACCAGCTCGAGCGCCTCGCGGCGTCGGTCCGCGAGCGCGAGCTGGAGGATTTCCGAAGCGTCGTCCAAACGCATCAGAATACTGGGAGGTGCCGACTCCGGTGGCTGCTCGTCTCCCTCCGGCTCAGACGGAGAGAGCGCGTGCGGAAGCTGGGGGACGAAGAGCTGCAGGCATTGATGTCCATCCCGTAGGGTACTGTAGGCTTCGGTCAGCTCACAGCGCGCGAGTTCACTCAGAAAGTCGCGCCGCTGCTTGCCGCCTAAGGCTAGGCTCTGCACCGACAGAATACGCTCGGGATGAGAGCGCCCCGCGTCCTGGGCAATGGACCTGAGCAAGTCCACCGTCGGCTCCCCTTGCGAGGCCAAAAAGATGGCGCAGCGCTGGAGCAAGCCAAGAGGTAGGGCGTCGGCGTGAGCGAGGATCGCCTCGCTCACTCGGCTATCGCCAATGGCGAGCAGCGCTTCCACCAATGGCTGCTGAGCTCGGCTGTGCGCCTGGGGAAGGGCCGCGAGCAGCTCATCGAGGAGGAAGCCACAGCTCTCGTCGACCCGCGCGCTCAGGTGCTGCGCTGCAGCCTGCTGCACGGCGATATCGGGATCCAGCAACAACGGGGTCAGCATCCGTAAATGTCGACGATCATTGAGTCTTGCGAGAATGGCGCCCCCAGCGATGCGCTCACTGCTCGCCTCGCTCTCGAGCAAAGCCCCCAGCGCCTCGGCCCCCCGAGCCACCAGCATCAAATCCCAGTGGGTGCACAGCGCCGCGATGGCTTCGCGACGAACATCCGCGCTGGGATCCTCGAGCCCACTGAGCACTGCAGCAA
>JAVFAO010000282.1:0-9344 GCA_034002465.1 Myxococcota bacterium
GCACTGCGCGCCCCATAATAGGAAATGGGGCGCGCCGGAACACGCTCGTTGCGGAAGATGACGTTTCGATGCTGATTGCTGATCTGCTTGGTGTTGGTGTACTCGAAACCAACAAAGGTCGTGAAACTGCAGGCAGAGCTGAAGTCCTGATGCCGATGGGCTGCATCCTGAATCTCCTGCCAAACCTTCGCCGCCGATTGACTGACACAGTCTCGCTGCGACGAGGGACAAATCGGCATCCGCGGGGAATTCAGAGAAAACTGCAGACCAAATAGGGTCACGCCCGATGAACCCTCACGCAACATCTGGCAGTTCGGGTGTCCATATGCCGCCGCCTCGGGCTCGGTGCACTGCGCCGTCTCCCCAAAGAACTCGCTGTGATCGCTGACCATCGCGAAGTCCAAGGGCCGGCGTAGCTGCACCGAACGCGTGCCCTCACCGTTCTCATCGAGCGGCGCAATGTTCACACGCTCACCTTTGGCGAAACGATACGCATCGTCCGGGCTCAAACGCAAACCGTAGGCCCAAGCATCGAAGGAGAACGCCGTGTGAAGATGCAAATCGCCAAAGAACACCTGCCGCAGTGCGCTGCGCTCAACGCACGCTTCCTGCTCGAGGTCTGGCCAATCAGGCAGCGTGTCGAGCTCCACTTCGTCTGAAAGCTCGACATCCTCAATGTCAGTATCCGAAAGCTCTGCGTCGGAAAGCTCCGCGTCTGGCACATCCAGCTCGTCATCACCGTCAGTCAACAGCTCGCCATCTTCCGCAAGGTCTGGCGCTGTCGCATCCTGCCGAGGCGAATCATCATCGCAAGCGCAGAACCCAACGATGAACACTGCACACCACAAGGGCACGCCAACCCAACGCAACATTCTGGAAATATTCAGTTTTCGCATCTGCATCAGGGTCACCTTGGCCTTCCATGGTTGTTTTGCCGCCGGCCAAGACCCGCTGTGCCAAGCAGCTTCGTCACACAGCCAGCGCGTTTCATTAGCACAGACCCAAGGCAGACCCAAGGTCACCAGCGGATTCGAGGAATTGCCTCTCTCGCCAGGCTCGCGCTCAGCGCGGGACAACGATGTCGATACCCAGTCGCGGCGCTGACGCCAATCGCAAGCTGTGTCGACCAGGCCTGAGCGTCACGTCGACAAGCGGTGAAGCTCGGCGCTTCCCGTCCAAGAGGAGCTGCGACCAGGGCACCACTCGAGCGCCCAGCACCGCGCCACCACGCTCCAAGCTCAGCGCCGCCGTGAGCTGGTACCCGCCCGCCTCGAATTGGACCGTTTCATCACGCACGAAGACGGTGCTGCCACTGCCCGACTTTGCGCTCAGACGCCCACCCACTCCACGCAGCTCGATCCGGCGCGGCTCGACGGCGCTTGGACAATCCAGTCTGAGCTTTCGCTGCTCGCCAGCGACCAAAGAAAAGGAGGTGCTCTCAGCGCTGCAGTCCATGCTCAGCCGATAGCTCCCAGGCAAGAGCTGCTCGAAGCGACAAGGCGGCACACACTCGGAGCTCTCCCCTTCAGGGAGCTGCAAGACGAGCTGCTTGGCCCCCTCAGCCTCAATCGAAAGACTCGCCCAGAGCGGCTCGAGCACCAGCTCCAGCGTCGTCTGCTGCCCATCAATGATGTCCACCGAGCGCAGCAGCGGCTGAAAACCAGTCCGCGTCACCAACAGGGAATGCGGTCCAGCAGGAAGCGACACTGCCTTGCCGTCGAGCTTCAAGAACTGCTCATTGAGCTTGACCTGCGCATCATCCGGCGTGACGCTCAACAGCAGCTGCCCCTGAGCCAAGTCCAGACGCACTGCCCGCTGCAGCACGCCCCCCTCAGGCCCAAGCTCGACCCTTTCGGTGTGACTGCGCCAGCCACGCTTCTCGAACACCAATCGATATTCGCCCGCCTCAAAACCGTCGACACGCAGGGGGCTAAGCCCAAGCAGCTCTCCTTCGAGGAAGACCTGTGCCCCCGTTGGTTCGCTGCTCAGCTCCAAAGCCCAGCTGGCCTCGACTTGTGGCGCGCTCCGAGCTTTGGGCTCATCCGAGCGAAACGCGCTTTGACCCCACATCGCAAGCAAACCGACGGCCAAGACCATCGCCCCCAACCAGAACCATCGCGCTCTCGCACTCGGCTCTCGAACGCCTGGCGCTGGCTGGCTTTCACTTTCAGCCTGCTCCCTCGACTCAGCGCTCAGGCTGGAGGCCAAAGCAGGGGCACTGGGTTCCCTTTCGTCGCTCTGTGAGAGCGCCGCCAGCAGCGCAACAGCAGGCTCATTCGCGAGGGGCTCATTGGCAATGGGCTCATCGCTCACGAAGGTGGGCTCGAGCGCCGCAGGGGGCAGCACGGGCGAAGACGCCCGGACCAAGGCAGCGAGCTCATGCGGGGCTGAGAGGCCAAGCGCGACAATGAGGCGATCGACATCATCCAGCATGTCCCGCGCACTGGGATAGCGGTCCACTGGGTCTGCAGACAAGGCGCGAGAGATGAGCAGATCGAAATGGTTTCCCAGCTCAGGGCATCGCTCACTCGGTAGCGCAAAGTCCCGCTGATTGACCCGTTCGAGATAGCTCGACAGCGGCTGCTCAGGTGCGCCAAAGGGCAACACCCCCGTGAGCAGCACATACAAGCTCACCCCCATGGAGAAGATATCGGCCCGCGCGTCGAGCGCAGCACCCAGCGCTTGCTCGGGTGCCATGAAGGCAGGAGTTCCGGCGATGCGGCCGTCCTGCTGCGAGAGCTTGGCTAGCCCGAAATCAATCCATTTGATCTCGCCTTCCCGAGAAAGCAGAAGATTCTTGGGGGCAATATCGCAATGCACCAGCCCCAGTGGCTCACCATTGGGATCGAGAACGCGATGTGCATAGTCGAGGCCTCTCAGGGCAGCCTGTGCGATGGCCAGCACCTCTCTGGGAGCAAGCCTTCCCTCGCGCGCCAAGAGCGCCGCGAGGTCGACCCCATCAACGTACTCCATCGCGATGTAGCTCTGGCCGTCGACCTCCCCAAAATCGAAGATCTGGACGATGTTCTGGTGAGACAGCAAAGCCGCCGTGCGCGCCTCCTGACAGAACATCGAGGCAAACTCTTCTCGCTGCGAGAGCTGCGGAAGAATACGATTGATGACCAGCCGCTTCTCAAATTGGCCCTGGCGTGAAAGGCGCACCAAGAGCACCTCTCCCATCCCGCCTGCCGCGAGAGGGCGAAGGATCTCGTATGGTCCGAATCGCGCCATCGGTCAGCGCGGCACGAGCCGTGAATTCATCACGAGCGTGGAACCGGGCTGAGTGACGGTCACATAGCGTTCATCGAGAAAGCCGTCTCGCTGCAAGATAAGCTCGATGGGTGAACCGTTGGCTACCGTCTTGACGCGACAGGGCGTGCGCTCGCCGAGCGCCTGTCCATTCACGCTCACCAGCGCACCACTGGGCTCGGTCTCGACCCAGATATTCATGCTCTCGTCGTCCTCGGTACCCGTACCTGAGCTCTGGAGCGCGACAATGAGCCCACGCACTTCCTTGTCCGAGGGAGAGACGTCCGCGATGACGGCCTCGAGCCCAGCCGCCCGGATTTCGATGGAGACCTGCTTGGGAGGTGACAGGCTCAACTGTGTCGGGGTGACGCCTCGAAGCTGATGATCGAGCAAGACATCAGCACCAGCAGGCTCACTGAACACCTTCACGTAGGCCTGAGCTACTGGAGCAGCAGCGGTTTGATGTTGCTCCTTGTCCTTGATGAGCCAGATGAGCAGCAGCGAAAGCACCGCCACGGCAGCCACGGCAGCGGAGACGGTGCCAATCCAGAATCGCAGGCGGCGTCCCATGGCGCGCCGGTTGAGCTCGGTGGGCACAGGGGGGGAGTAGGCGTTGATATCGTTGAGACGCAGTCGTTGTGAGGCGAGCGAGGGGGATGCGCTGACCGCGACCATGTCCAAGGCCTGTTTGAGCTCGTGCGCAGAGCGGAAGCGGTCACCGGGCTTCTTGGCGAGACACTTGCGTAGTATCTCCTCGAGCCCAGGCGGCAGCTTGAGCTGAGGATAGAGCTGCGAGAGCTTGGGGAGCTTGTGTTCGAGGTGGCCCAGGAAGATCTCCATGGGCGAATCGCCGCTGAATGGCGGTCTTCCGGTGAGCGCTTCCCAGAGGATGACGCCAAGGCTGTAGATATCGGCGCGGGCATCGACCTCCTCACCGCGAATTTGTTCGGGCGCCATGTAGTGGGGCGTGCCCATGGTGGAGCCCGCAGCCGTGAGTTTGGTCAGCTCACCCGCATCACGTCCGGCGTAGAATTTGGCGATCCCAAAGTCGAGGACCTTGACGAACTCTGGCACCCCATGTGGGGAAACGATGAAGATGTTGGAGGGCTTGAGATCTCTGTGGACGATCCCTTTGGCATGTGCTTCGGCGAGGGCAGCAGCAGTCTGCCCAACGAAACTGACAGCGAGAGCGGGGGCGAGGTGCCCATCCCGCGCAATCCTACGATCGAGGCTCTCCCCCTCGAGGTACTCCATGATGATGTAGTGCACACCCTCGGGAGTCTCTCCTGAGTCGAAGACCTGTGCGGTGTGAGGGTGGTTGAGCTGACTGACGGCGAGGGCCTCGCGGAGGAAGCGCTTGATGACACGCTCATCCTTACAGAACTCGTGGCGCAGCACCTTGACCACGACGACCTTTCCGAGCCGCTGCTGCCGCGCGAGGTAGATGTTCCCCATACCGCCGCGCGCCATGAGCGACTCGATATAGTACTGCTCGGCGAGCACGCGGCCGATGAGGGGATCATTGACCTGTGGGACGGGGTCGTTCGCCATGAAATCGTCAAGGACAGGTTGGGGACGCGACTGACCGCGTGTCCGGTTCGAACGAGCTGTTCGGAGGGCGCGTAGCAATCCCGTCGGGTCGTGCAGCAAACCTTAGGCAGTGTACAACGCCAGCGAGGACTTGGGCAACCCGAAGATGCCACGAAGCACATCAGTCATTGCTGTTGAGCAGGCGCTCCACACGATCGAGGTAGTTGGCGATGCCCTGACGAACCTCGCGCGCGACGATCGGCTTGAAAACCATCGCAGCAAGCTTCGGGATTGGCAGATCCGGTGCGAGGGTCTCGCGATAGTCGATTTCCAGCTCGCCACCTGGCAGCTCACGAAGGGAAACAGTGCCTTGGGTGTCGAGGTTGCCCGCGATACTCTTCCAACTGACCTGATCGCGACCGTTGCCTTCATAGACGACGGAGTAATCGGCTTGAAAGCGAACACCTTTTTCAGCTTTCTCGCGCTGAACCCAACGCGCGCTGTTGGGGGAGAGCAGCTCGAAACGCTCCAAGTCCACGAAACAACGCTTGATCTGCTCGGGATCGGCGAAGCTCGCGTAGGCTCGCTCCAACGCACAACGAACTTTGAACTTCCGTGACTCGGTCGCCTCAATCTTGGCCATGATGCTCTCGTGACGATGCGCAGCTTCTGCGCGTATTTTTTGTCGATTGGGCGCTTGGCCTGCTTTCCCAAGTTCTTGTCCCTTGGGCGCTTGGCCTGCTTTCCCAAGTTCTTGTCGATTGGGCGCTTGGTTGTTGGGTGCCATCCATGTCACGCACCCTTCGGGCTTGCTTCGCAGCGAGTCTTCGCCTCCTGGCTACGACGTCTGGTCGATTGGGCGCTTGGCCTGTTTCGCCAAGTTCCCGACAACAGCTGATGAGGAAGAGCTTCGTCGCCAGCTCGAGCAGTGCCTATTTGCAGCTCTTGTCACCCTTGGGGCAAACGAAACGCACGTGCATGTGATCGTCGTGACCCTTGGAGTGACGGACAATGGCCTCATGACTCCGTTTGCCATTGGGGTACTGCAACACCTTTTCGAGGTAGGACTCACTTACGCCCTGCTCCGTGGCGTATTCATACAGTAGCTCCTGAAGCTCGTAATTCACAAAGATGTACTGCACGTCCCCAGTGTCGACGAAGCTCTTGATGACATACCAATTCTTCTCAGCGTCGAAGTTCTTCTTCGACATCTTGACGAATCCATCGAGCTGCTCGTTGCCCTTGGCAGCGAAGCTGATGTCGACGTCACGGCCCGATTGGTGGCTCAGGTGAGGTTTCATCTTGCCACCGTTTTCGAAGGACAGATCGCCAATCACGAAGCGCGCACCCTTGGGGTACTTGGCGGCATACTTGGCCATCACCGTCATGATGGTGGAGACGGTGAGGTTGGTCCCCCAGGAGTGAGAGCGATTGCGGACCTTGTAGCCCTTGCCATCAGGGAGCTGCTCTCCACCCTTGAGCTTGCCCTTGTTGGCCGAGCCCACGGAGGCCGACTTGAGCTCAGGACCTTCGACCCAAATCGTAATCTTCTGCCCCACCTTGAGCTTGTCTGGATTCTTGCGCAGCGCCCGATTCCACTTCTGCAACTGCTCGGCGCTGACCTTGTTGGCCTTGGCGATCTTACTCAGCGTGTCGCCCTTGCGGACCACGTAGATGACCTGCCGATCACGGGACACTGAAGTCGAGGTGGAGCTCGTCGACTCCGTCACGGTGCGCACCTTCAACTTCTGACCAATCTTGAGCTTGTCAGCGTTGGCCAGCTTGTTCCAGCGCACCAGATCCTTGACGCCCACACCATACTTCTTGGCGATGGCACCAAGGGTCTCTCCCTTCTTCACCTCGTGCTTGATGGTCGTCGTGCTCTGCTTCGTTGAGCTCTTCGACTTCTGTTTATTCTTGGCAGACTTACTCTTCTTCGGCGTTTCGCTACGGGCGGAGTTCTCACCCTTCGGTGGCTTCGCCCAGGCAGAGTCAGTGACCGCGCTCAGACTCGCCACCACGAAAACAACGATCAACCAAGCCAATGGTCGTTGCATCTGGTCCATCCTCCCGACATCTGCAAAGCGCAAACAACACTTCGGTTTCCCGAACGCCCTGAGCTGTCGTCAATCCGTGCCACTCCAAGAGCGACACGTAGCGCACCATCCATCATTCACCCAACACGGGCCAATCGCAAGCTAGCACGGGACGAGAGCGGTGAAAAAGTTTCGTAGATTCACCACATCACCCCACTAAGACACCAGAAGTCAACAGCAAACTCCACTCATCGCGAACGAGCGTTGTGGAGCCGCGCTCACACTTTTTTTTCCGTTGCTGTTCAGCTCGAGGAGCCCGAAGCGCAATTGACGCCCCCACCAGCAGTTCTATACTGCCCGAGGCGGCGCATCCTCGCGTCACCTCAACAGTCTTCAATGAGCGAGCAGGCTCGCTCTAGTCTCCGGGGGAACCATGCCAGAAAAGATGTGGGCCGTCGTCAAGCAACGGCCGGAGTTGGGCGCAAGCTACATCGAGATGGACGTACCGCGCCTGCGAGACGATGAAATCCTCGTCAAAGTCAAGGCAACCTCGATCTGCGGAACCGACGTTCACATCTACAATTGGGATCCCTGGTCCGATAGCCGCATCGGTCCCGGGCGCCTGCCTCAGGTCTTGGGTCACGAGCTCGCTGGAGAAATCGTCGAGGTCGGCCGAGAGGTGCGCGTCCTCAAACCTGGCGACTACGTCTCAGCCGAAACCCACATCCCCGACCTGCAAGATCTGCAGACGTGGGTCGGGCAGATGCACATCGGCGAGCACATGAAGATCCTCGGCGTGGACATGAACGGCTGCTTTGCCGAATACATCGCAATGCCGGCCATGGTGGCCTGGAAAAACGACCAATCCATTCCCTACGAGTTCGCTTCCGTGCAGGAGCCCCTGGGAAATGCCACCTACGCCGTGCTCGGCGAGGACAATGACGTCGGCGGCCGCTCCATGGTCATCATCGGTGATGGCCCCATCGCCCTCTTCGCCACCGGCGTCGCCCGAGCCCTCGGCGTCACCAGCATCTTCGTCGTCGGCATGAGCGATTTCAACCTCGAGCTCGCCAAGCAAATGGGTGCCGACCACGTGCTCAACGTCTTTCGGGACACCGATCGCGTCGGCTACGTCAAAGACCACACTCGCGGCTTCGGTGCCGACATTGTCCTCGACATGGCGGGCAGCGCCGCCGGCATCGATGATGGCCTCAAGATGCTGCGCAAAGGCGGACGCTTCTCTGCCTTCGGGATCGTTCCAGACCGCAGCGTCTCCATCGACTACAACGCCTCGCTCGTGTTCAAGGGCGCCCAGATCGTCGGCATCAACGGGCGAAAAATGTTCGACACCTGGTACAGGGTGCGCAACCTGCTCAGCTCAGGACGCCTCGACATCTCTCCCGTCATCACCCACATGTTCCTCCTCGAAGACTTCGAAAAGGGCTTCGCCAAGCTGCTTGAGCGACCGCGAATGGCCGCCAAGGTGGTCTTCTTCCTCGAGCAAGCCGAGCTCGAGGCCGCCCGCCAACGACGAGGAATGAGCGCCGATGGCGTGCGCCTCGATGTCAGGCTGCCCACAGGTGAGGTGCCTCGCGTCTTTCACGAGTAGCGATTGCAGATACCCACGGCGAGCTTCGACGCGCAGCGGACGCGCTGCGCAATCACCGCTTGCGCCGTCTTCATCGGGAGACCACCATGTATTCCAAGCTCAAAGAGGAGCTCAGCCAAGCGCTGTGCACGATCAAAGAGGCGGGGCTCTTCAAGCAAGAACGCGTCATCAGCAGTCCCCAGGGCGCCCGGATCAGCGTCGGCGAGAAGGAGGTCCTCAACTTCTGCGCCAACAACTACCTCGGCCTCGCCAATCACCCCAAGGTGCTCGAAGCCGCCCACGCCGCCCTCGACCGCTGGGGCTATGGGCTCTCGTCGGTCCGATTCATCTGCGGCACTCAGGAAATCCACAAGCAACTCGAAGAGAAGGTCGCTCAGTTCCTGGGCATGGACGACGCCATCCTCTTCGCCGCCGCCTTCGACGCCAACGGCGGCGTCTTTGAACCCTTCATGGACAAAGACTGTAGCATCCACACCGACGCCCTCAACCACGCGTCCATCATCGACGGCGTCAGACTCGCCAAGGCAGAACGCTTCATCTACCCCCACCTCGAGCTCGCGCAGCTCGATGCCGACCTCGCCAAGGCAGCCGACAAGCGGCTGCGCATGATCGTCACCGACGGTGTTTTCTCCATGGACGGAGACATCGCGCCGCTCCCAGAGCTCTGTGCGCTTGCGGAGAAGCATGATGCGTTGCTTCTCGTCGATGACAGCCATGCGACGGGCTTCATGGGGAAGACAGGACGTGGCACGCACGAGCACCACGACGTCATGGGACGCGTCGACGTCATCACCACCACCTTCGGCAAAGCCCTGGGCGGTGCGTCGGGTGGTTGTGTCGCTGGGCCTCAGGAAATGATCACCTGGTTGCGACAGAAAGCCAGACCCTACCTCTTCTCCAACAGCGTTCCGCCGGTGGTC
>JAVFAO010000283.1:0-9242 GCA_034002465.1 Myxococcota bacterium
AGGAAATTGTTCTCGATGTAGCGAAAAGGATTCTCGACTTTGCCCTTGCCTTCCTTGTAACCGGGCTCGAGCGGAATGGGGCGAAAGCCGTAATGTTGGGCCATGCGCTCGAAGAGGGGATGGTAGACGACGCCGTCGCGATGGCTCTCGAGCACGACCTGTTTCATGCGGTCGTAGAGGATCTCGCGCGGCACACCGCCCGCCGCTTCGAAGGCCAAGACGTGACCCAAACAGACGTTGTGCACGTCGGCATGGCGAAAGAAGTGGATGAAGTTCCAGCGGCTGTAGCCAAAGACCATGGAGAAGCAGACGACTGGCGTGAGACCTGCCTCCATCTCGAGGGTGTAGCTCGAGAGGTCGACCTGGGCCTGCTCACCCGGCGCTGTCTCGAAGCGCAGGTGGGGCCGGCGCGCGGGGCGCAAGCGGAAGCTGCGTATCCAATCGCGCAAGATGCTATAGCTGCCGTCGTAGCCCACGGCCCGAATCTCCTCGAGCACCCGCACTGCGCTCAGCCCCTGCTCGTTGACCAGCTGGCGTATCAGGGGGCGAAACGGCTCGAGTTTGGAGGGCTTGGGCTCTCGGTGCGTGGCCTCCCGCGGGCGCAGCTGTCGTCTCACCACCTTGGGGCAGATGCCAAGCTCTGCGGCAATCGTCTTGACCCCTTTGCCCTCATTGTGCAGACGCCGTATCAGGCGGACGCGGCGTTCGCGTCGCTCTCGTCGTTGCGCTCGTCGTTCAAGAAGCGCCCAACGTGCTCCAGGAGCACCCGTTGACTCTGTGCCAGGCTCTTCATTTGCTCGAGCAGCAGCATCCTTTCGCTGCTCGTGAGGCAGCGCAGCAGCGGAATCAGCTCGCGGCTCATCGAATCCACAGTCTTGCCCAGGCGTTGCGCCTGCTGTGCTTGTGGACCCAGACGTGGGTCGGCGTTTGCCTGTGAGCGCGTCGCTTCGAGGTTGCGCAACGCCTCCACAGGGTTGCTCAATAGGAAGCGGCGGATCTCTTCGCTCGAGCTCCTCTGCCAAGCGGAGACCAGCTTCTCGGTCTTGGACGGGCCCAGTTTCGCCTTCACTGCGACAGCCGAGAGGTGGAGCTGGTTGCCCTGGGGCAACGACAGCAGACGTCTCGCCACACCCGGTAGCAGCAGCCCCAGCTTCATCTGTTCGAGCAACTCCGGGTGCAGGCGCTGCACCAGGCCGATGCGGCGAGAGACCCAGCTCTTGTGCCGCTGGATGAGCTCGGCGATCACTTGTTGGCAGAGCCCCTGATTCACCATCTCCTCGAGAAGCAACGCTTCCTCCAGTACGGACATCGACTGCGGACCGCGGTTGAGCAGCAGCATCGTCGCCCACTGCGCAGCCTCGCTCACTGCTGTCTGGCTCACTTGCAGCCGTGTCCACTGCAGCTTCTGGGCGCTGCGGTAACGTTTGAAGCCATCCAGAATCTCTAGCTTCTGCTGCCGTTTCACCACCACCACCGGTGTCAGTTGCCCGTGTTGTTGCAGGCTTGCCGTCATCCGTTCGAGCAGCGCGGGCTGCCGGCAGCGCACCCGTTCCAGGCTCGTCGACAAGCGCTCGAGCTCGACCTTCTCGTTCTGCATCGCAGACTTCTTGTCGATTGGGCGCTTGGCCTGTTCTCCCAAGTTCTCGTTCATTCACCTCGACCTCCACAAGCTGGGCGATGACGCCTGTTGCACCACAGCGTCCGCAAGACGCCGCTTGGCCGTAGCCATAACTCAAGGGCTGTTGGGGCGAAGCGGGGTGATCTATGACGAAGTGCTGCAACGCGTCGTTTTTCTTGGAGCTATCATCGCTCGGAGGCATCTCGAGGTGCTGCCCGTGCTGCCCTGCTGCTTCAACGCCAGCACTTGCCAACGCCCGACGACGCTCTCGGTATGCAGCGCTGGCTGCGGCAATCCGAAGCTTGCCCTTCGTGGTCGATGCATATTGTTTCTGAGAGCGACGGCGTTGCTGGCGTCGATGCGCATGGGCGCAAGCGTGACTGCAGCAGCGTTGGTTGTGATCGCAAGCAGGGCAGAGCACGAACCACAGCAGGCAGAAGACACACTGAATCGCACGTAACGGTGTCAAGCCCTCATCCTTGGCGCTCTCGCAAACGACCATGGACAAGCAGGCTGGGATGTGGGATCCGTTTCCAGCCGCCGCTTTGTGAGCTTGGTCGTTTGCGGGCGCGGCTCGAGGGCTCGGAGCGCTAACTCCGGGCCCTCACCTCCAAGATGAGCATCTCCGAAGTGGCCATGCTGTCGAGCTATCGACCTTTGCTTGCCATGGGAGTGCTGCGTTTGTCGACCTCAGAGCTCGCTCGAGGGCTTCCCCGCCGCCAAGAAGGGGCGGCTTACCCGGTCGCCCCAGGTAGTGACCAGAAGAAACACCCCCGAAGGCACGCCTTCGCTCAGGCCAAGCCTCCTGGTACACGACAAGGGCGGTCTACATCTGGGGGTGGATCAAAACGCAGCGACGTTGGTAGCCTCAGCCAAGAGGTCGAAGCTAACCCAACTCTTGAGTGCAGACGGGGCAGCAGCGTGTCCTGCCTGCTGGCAAAACCAAGTCGTGCTTGGCTAGTCGAACGACGGGGGCGACGTGACCGCCCGAAAGGGGGCGGCGTGCACCGTCACTCCCAGCCCCTAGAGTCCAGACCTCTGGAGCGAGGTAGCCCATGCTGCCGGCTACGGTTCGGGAAAGCTGGGGGCGGTCTTGTGCCGTCGCGAAGCCAAAATCGATGAGCTTGGGCACGCCGTCTACGACGATGATGTTTTCGGGTTTGATGTCGCGGTGCAAGACCGAACGTTGGTGGATCGCATCTACAGCATCCAAAATCGTACCGAGCAGGCGGATTGCATCGAAGGGGGAAAAGGGGGCGCTCTTGATTCGAGCCCCAAGGGTTTCACCACGCAGCAACTCCATCACCAGGTAGGGCAGACCTTCATCATCGAAATCGGCATCGAAAACTCGCACGATGTTGGGGTGATCGAGCTCGGCGAGGATACGGCATTCATCTTGGAACCGGCGATAGTCGGCCTCATAGTGCAGGGCGTCGCCTTTGTAGCGTTTGATGGCCACAGAGCGTCCGAGAGCCTTTTGACGAGCTTCGAACACCCGCGCAAATGCCCCTTCGGCAAAAGCGCCCACCAGTTCGTACTTGGCTGAAAGTGGAGCGGTCGACGGCAGAAAGAGCTTCCTGAGCGAGCCGGGCTCCAACTGGCAATCCTCGAGAGCCAAGGTCGCGTCAAATTCGACCTCGAGACGTGGCCGATGCAGGTCGGCAACGCGACGCAGCGCCTCGAGGGGAGCGAGGCGGCGACCGTCCTGCAGAGCAAGCTCTGTTGAGCCAGCTCCGCTGGTCAACACATGGTTGCGCAGCTCTGGTGCTCCGTTTTGTATTCCTGAGAACCAAAGCAGTTGGTCGGTGGTGCTTCGCACGAAGAAGGGGTGAAGTGTCAGGACTTTTCCAGACTCATGAATGAGCAGAACCTCGTTTTCGGGCAGTGCTTCGTTTGCGAACAGCTTCTGGACGGGACTGCATTGCATCTGTCCGTGCGCGGCTCGCCAGTGATTGAGCCATCGCGCGTGCCCAGCCCTTTGAGGGCGATGAGAGGTTCCAATGGTTGTCGACTGGAGGAAGTGTAAGCTTTCCAAAAAGGGCTTCAGATGAGGCGAAACGTTGAGCTCATGACGCGCAAGATGGCGTCGCGCTTCGTTGTCATGGCTGCTCGCGTTTCGGAGGAGCTGGAGTGCCTCGCCACAACGCTCGAATGCCTGCAAGAAGTCGAGCTGCTCTCGGCTCGTCGCGGATGGGCCCATCAGCCTGTTGGCCTCCCCGAGGAGTCCAAGGCACTTTCCGATGCCGCTTTGGGCCAGATGCTCTCGAAGCATCCGCTCGACTTCTTGCGTGTGGCCGAGGGAACGAAGCTCGGCCAAGGCGAAAAGGGACAGGATGTGCAACACCGTCTCGATGAAGTAGGCCACGCCTTCGTTTCGTTCGCTACGGGGTTGGGAAAGCAGTGAACAATACGCCGCCGCGATGGGATAGGGGAGCCGATAGAGGACAACATGATCGATGCTGTCGGAAGATTGACAGAGCTCAAAAGCTGAAGGCATGATCGAAGACGTCCTCTGGGGGGCGGCTTGCACCCCGCTTCGGCGGGCATCATAACCTCGAGGACCCACCGTGACGAGTGTTGGGCGGGCGGGGACCATGCGGACAGGGAGCGGCGGTGGCTTTTGTTCTCAAGTTGACCTCTGGACCAGACCTGGGACGCGAGTATCCACTTCGTGCAGGGAAGACGCGTCTGTGCTCCGCAGAGGATGGGCTGGAAGAGTCAGACCGGGTGATCAAACTGCGTGGCGTCGAAGCAGGTTCGGAGTGGGCGCTGATGGTGACCCGTGAGACGGCGCATCTATCGGGGAGTGAATTCATCGTCGATGGCCAATGCGAACGAAGCGCAAGGCTCGCTTTGGATAGCGACGTGGTCTTGGGAAGCATTGTGCTTCGGCTCCAGTCAGTTGGGTGTTCGACGGAAACACAAAGCATTACGCTTCCAGAAGGTGTCTTTGGGGCAGGGGGAAGTGTGGCGGTCTTGACCTCGGCTTCCGAGGGCTATCCCGGAGGCGAATGTAGACTGGTTGCTGGCCAGGAGTTGCTCATTGGGCAATCAGCTGATGCCAATCTGGTGCTTGCCGATGACATGGTTTCGCCACTCCATGCTCGCATGAGCGCCGCTTCCGATGGCATCTGGCTCGAGGATCTGGGTTCTACCCATGGTTCGTTCGTCAACGGCGAAGCGGTCATGGGGAGGATTCGACTTGCCGATGGCAACCGCATCCTCATTGGCAATGTCGTTTTGCGTCTTAGGATGGGTGCTGAGCGCTTGGATGGACAACACCCGGAGGCATTGGTCGACAAGCAGCCGCGCCCGCTTGGGCCCGGCCATTTTCTCGTCGACGCTGGTACACAGAGGTCCTTGGCAGATTGTCGCGGCACGCTGGAAGAGACATGTGCGAACTGTGGTAAAAGGGTCCCGGTAGGGGCGAAGCGCTGCATCTACTGCCATGCCGTGGTGCCGGTTGGAGTTCAACCGCTGTTGATATTCATCTCTGGGAAATATCAGGGCGGAGAGTACCAACTGGAGTCCGGGACAATAGTCATCGGACGTGACAAAGATGTTGACCTGGTGCTGGTTGATGGGGAGGTTTCGAGGCGCCATGCCGAGATTCAATACCGGACTTACAGAATCGGGATTCTCGATTTGGGCTCCACCAACGGTACTTTTGTCAATGGGGAAAGGATCTCGCGGTGCGATCTGAAAGATGGAGACCGTGTTCTCATTGGCACTTCAATTATCAAACTGGTGTGGAAACGCCCTGAGCAGCCGCCGATGTTCGGTCGGCTCCCCTCTCGCGATGGAGAGCTGGGCTCCGTAGTGGGTACAGATGTACCACGGCTGAACATCAACAGAGAACGAGGTCGACGCTGAGGTCGCAAGCATCTGCCTGGTGCTCGCTCCTCAATCCGCACTGGGCACCATCATCGATCGTTGATTGCTATCCAGGCCGATTCGCGAGCAAAGGCACCCTTCCTGGCGGGCACGCCCCAATGCCCTGGCTCTCGCCCCTGCCAGCCGTCTGGCTGGGGAGGGAGCAGCGAGCCTGGCGACCCTGCTGCTGCGCGTCGAGCTGCCCGCTGGCTGCCACGTAGCCTCGCAGGATACCCTGGTGGCCGCGATGACCCTGCGTACGCGGCGGCTCGTAGCGACGCTTTGTCCGCAGAGAGCTGTGTGCCTTCCTTCGTTGTGGGACCCGAGCGCGCGGCTTCGTGCGCGTACGCTGCCCGAAGGGGCGCCACGAGTTTGGAGTGGCATTCTCTTGCAAGGGCCCTCGTGCGGCAGACGCCTCATGGCGCAGACTGCCGCGCACCTCGTCGAGCACGTACTCCCGGAACGTGTTGGATACCGCCAGTGGGTACTGACACTGCCCTGGGACCTGGGCTATCGTGTGGCGGAAGACGAGAAGCTATGTAGAGCCATCCTGCGGCTCTTTGAGACGCGAACTCTGGTTGGTTTCGAGTTTGCTCCGTGGATCTGTCAGCAGAGCAACGTGGACGGGCATTCTCGTATTGTGAGGAGCTCGTTGCCTTTTGCCCCAAGTCTGCAACCTCCAGGAGCCAACTATGGAAAGCCGCCAACAACTGTTCGACGTGAACGAAGAAGTGCAAGGCTGTGGAGCTTCTTTCGACACCCAATCCAGCGAAGGCCTGAAAATCACGGGCGGATTGTCGGCTCCATGGCGCGCAAGGAGCACACTCGACATTCTGGTGATTGGTGATGTGAAAGACGGCAAGACGCTTTTCGGCGACTTCCTCTTTCACAGCCTCGGCGGACGCTTGCCTGAGGGTTTGAACCCAAGTGAGCGCCAGATGGCCTCGTGGTTCAGGAATCGTGCGATCGCCAAGGATACGCTCGATCCCGATTCCACCAAGGACAGCTGGGGTATTGTCCACGGCTTGCTTCGCGTTTCAACGGCCAAACTCGTCAAACCGATTCCTCTTACCGAGCGCCTTTGGCGACAAGGCATCATGAGTGCTTGCTTGGGGGGCTGGTCTTCTCGCTGCTATCGCTGGTCTGAGTCCAACTGGCATTGCAGCAGGTGGCGTGGCCCTCTGGGCAGGAATGGAATTGATGCGGAAGCGGCTCGGTGGAGACGTCGAACTCGCGCTCTGGGACATCGCAGGGGAACACCTGAAAGCTGGGGCAATGCGAACGGCCTACCTCGATTTCGCCGAGCAGTTGAAAGTCAAACGAGCCACTCAGGGGATGCCGGCAGTCCTGCTGCCGGTGCTGGTGTGCAACCCATTGCGCATGAGTCACAGCTCTTTTGACGGGCTGCATCGGGCGGCGGAGCAGATCGCAGAGCGTCTCGAGACCCCGCTCGTGACCATCGTGAACCGGGCGTCGCTCGTGGACAAACTTGGCGACTGCACTCTGCCCGAACAGATCAGGGTTCAGGAGAACCCGAAGAAGGACGATTCTTCGACTGTGTATCAGGTCAAGCCCAAGAAGGTCTTGCAAAAGCTCGACGAGCTCGTCGCGGATGGGCCCATCAGCCTGTTGGCCTTCCCGAGGAGTCCAAGGCACTTTCCGATGCCGCTTTGGGCCAGATGCTCTCGAAGCATCCGCTCGACTTCTTGCGTGTGGCCGAGGGAACGAAGCTCGGCCAAGGCGAAAAGGGACAGGATGTGCAACACCGTCTCGATGAAGTAGGCCACGCCTTCGTTTCGTTCGCTACGGGGTTGGGAAAGCAGTGAACAATACGCCGCCGCGATGGGATAGGGGAGCCGATAGAGGACAACATGATCGATGCTGTCGGAAGATTGACAGAGCTCAAAAGCTGAAGGCATGATCGAAGACGTCCTCTGGGGGGCGGCTTGCACCCCGCTTCGGCGGGCATCATAACCTCGAGGACCCACCGTGACGAGTGTTGGGCGGGCGGGGACCATGCGGACAGGGAGCGGCGGTGGCTTTTGTTCTCAAGTTGACCTCTGGACCAGACCTGGGACGCGAGTATCCACTTCGTGCAGGGAAGACGCGTCTGTGCTCCGCAGAGGATGGGCTGGAAGAGTCAGACCGGGTGATCAAACTGCGTGGCGTCGAAGCAGGTTCGGAGTGGGCGCTGATGGTGACCCGTGAGACGGCGCATCTATCGGGGAGTGAATTCATCGTCGATGGCCAATGCGAACGAAGCGCAAGGCTCGCTTTGGATAGCGACGTGGTCTTGGGAAGCATTGTGCTTCGGCTCCAGTCAGTTGGGTGTTCGACGGAAACACAAAGCATTACGCTTCCAGAAGGTGTCTTTGGGGCAGGGGGAAGTGTGGCGGTCTTGACCTCGGCTTCCGAGGGCTATCCCGGAGGCGAATGTAGACTGGTTGCTGGCCAGGAGTTGCTCATTGGGCAATCAGCTGATGCCAATCTGGTGCTTGCCGATGACATGGTTTCGCCACTCCATGCTCGCATGAGCGCCGCTTCCGATGGCATCTGGCTCGAGGATCTGGGTTCTACCCATGGTTCGTTCGTCAAGGGCGAAGCGGTCATGGGGAGGGTTCGACTTACCGATGGCAACCCAATCCTCATTGGCAACGTCGTTTTGCGGCTTCGTGTTTCGAGAGGACAGTTGCCTGACCCTTTGCAGGTTCCCAGAGGCTTCGAAGACCTCGTCGCCACAGGTGCCCAGCGGCCGTTGGCAGAATGTTGCGTGCCAGCTGGACTTCAACCGCTGTTGAGATTCATCTCTGGGCAATATCGGGGCAGAGAATACCGCATTCAATCCGAAACAACAAGCATCGGACGCTCCTCAGATAGTGCATTGGTGCTGGATGAAGTGTACGTTTCGAGGAACCATGCCTTCATTCGCTACAATACGTGGCGAATACTCTGGATTCGAGATGTTTCCACCCACGGGACTTTTGTCAATGGGGCAAAGATCTCGCGGTTCTATCTCAAAGAAGGAGACCGCGTGCTTATCGGCAGTACGCTCATGGTACTGGTGTGGGCACGCCCTGTTGAGCAGAAATCGGCGTGCCTTGAGAAATCGGCGTCCTTTGATCGACTTCCCTCTCACGATGGAGTGCCGGGCACCGAGATGGCGCCAATCAGATATATTACCAGCCAGGTGGGCCTCCCCGACTTCTACAACTCTATGGAACCGCTAAGAGAAGCGGCTGTCTCATCATCAACACCGGACAGTCCGAAGGACGCATCTTCCTGCGGAAAGGTCGCGTCTACGCTGCCGTCATCGACGGGCAGAGCCAGCTGAGCATGGAGAAAGCTTTCTATCGCATGATGTTCTGGGAGCGAGCTACGTTCCAGCTCGACACTAGCCTCAGCGTTAAGTTTGACAACGAAATCAATGAGTCCATTGACAGTTTGTTGATGGAATGGGAGCGACGGTTTCCATCACCCCCGCTTCTGTCGGCGTGTTCGCCCCCTTCAGGGTAGCCGGATCTCGAAGGGTCGCGTAGGTCACTCGAGCGAGTTTTGTTGCCAGGCGAAGCGCTGTGTTGCAGCTCCCCGAGCAGTGCAACTGGATGCCACACCAGGGGCCTGGATTTGCGCATGGCGCCAGGGCAGAGCCCCAGCAAATGACGAGCCCCCGTCGACGGCAGAGCGTGGACGGGGGCTCGTATTGTGGACTCGAGGACATCCGTACGGTGTCGCGGGATGCTCGCCAGCAGAG
>JAVFAO010000284.1:0-9224 GCA_034002465.1 Myxococcota bacterium
TCTTCTTGGTAGGCAGCAGCACGGTCGCCTATCCATCCTTGCAGCTCACCGAGGCGGTCTTCGAGCGCATCGGCACTGCTCTCCACGGCTTGCCACGCGCCTGAAGCGCTCATGCCGATGGCCGCTTGTCGGATGCCGACTTGTCGCTTCTTGCTCGTCATGGTGCTCCGAGAGTCTCGAGCAGCAAAGCCCGAGCTGGACGCATTGTGACGCAGAGCGTCGCCTTCGTCGAGTCTGCTCGGGGCTCGCGCGAGCTACGCGCGGCGACGGCGGCAAGTGGCGTATGCATGCCTCGGCATAAACCGGGAACCAGCTTGAAGCTATTGAAAGATAATGCATTTTTTAGTTCTGGCGAAAAGCTTGGAAAAAGCGTGCGGAAGCGATTGACCCCTGCGATTTTTTCGACTAGGCGTTGTGACATTGAAGGCGAGGCCTTCCCCCTTCAGGCAACGTGGGCGAGTCAACAGCTTGGTGGGATAAGGACAGCAAGGGCTTCTAGAAACTCTCGGCAGCTCTGAGCGGGAGCACGAGGAAGGGCTCGTGCTCAAACACAAGGTCGGGGCGCAGAAGCAGACGCGTGCGCCAGACCGATACCAAAGGACGCAATCATGGCAGACAAATCGTTCAATCCGCTGGAAATGGCGCAACAGCAGTTCGACAGTGTGGCGGAGCTGCTCGGGCTCGATGCGGGTTCACGTGCGCTACTGCGCGAGTCGCTGCGCGAATACCATTTCAGCATCCCTGTTCGGATGGACGATGGCACGGTTCAGGTTTTCCGCGGCTTCCGCTGCCAGCACAATGACGCGCGTGGGCCGTGCAAGGGCGGTATCCGTTTCCACCCGCAGGAGACGGTGGACACCGTCCGCGCTTTGGCCATGTGGATGACTTGGAAGTGCGCGGTGGTGGACATTCCTCTGGGCGGTGGCAAAGGCGGTGTGATCTGCGACCCTCACCACCTCAGCGATCGAGAGCAAGAGAAGATCTGCCGCGGTTGGGTACGCCAAGTGGCGCGCAACGTCGGCCCCATCGCCGACGTCCCCGCTCCCGATGTGATGACCAACGGCCAACACATGCTGTGGATGCTCGATGAGTTCGAAGCGATCCACGGCAGCAAGCAGCCCGGCTTCATCACCGGTAAGCCCGTGGGCATGGGTGGTTCGCTGGGGCGCACCGAGGCCACCGGCTATGGTGTCATGTACACCGTTCGCGAAGCCTTCAATCAGCTCGGCATCGACATCAAGCAGACCAGCGCCTCTGTGCAAGGCTTCGGCAATGTGGCGCAATACGCGATCGAGCTCTTCGTGCAGATGGGCGGCAAGGTGACCTGCGTCTCGTGCTGGGATCAGAACGACAAGACCTCCTACTCCTTCCGTCGTGCCAGCGGCATCAATCTCGACGAGCTGCGCAAGATCGCCGATCGCTTCGGCACCATCGACAAGGGCAAGGCCAAGGAGCTGGGCTACGAGGTGCTGCCTGGCGACGCCTGGCTCAAGGAAGACGTGGAGCTGCTGGTGCCAGCGGCCCTCGAGAACCAGATCAACGCCAGCAATGTCAACACCATGAGCCGCAAGGTTCGGGTCATCGCCGAAGGCGCCAACGGCCCCACCACCCCCGAAGCGGACAAGGTCATCAAGGAGCGAGGAATCTTCGTGATTCCCGACTTCTTGTGCAACGCTGGCGGCGTCACCTGCTCCTATTTCGAGCAAGTGCAGTGCAACATGAACTACTTCTGGCCCAAGGAAGAAGTCCTCGAGAAGCTCGACTCCAAGATGACCATCGCCTTCCGTGCCGTCGCCGAGCTCGCCCGCCGCAAAGAGCTCTACATGCGCGATGCCGCCTACGCCATCGCCATCAACCGCGTCGCCGACGCCTGCCGCCTGCGCGGCTGGGTGTGAGCTCTCCAAGCCACACCGTCGCACGCCCCTGAGCGGCGGCGGGCCGCAGCGCTACGCCGCCGCCACTGAAGAATCCTGCGCATGAAGCTCAGTCCTCAGAGAGGGCTCTGCGCCATGCGCTCGAGGATTTCCTCCTCTGTCAGCAGCTCGCCATGGTCCATTCCAGGACAGTTGGCAGCGTACTGCTTCCACTTCCGCGGATCCCGCAGAAGCTTGCGCCAAAACGGAAAGGTGCGGCACTGACGAGGCCGGGCAGCATACACTGCACAGCCCCCATCCTCGCCTAAATACAGACACTCGCCGCTCTCCTTCTCCATCACACTGTAGCCATCAGTGAACGGAAATAGCTCCTGCGCGCAGAGCTGCTCCACCGCCAGGCCCCGAGCATGGGCCAAGTCCGCAAGCTCGTCTTTGGCCACGTACACCGTTCCTGAGATACGACAACAAGCCGAACAACGCCTGCACTCGAAGCGCAATCCACCAGCAAACCAGGTCGGCGTCGTCCTCGAGCGCTGCGAAGAAGGATGCATCATCCCTGCCTCTCGTGTGAGAATGGGCTGCCGCTCTGACAGCGGCTGCGCTGATACCATACAATCGATTCCCTGCGCAGCCTTCTCGCTGCTCCCCAAGGAGAACCCTCATGCCCAGCAACGCCCTCTCACACGAAGACAAAATCAAGCTCTGTCGGATCGTCGGTATCATGCTGCTCAGCGACGGCAAGCTCGAAGAAGAGGAGCTCACATTCTTCCGACAGCTCTTCACCCGCATGAAGCTCGACGAATCCGACCAGAACCAGGTTCTCGACCTCATCGAGGGCAGCAGCGAGGTCCTGGGCGATGTCGCCACCCTGCGCGAACACGGCCAGACGCTGCTCGCTGAGCTCGAGGCGGCATCTCGCGTCGACGGTCACGTCGATGAAGCGGAAGAGGGGCTCATCGCCATGGTCCGTGAGGTACTCGATAGAAGCCCAAAGAGCCCCAGCGGCGGAGCCTGAGCCGCATCTCTCACAGTAACAATACGAAATCAAAGGGATTCCAAAGGGATCAGCCCTTTGGCGGGCGTGGGGCAGAGCCCCACATTCCTCCTTCACTCTGCACCACTCTTTTTGTCGATTGGGCGCTTGGCCTCTTCCCCTATCTTTTTGTCGATTGGGCGCTTGGCCTCTTCTCCTATCTTTTTGTCGATTGGGCATCGCCCGAGGCGGCCAGACGCGCTGCATGTTGGTCGAGGTGCTGCTGGAGCTGTGCATAGCGAGGCGTCAGCTCACCTCGCAAGAGCAGCGTCGCGCGCTGCAGCTCCTCGGGTAGCCCCGCCTGCTCGAGGGTGCCACTCCAATCTGCGCGGGCGAGCGCGTCAACGAACGGCGAGAGCTGTTCGCCGAAGGCAACGGTCGCATCCCGGGGAAGCTCGCAGGGCAAGTTGGCCACCGCCAAGAGGTTCACACCTGAATTGCCAAGTCCATCGACAGAAGCTCCCCGGCCAGGCTCAAAGGTCAAGAACGGGCTGTCCTGGTCCGTCTCCTTGGTCGTTGCCTGCACCGAACCATCGATGTCACAGGACACGTCGCCAATCATCCGCAAGCGCGGTGTCTTGGCCTCGGCGAAGAGGGCCTGCAGCGCGGCGTTGGGGACGAAGCGCGGATAGCGCTCGTCCCAGTAGATGGCATTGAGCAGCAAGCTGATGTGCTGCAAGTGGGGCTCGAAGCAAGAGCGATAGTGCTCGGGATGTCGATAGTAGTCTTCTAACTCGAAGGCCTTTCCGTCCGTGCGTTGCACCAAATCCTCTTCGCGGTAGACCACCTTGAAGATGCGGTCCCGGGGCTTCTCGGTACGCGCCATCAGCGCAGGGAGCTCAGCCGGCGTGATCTGCTCATGCGGGAAGACATCGATGATCTCCTGCGCGCCTTGTGAGACGTTCCCGTAGCCAAGCACACCAAAGACCATGGGACAGAGGGCCTCGGGCAGCAGATGAGCGCGCAGGTCCTGCCCAAGCGTGCGCAGCGAACGCTTCGCATCGGCCAGGTCGTGGTAGGCATGCGCTGGGCGAACCGCGGCAAAAGGCGTCTCGAAGCCCTCGAGATGCAGCCGCACGCCGAGCCCATGCAAGCTATCGATCATGCCCGCCAATCCGGCGTATCGCCCGAAGAAGACGAGGCGACGCCCCTTCTCGTCGGTGATCGGCTCGTAGTCGACGAGCTGAGCACGGAGATCGATCAGTCGCTGCAGCATCGCCATGTTGTAGGGCTGCCCCTTGATCGTATGCGAAAAGAACACGTAGCTCTTGGACTCACTGAAGAAGTCCGAAGGAATTTCCTTGACAGCGAGCACCAAATCGCAATCGTCGAGCGTATCCGAAATACGCGCGCCTGCCTCAGCATACTCGTCGTCAGTGAAAGCGCGAATCGTCGAGCTCTGGACCACGAAAGAGAGCTGGTGTCGCACACGCAGATGCTCGACATGCTGCGGCGCAAGGGGAGCGCGGCGCTCCCAACAGTTTTTGTCTTCTCGACGAATTCCGATCCGCACGGCTTCTCTCATGGACTCCCTCCTGCTGCTAGCCTGTGCCAGACCTCGCTCACTGCACAGGTCCCGTCAGACCTGCGCAACATGGCTCAGATAAACAGCTTTGGCAAGCAGCGTAGGCACACTCCGCACGAACGCCTCGAGGACTCGCAGCACGAAGCACGCCTGCACGCCTGCACGCCCTTCGCGCGGCGCCTTGCCACCATCCCTGAGCGTCGCTACGCTTGCCCTAGCTGCGCTTGGCAGCATCTCGAAGCTGAGCTGCCCCAACGAGCGCCTGAACGTCCTTGTCGATTGGGCGCTTGGCCTGTTCCCCCAACCTCTACCCTATTCAGACAAGCATCTGAATTCAAATGGATTCCAATGGGCGCAGCCCTTTGGCGGGGCGAGGGGCAGAGCCCCATAGCCGTATTCCATTCCAACACGCAACTCAAGACCACGAGCTTTGGCCATGGACAGAAGCGCAGAGGATACCCAGAGCACCCCCGAACACACTCAGCAAATCGAGACCGGCTCTCGGCAGACGCCGCTTCGAGCCCAATCTCAGGTGCCGCTGCAGTCCGTCGCTGCTGGGCGAGCGACCCAATTCCAGGTCCTCATCGGCCCGGAGCAAGGCTCGGAACACTTTTCCATGCGACGCTTCGTCATTGGAGCTGGTGGCAGTATCCCGCTGCACCGCAACCGGGTGGAGCATGTGCAGTACGTCCTGCGCGGCAGCGCCAACGTCCAAATCGGAGAGAACAGGTATACAGCTGAAGCAGGCTCCGCCCTCTTCATCCCAGCGGGCATTGCCCACGCCTACGAAGTGCTCGACGCGCCCTACGAATTTCTGTGCACCGTCCCCAACACCGCCGACGAGCTGAGCTTCGTCCATGAGGAACCTGGGGAAACAGGCCAAGTGCCCAATCGACAAGAACTCGCAGCCATGAATGGCGAAGAGTCGTGTAAACCCGAAGGGTTGCGAGCAGGATGCGAGCAACAACCCTCCCGCAACCCACGCTGAGGCTTGACTTTCATCGCGCTCGGAGAACTCGACATGCGGCCATCGCTTCTCTTGCTCTGCACACTCCTCGCGCTATCCTGCAGCCCTCAGAATACAACCCCTGACGCTGACACCTCAAGCCAGAGCGAGGTCCCGGACGAGGAACAGGACCTGGCAACCGAGCTCGACCTCGTGGACACCCACAGCGATGACGACGAGAAGCCCGACCAGCTCGACCTGCTCGACGAGCACGAGCACCTCACTGAGCTCCCGGAGCTCCCTGCCGATGACGAGCTTGCCGACGAGGTCGAAGTCCCAGACCAGCCTGATTTCGACGACGAAGAACCCCCTACTGCCCCCTGGCCACCGCAGCTCCTGTTGAGCGATGGCGTGCTCATCGACCACCCGTTCCCGCGGGCCGGTGAGACCATCCTGTTGCGCTACTCCGGGGTCTTGGCTCAGTACCCTCGTGTCGGCGTGCACTTCGGTTTCAACGGCTGGAATCAAGTCGACACCACCTACGCCCTCAGCATGGAAGAAGACGGCACCGACAACCAAGACTACTTCGCCGAAGTGTGGATGCAGGCAGGCTCGGCAGAGCATCTGCTCGAACTCGAGCTTCCTGCCGATGCACGAGCGCTTCACTTCGTCTTCTTCGCCGAGGACGGCGAGCAGCGGGTCTGGGACAACAACCAGGGCGCCGACTATCAGCTCGGCATCGAGCGACCGCTCATCGGCCCCTTTCTGAGCTATGACGACGGCGTCGACCCTGCGCTGCAGGTACGGGTCAACTTCCATACGGGCTATCCTTGTGTGGGTGCCGTCGAGGTCGGAGACAGCCCCTCGCTCGGGCGACATCTCGAAGACCTCGGCCCCCGCCTGGCCCATCACTTCGTCATCGACCAGTTGCAGCCCAACACGGAGTACTACTACCGCGTCTCTTGTGACGCGCGCCCACTCAGCCCCGTCCACCACTTCCACACCATCGCCAACGACCGCGACGAGGCGCGCTTCGTGGTGCTCGCCGATGCGCAAGCCAAGGGCGAGGTGGTGCGTTGGCCCGACGTTGCGCAGGCCGTGGCCGCCATCGACGGCCTCGATTTCGTCGTCGCAGCAGGGGATTCGGCTTGGAACGACCGCCCTGGCTTGTGGTGGTGCTTCTTCGACGAGGGACGGGAGCTCTTCGCACAACGTCCTTTGGTGGCGCTGCTCGGGAACCATGACACGCCAACGGTGGGCAGCGACCCGGACAGCAGCAGTTTTCTGCGCTACTTCGGGCTGAACTCGGCCTATCGCAGCCTGCGTATCGGCCCCACGGCATGGCTACTCTATTCCACCGAGACGCCAGAGGACTTCATCATCGACTCAGGTGAGCAATATGTTTGGACGAGCACTGAGCGCTCCAAGCTCGAAGGGGCGAGCTGGCGCTTTGCTGCACTGCACATCGGCCCGTATGGTGCTGGAGCGAGGCACTACGCTCAGCAGGGCGACTTCCGAGACCTGACGACCTTCTTCGACGGTCTGGTCGACTGGGTCTTCTTTGGACACGAGCACCTCTACCAGCGACACAAGCCGCTGCGCTACAACGGGATTCTGGCGAGCGGCGCAGAGTATGGCCGAGACGAGACGCGAGGCGTAGGATACCTGCTGGTGCCGCCTGCTGGTGCGTGGCCAGAGACCTCGCTCATCGCCTCCGATCATGAGAAGGCGCACTACCGCGAGCGCCTGGCCTACCCGCTGTTGGCTGCAGGCGAGGACCAGGCCCCCTCGGAGAATGGCTATGTGCTGGTCAACATCGACGGGCGCTCGATTCGTCTCCAGACCTATGGGGTGGGCAACCATTCGAGCGTCCTCGACGAACATCTCATCGACTCCATTGAATACACCCTCCGATAGAAGGATCGCCTGATGCGCTGCAGTTCTCTTCTGATTCTCGCCTTGCTTCCTCTCCAGCTCGCCGCCTGTGGTGCGGCGAAAGCACAGGAGTTGCCTCTGCACATCCCCGACTCATCTCAGACGCGAAGTGAAATTCCAACGCTTTACCAATGGGATCTCAGCCCCCTCTTTGCAAACGACGAGGCCTGGGAGGCGCAGCGGGCAGCCCTTGAAGACGAAATCCCTACCCTGACGAGCTACGCAGGCAAGTTGTCCGAGCCGGCCTCGCTCAACGCCTGCCTCGACCTCTATTTTCGACTGCACAACGACGTCAACCACCTCGGGACCTACGCGAAGATGAGGCTCGACACGGCACGCCAAGACCCGCTGGCGATAGCCCGCCACCAGAAGTCACTCAGCTTGCTCGACCAGCTCACCCAGAGCGCCGCGTTCATCCGCGCAGAGATTCTGGGCCTCGATGCGGGCGCGCTGGACACGGCCTATGCCCAGATGGCGGCGCTCGAGGTGTATCGCGGCTACATCGAGAACCTGCGTCGCCGGCAGAGCCGCCTGCTCGACCCCGCAGCCGAACGCGTCCTGAGCTTGATGGGCGACAATCTCTGGGCCGAGATCGACCTCAACGAGATCCCTTCGCCGGCAGAGGATGTCTTTTCGGCGCTGCTTGGCGAGCTGCCGTGGCCGAGCATCATCGGAGAGGACGGCCAGCCAGTGCAGCTCAGCCTGTCGAACTACGGGCGTTTTCGCCAGAGCCCATCGCGAGAGGTGCGCAAAGCAGCGGTGGAGGGTCTCATGGGCACGCTGCGAAGCTATCAGAACAGCCTCGCCGCGAGTCTCGCCGCCCAAGCCAAGCTCGACGTGAGCTACGCCAAGGCGCGTGGCTATGACACGGCGGTCGAAGCGTACCTCGACAAGGACGCGATCAGCGTCGAGGTCTACGAGAACCTGATCCGGACGGTGAACGGCAAGCTGCAGCCGCTGCATCGCTATGTGACGCTTCGCAAGAAGCTTTTGGGCTACGACAGCCTCCACCTCTACGATCTGTACGTGCCGCTGGTGGCTTCCGTGGACAACAAGGTGGATTTCCCGACGGCGGCGAAGTACATCAAGGCAGCACTCGAGCCGCTTGGGCCTGAATACGGACAGGTGCTCGCCACTGCGCTGGACCCCAAGAACGGGTGGATGGAGCTCTACCCTCACCAAGGCAAGGACAGCGGAGCATACAGCGTCTCGGTCTACGGCCGGCACCCCTATCTGCTGATGAATTATCAGGACAGCATGGATGACATGTCGACCTTGGCGCACGAGCTCGGCCACGCGCTGCACAGCTACCTGTCGATGAACAATCAGAGCTACCCTGATTTCCGCTATGCGGCCTTCATCGCGGAGATCGCCTCGACGGCGAACGAGGCGCTGCTCAACGACTATCTCGTGGAGAGCAGCGAGGACAAGGCGCTGAAGGCGGCGTTGTTGGTGGAGCGTCTGGAGACCATCCGCTCGACCATCTATCGCCAGACGCTGTTCGCCGAGTTCGAGCTGGCAGTGCACGCTTTCATTGAAGAAGGCACGCCTATCACCGCGGAGTTGCTGGACAAGACCTATGCCGAGCTGGTGAAGCGCTACTATGGTCCGGACTTCGAGCTGGGCCCGGACGACGGCATGGAGTGGGCGTATGTGCCCCACTTCTATTGGAAATACTATGTTTTCACCTACGCCACCGGGCTCTCGGCGGGCATCGCCGTCTCCAAGCTCGTACGCCAAGGCGAGGCTGAACGCAACGCCTACCTCAACATGCTCGGCTCGGGCAGCCTCTTGCCGCCGCTCGATTTGCTGCGCAACGCTGGTGTCGACCTGAGCAAGCCCGACCCCATCCTCGCCGCGCTCGAAGACTTCGACGCCACCCTGAGCAAGCTCGAAGCGCTGCTGCAGTAG
>JAVFAO010000285.1:0-1100 GCA_034002465.1 Myxococcota bacterium
CTCTTCCGATCTATCGCACGCCGCATTCTGCATCCCCACGCCGTCGAGCTCTATGACCATGGGCAAACGGAATCGGGGCTTCCATGGATGGCGATGGAGCTCGTCCGTGGAAAAGAGCTGAGCGAGCTCATCAAAGAACTGGGTGCGCTCTCCCCTGAGCGCACGTCTCGCCTGATGTTACAGGTCCTTGGGGCCCTCGCCGATGCCCACGCGATGCAGATCGTGCATCGCGATCTCAAGCCCAACAACATCCTTGTCGTGTCGACTGGGCAATCCGAGTTCGCCAAGGTGCTCGATTTTGGCATCGGCAAGGCCATCGGTGAGGGTGAGGACAAGTCTCTGCAGGATGTGACCGGACACTTTGGCGACGCCCAAACCACGCCGCACTATACGCCCCCAGAGGTGCTCAAGGGAGGGGCTGCCTCGCCTGCCTCAGATGTCTATTCACTCGGACTGATTCTCAGCGAGATGTTGACCGGTGAACAAGCGATGGGCGCCGACACTCTGTTTGAGGTCTTCGCCAAGCAGGCTCGGCAAAAAGTCAAGCTTCCCAAATGGTTGGAGTCCTCTCCTCTGGGCCCCATCATCCACAAGGCCACAGAAAAAGAGCCTGCGCAACGCTATGCCAATGCAGGTGAGATGCAGCGCGCACTGCAGCCCATCGATGTCAAGCGAATCCTTGCACCCAAGCCGATGGCACGGCCGCAGAGTCTTCGCTCACCAGCGCCCCTGCCCACTGGTCCCATTGTCTCCTCCAAAGGCTACGGCCCTGCGGCATTCTCCTTGCCTCGACCAGCCAGTGCAGCGGTGAGCCCTATGGGCTTGCCGCCGCTCCCAAGGCCGCAAAGCGGCTCCATTCCTGCTGCGCATGCCCTGTTGCAGGAGGCTGACCTCAACGACGAGCCAGCTTCGCAGAGTCGGCCCGCCAGCGGCCCGCAGAGCAAGCCCGCCAGCGGCCCGCAGAGCAAGCCCGCCAGCGGCCCTCAGAGCAAGCCCGCCAGCGGCCCTCAGAGCAAGCCCGCCAGCGGCCCTCAGAGCAAGCCCGCCAGCGGCCCTCAGAGCAAGCCCGCCAGCGGCCCTCAGAGCAAGCCCGCCAGCGG
>JAVFAO010000285.1:1110-9202 GCA_034002465.1 Myxococcota bacterium
CCAGCGGCCCTCAGAGCAAGCCCGCCAGCGGCCCTCAGAGCAAGCCCGCCAGCGGCCCTCAGAGCAAGCCCGCCAGCGGCCCTCAGAGCAAGCCCGCCAGCGGCCCTCAGAGCAAGCCCGCCAGCGGCCCTCAGAGCAAGCCCGCCAGCGGGATGTACGCAAACCCGCTTGATAAGCCCATCTCCGGAATGCTCGCCTCCCCGAAGCTGGGCTCGAGCAACCCACTCGATCGCCCTGTCAGCGTGGGCATCCCTCGTGCGGCAACGCCGAGCGCTCCCTTCGATCGGCCAGCAGCAGCAGCCTTGCCCTCGCCGCTGCAGAGTGGCGTGTACTCGTCTTCTGGGGATTCCGGAGGGCATCAGCGTCCTCATGCGATCGAGCCGAGAGGTGGCATCGTCCATCCCACGGTTGCCATCATTGGGGCGTGGTTGGTATTCTTCGTCACGCTCGTGATCTGCGTTCTGGTGATTGTCTCCATTCTGCGGTGACAAGCAGCTCCGAACGAAGAAGGAGGAGTCGTGACAAGCACAGCCAGCCCAAGGCACGCCTCTTCGTGTCATCCCGACACCGCTCCGTCAGTGTGCTTCCCCCTCTCCCGAGAGCTGCCTGCCTGTGATCGGTCGGCGCGGGCGAGAGCGAGACTTGGCTGCTGCAGGGTGGCGTTCGGACTGTTTCTGCTGTTCTCCGCATGTGATGACGCAAGTTCATCGGTTCAAGCTCCGGTGCGCGCTCGCGGTGCCGAGCACGCTGAGGTGAACGCTACTGCAGACAATGTCGGCGCCAGTGGCAGCACGAGCTCCGCTTCTCGGCTCTGCGTGTTGCTCACGGGTGACTCGGATGCGCAAGCTAAGCTTCAATCATCATTGGACTATTTGCTCTTGGCCTTGGGCGCTGAGGTCGATGTCCTCAGCTGCGAGGCGGTCGATTTGTCCGCCGTTCTGGCGTTGCAATTGCCCCAGACGCAAGCACCCAAGCTCCACGCAGAGCTGCGTAGCGTCACGGGAGCGCTGCTCTACACCTGGGACTTTGAGCGCAGTGGCCAAGTCGACCTGGCGCTTCCAGAGCTGATGGCGAAAGCCGCCACGGCGGTGCTGTGCAAGCTTCGGCAAAACGCCGCAGCTTGTCGTCTCGCAGACTGGTCGGCACACGCCGTGCGCATCGACGCTGGCAAACAGACGGCGGGCTCGCCTGATACCGAGAAGGGGCGTTCGAGCTCCGAGGTGCTTCGCCAAGTGGAGCTCTCCTCAGCCTTTCTCATTCAGCGCTACGAGGTCAGCCAGGGGGAATGGCAGCTTCTGATGGGCAATCAGCCCTCCGCCTTTGCGTCCTGCGTCTCATGTCCCGTTGAGCGTGTGAGTTGGTTCGACAGCCTTGCCTACTGCAACGCGCTCTCTCACCGTGAGGGGCTCCAGCCTTGTTATGAGCTCTCCGCGTGCACGGGCATTCCAGGGAGTGGCAGCTACAGTTGCCCCAATGAGGTCGAGGTCAATCTCGCCTGCACCGGCTACCGCTTGCCCAGCGAGGCCGAGTGGGAATACGCGGCGCGCGCCTCGAGCCCTGGAGCAACACCGGCTGGAGAATTGACATCACTCGCCTGTGAGCTTGATGATGTGCTCAACCCAGTGGCTTGGTACTGCGGGAATGCAGGTGCCAAAAGCCACGAAGTCGGACAGCTCGAGGCCAACGCTTGGGGGCTGTTCGACACCTTGGGCAACGTCTCTGAGTGGACCTCGGACCGCTTCTCGGCGAACAGCGTCGAGCGGGTGGCCCGCGGCGGCTCCTGGGACAGCCATGCCAAAGACTGTCGCCACGCTGCGCGCGACGCTGTGAACCCGGCCGAACGCAGCAGCGACATTGGTTTTCGCCTACTGCGCAAAGCCCCTTGAGAGAGCAGGTCAATGTGCTCGTTGTCGATTGTCTGCGCGCGTGACAACAGGGACAACAGTGCATTGCTTGCAATATGCGGAAAATGTTATACGCTCTCTGTATGGCGTTGCCCTACAGGTAACGCGCTCACCCTGGAGCCGTCATGGAGAGTGCTCTCTTCTTCATCGTCTTTTTGGCCATCTGGATTGGCTTGCAACGCTTCATTTTACCCAAGATGGGGGTGCCGACTTGAATGAGCCCTGCCTGCTCTCTGGACGAGAGCCCAAAGCGGGGAGAGTCGAAGGAAGGCCGAGAGAAGCCCTAGCCAGGACTCGCGACGGTTTCGGAGCTGTTTCGAGCAGATTCGGTGATCTTGTGGCGCCTCTAGCTTGACGAAGGCGCCAAACGGACGCAAGAGAGGCTTGCGCAGCCGGAGGCTCGCGCTTCCACTGCGCCCGTGGCGACCCTTGTTCGTCGCCAGGATAGACTCACGCTCTGAGTGCATCGCGTCCCCTCGCTTGGCGAGTCGCGCTCCGTGGGACACTCTCGGCTAACTTCGAGGTCGATGAAATGATTGATGAAGCTCGAATCTGGCAGAGCCTTGCCAAGGCAAGCCCCGAGGCAACTCGGATCCACGAAATTCTGGAGAAGGCCAGCCTCGCCCAGGGACTCGATGCCGATGAAATGGCATCCCTGTGCTGTATCAGTGACCCCGAGCAACTCGCCGCACTCTTCGACACCGCGCGCCGTGTCAAGGAGACCATCTATGGTCGCCGACTGGTCATTTTTGCGCCCCTCTACATCTCGAACCTGTGTGCCAACGAGTGCCTCTACTGTGCCTTCCGCGCAAAAAACAAGTCGCTCAAGCGTCGCTCCCTGAGCCAAGAGGAAATCAGGCGCGAGGTGGACCGACTGCTCGAACAAGGTCACAAGAGGGTCTTGCTGGTCGCGGGAGAAGCCTATCCGCGCCAGGGCTTCGATTATGTCATCGAGAGCATCGAGAGCATCTACGACACGCGCCGCGGGCAAGACCAGATCCGCCGCATCAACGTCAACGTCGCGCCCCTCTCCGTGCCAGAATTTCGCCGCTTGCATGAGGCGAAGATCGGCACCTATCAGCTCTTCCAGGAGACCTATCACCGCGAAACCTATCACGCTGTGCATACAGCGGGGCGCAAGGCCGACTATGACTGGCGCATCGGCGCGATGGACCGCGCCATGCAAGGTGGGATCGACGATGTCGGCATTGGCGTGCTCTTTGGCTTGGCCGATTGGCGCTTCGAGCTGCTCGCCCTCAAGCAGCACGCCGACCACCTCGACAGCGAGTTTGGCGTCGGACCGCACACCATCAGCGTGCCGCGGCTCGAGCCTGCATCCAATTCCTTGCTCGCCGAGCATCCACCCAAGCCCGTCTCCGATCTCGATTTTCGCAAGCTCGTCGCCATCCTACGGCTGGCCTTGCCGTACGTTGGGATCATCCTCTCGACACGCGAGAATCCCAATCTGAGAAGGGAAACCTTCGCCCTCGGTGTCTCCCAGATCTCCGCTGGCAGCCGCACCAATCCAGGCGGCTACGCGGAGGATGAGGTCTTTGACGCTTCCCAGTTCTCGCTCGGAGACCATCGACCGCTAGATGAGGTCATTCGGGACATCACCAGCATGGGCTTCGTGCCTTCGTTTTGCACGGCATGCTACCGTCTCGGCCGAACCGGGCGAGATTTCATGGACATGGCCAAGCCCGGGTTGATCCGAGCACACTGTGACCCCAACGCGTTGTCTTCTTTCGCTGAATACCTGGAGGATTTCGCCAGCCCCGAGACCCGTGCCGTGGCGGAGCAGATGTGGCCCGAGCTGCTGTCGAGCCTCGAGCCGAGCGCACGTCTTCGCGCAGAACGACAGGTGGAGCAGATCCGTAAGGGGGAACGCGATGTCTACTGCTGACGCTTCTTGTCGATTGGGCGCTTGGCCTGTTCCCCCAACTCGTTCGGCTTCCCAGAGCGTGGAGCAGCCCG
Source organism: Myxococcota bacterium (assembly GCA_034002465.1). Lineage (GTDB taxonomy): Bacteria > Myxococcota_A > Bradymonadia > UBA4248 > JAVFAO01 > JAVFAO01. The sequence goes on from JAVFAO010000285.1 coordinate 4,989, forward strand.
TCGCCGAGCCAGCAGAGCAAGCATCGAAGCCAGGAGGCCAGCCCAAAAGCTGCGTGCCTGAGTGTGTGCGCGAAGAACATGACATGCTCGGGGTCATGCAGGTCCCGGCAGACCGCTACTGGGGCATCCACACCCAGCGTGCCCTGGAGAACTTTGTGCTCAGTGGGCGCCCCATGCACCCGGAGCTGATCCGCTCTCTGGGGTGGGTCAAGTGGGCGTGTGCTCGGGTGAATCGTCGCTTGGGCGCATGGCATGACGAGCGCGTCGCCGACGCCATCGAGGACGCTTGCCGGGAGATGGCCGAAGGGGGACTGCGCGAGTTCGTGCCCGTGGATGCGCTGCAGGGAGGGGCCGGCACGAGCGCCAACATGAACGTGAACGAGGTCCTGAGCAACCGCGCGTTGGAGCTCATTGGTGCGTCGAAGGGTGACTACCATCGCATTCATCCGCTCGACGATCTCAACCTCCATCAGTCGACCAACGACGTCGTCCCCACGGCGATTCGGCTGGCGGCCATTCGCGGCGTCAGAGAGCTCGACCGTGCACTCGTGCGCTTGCAGGAGTCCTTTCAGTCCGCCGAGCGCCGCTTCGATGGGGTCCTCAAGGTGGGGCGCACTCAGCTCCAGGATGCCGTGCTGACGACCATGGGCCGTAGCATGTCAGCCTATGCCGAGGCTTTTGGTCGGGATCGCTGGCGAGTCTACAAGTGTGAGGAGCGTCTGAGGGTAGTGAACCTTGGTGGCACCGCCATCGGCACTGCGATCACTGCCCCCAGAGCGTATGTCTTTCGCGTCAGCGATGAGCTTCGGGCGCTGACTGGGATTGGCTTTGCGCGTGCAGAGAATCTCGTGGATGCCACACAGAACGCCGACGTCTTCGCAGAGGTGTCTGGCATTCTCAAGGCCTGCGCAGTATCCATGGTGAAGGTCTGTACCGATTTGCGCCTCATGGCTTCAGGGCCCGAGGCGGGTCTGGGAGAGTTGCGTCTGCCCCCACGTCAGGCCGGTTCGTCGATCATGCCTGGCAAGGTCAACCCGGTCATTCCCGAGGCAGCGACGCAAGCAGCGATGAAGGTGATGGGCAATGATCTCAGCATCACCATGGCCTGTGCACATGGCAACCTCGAGCTCAACGCCTTCCTGCCTTTGGTGGCCGAGTGCCTGCTGGAAAGCCTGGATTTGCTGCGTCAGGCGGCGCTGAGCTTGGCGACCTTGTGCGTCGACGGGATGCTCGCTGACGAAGAGAGATGTCGCAGTCATGTGGAAGGCTCGACGGCCGTGGTCACCGCGCTCGTGCCGGCGCTCGGCTATGAGAGAGCCTGCGAGCTCGCGCTTCGCGCATCGCGCGAGTCCCGTTCTGTGCGAGACCTGGTTGTAGGAGACGGTCTGTTGAGTGACGCAGAGTTCGATGCGCTGATTTCGGTGCGGGCGGTGATGAGCCTTGGCGAGCCGAGTCTGCGACGAGGAGAGCAGGATGAGGCCAAGTCCTAAAGGATTTCGACTACATATTGGAATCTTTGGACGTCGGAACGTCGGCAAGTCAAGCCTGCTGAATGCGCTCGTTCGGCAGAACGTGTCCATTGTGTCAGCCGAGCCAGGGACCACCACCGATCCGGTCGAGAAGCCGATGGAGCTTCAGCCTCTGGGTCCGGTTTTGTTCATTGATACTGCGGGGTTGGATGACGAGGGTGGACTCGGGGGACTGCGCATCGAGCGCAGCGCGGCGGTGATCGAACGCACCGATCTGGCGATCCTCGTCACCGATGCTCAGTGGACTCCCTTCGAGGCGCAGCTCGCCGAGCGATTTCGTGCGCGCAAGCTCGCTTTCGTGGTGGTGTTCAACAAGAGCGATCAGCAGACGCCGGATGCCGAGCTGCTTCGCGCCTTGCGTCGCGAGATGCGGGTGGAGCAGGCATCGGCGGTGCAGGAAGGAGGCGTCGAGGCGTTACGGCGAGCGCTGAGCGAGCTGGTACCAGATGAGTATGTGCAGGCTCCTCCTATCTTGGCTGATCTGGTGGGTCCAGGGGAGCTCGCGGTGTTCGTGGTCCCCATTGACAAGGAAGCGCCGAAGGGGCGACTGATCTTGCCGCAGGTTCAGGCCATTCGTGATCTGCTCGATCATGACGCGATGGCGCTGGTGGTGAAGGAACGTGAGTTGCGGCTGGCCCTCGAGCGGCTCAAGACGCCGCCGCGCCTGGTGGTCACCGACTCTCAAGCGTTTCTCAAGGTTGCAGCCGATACGCCCGATGAGATTCCGCTGACCAGCTTCTCGATTCTCTTTGCGCGCCTCAAAGGGGAGCTGGAGAGCTTCGTTTCGGGCGCGAAGGCGATTGAGACGCTCCGTGATGGCGACAAGATCCTGGTTGCCGAGTCGTGCGCGCACCACCCCATTGGCGAGGATATTGGGCGGGTGAAGATACCGCGTTGGTTGAGTCAATACAGCGGTGCCGAGCTCTCCTTCAGCACGGTGCAGGGGGCTGATTTTCCTGATGATTTGAGCCCGTATCGGATGGTGGTGCACTGCGGTGCCTGCATGACCAACCGACGCGCCATGCTGAACAGGATTCGGCGATGCGAGGAACAGGGCGTCGCGATCAGCAACTATGGCATCGTGATCGCGTATAGCCTGGGCATCTTCGAGCGTGCCCTGCGGCCCTTTCCGGCAGCTCATGAGCTGGCGATGCGGGCCGTTGAGTGAGAGCGAGACCATTGGGAATCTCGAGCCAAGGGTGTTGCGTCTGCGTCCGCGTGAGTGCATCCGAGTTGTGTCGGAGCGTGGCGAGGACCTCTGAAATGCTGGGGTCCTGAGGCCGAGACGCCTTGCGCGGCGTGGAAAATGCGCATATGAGCGGCTAGCGCGTGTCTTGCGCGCCGTGCTAGAGGAGAGTTCGCATGCCCGCCAGAGAGCCTATTCGTCTTCAGAAGTATCTCAGTCGTGCCGGAGTGAGCAGCCGTCGAAAGGCGGAGGAGCTCATGCAGCAGCGGCGTATCAAGGTTGATGGCGAGATTTGTCGCGAGCTGGGTACGAAGGTGATCCCCGGAGTAACGCAGGTCGAGGTGGATGGAGTGGCGGTGCCCTGGGAAGCAGAGCGGGTGTACATCTTGCTCAACAAGCCAGCGGGCTACATCACCAGCCTGGACGATCCCGAGCAGCGGCCGAAGGTGGTCGATCTGTTGCCCGAAGAGGGTCCGCGTGTGTTTCCTGTGGGGCGCTTGGACTGGGATTCCGAAGGCGTGCTCTTGCTGACCAACGACGGGGATTTGGCGCACGCCTTATCGCACCCCTCGACGCAGGTACCCCGGGTCTATCGGGTCAAGGTCAAAGGGGAGATGCGCGCCGATTCGCCCGCGTTTCAAGGGCTGCGCAAGGGGGTGCTGCTCGAAGACGGGATGGCGTCGGCGGACCGACTTCGTCTGGAGAGTCTCACAGGGCGGCACACCTGGCTGGAGATGGAGATCCATGTCGGACGCAACCGCTTGATCCGTCGGCTTTGTGAGGCCGTTGGCCATCCGGTGCTGAAGCTCGAGCGCATTCGTTTTGGCACGCTCACGGCGGAGGGGCTGAAGCTTGCTGAGTCGAGGCCTCTGCGTCCTCGAGAGATTCAGGAGCTTCGGCGCTTGGTTGCGGGCGAGCCGGTGCACATTGATCGGCCACCGCCAAGTCCACGTCCGGCTTCGCCAGCGCGGGTCGAGGCCAATAAGCAGCGCGAGCGCGAGGCTCGCAGCGCTGAGCGTGAGGATTGGCAGCAGCGCGGTCCCGGTCGGGATGCGCGCGGTCCTGGTCGCGATGCGCGCGGTCCTAGTGGTGAGGCGCGTGGTCCTGGTCGCGATGCGCGCGGTCCTGGTCGCGATGCGCGCGGTCCTGGTCGCGATGCGCGCGGTCCTGGTCGCGATGCGCGTGGTCCTGGTCGCGATGCGCGCGGTCCTTGTGGTGAGGCGCGTGGTCCTGGTCGCGATGCGCGTGGTCCTGGTCGCGATGCGCGTGGTCCTGGTCGCGATGCGCGTGGCCCTGGTGGTGATGCGCGTGGTCCAGGTCGCGATGCGCGCGGTCCTGGGCGCGACGCGCGTGGTCCCGGTCGCGATGCGCGGGGCCCTGGTGGTGATGCGCGTGGCCCTGGTGGTGATGCGCGTGGTTCTGGTCGTGAGGCGCGTGGTCCTGGCCGCGACGCGCGTGGTCCTGGTCGGCCCGGACGCCCGACGAGTCCGTCGAGCAAG
>JAVFAO010000286.1:0-9119 GCA_034002465.1 Myxococcota bacterium
GGCTCCTTTGAAGGCGGCCCAGCGGGTGTCGGCGTCGGGGCCGAAGCGGCGCGGCGAGCGCTCACGGCGCTCGAGGGCGCGCAAGCCAGCGACGGCGGCGGCATAGAAGAGTTCTTGTCGATTGGGCACTTGGCCTGGTCCCCCAAGTTCTTGTCCATTGGGCACTAGGCCTGTTTCCCCAAGTTCTCGCTCGACGGTGCTGATGGGGGACGTCTTGGCAGCGCTCATGCGAGCTCCTCCGCGCGGTGCTTTTTTGTCGATTGGGCGCTAGGCCTGTTCCCCCAAGTTTTTGTCGATTGGGCGCTAGGCCTGTTCCCCCAAGTTTTTGTCGATTGGGCGCTTGGCCTTTGTTGCTGGCGAGAATGCAGTGTTTCTGCGCCGTTTCCGACAGAATCAGCGCAGACTCGTTGGCATTCGTTCGCTCTCGCGAGACCCTCGCAGCGCTGCGCAGGCGCATCGGATGCGCCCGCGACAGACGCCGACTCGTGCCTCGCTTCGCTCACTTGGTGCCGTTGCTGCGCAAGGGTTGGACGGCCACGGGAGGATCCTCCACGGGAAGTGGCCGTCAGGCGCTGAAGGCAGGGCCGCCTGCGACCTCAGGAACGAAGGGCAAAGTATCACGGCCGCCTGGCACACTCAAGAGCGCTCAGCGTGCTTGGGCGCCGGGGCGCTTGGGCGCGAGGATGGAGGGCTGCAGTGTGCGTCGTGGTGATCGACTTGACGGCTGCAGCTCGATGGGCACAATGGCACAGCACGGGTGCCCGAGAGCGAACGAATGCATACAGAACGAGCGCCCGAATCGACCACAGCCAAAGCCTGTTTCTTTGGTGGAACGCAGGACCGAGGAACCTGCAAGGAGAGCCGATATGAAACGCAAAGCCGTCGTCGTCGACCGTCAGCGTCTGATCAAGATGGGTGCCGATCATGCTTCCGAAGATGTGGCCCAGGAGGCCGCGGCAGCGGCTGCTCGCTGGCAGCGAGACATCTCGGTGCTTGCCCAATACGGGCTCGGCGCTGAGCGGCTCGCCGCGTTTCAGGCGCTGATCGGCGAACATCTCGGGCTCATGGCCGAACGCTCGAACGCGGTCGCGACCAAGCTCACCACTGTGAAGGGCAGAAAACAGGAGCTTTCGAACGCCTGGATGCTCGTCGATCAGCTTCACTCTCTGTTGTTGGTTCCGGCTCGCTCGGACCAGGCGCTCGCGGATGCGGTCAACGCTGCTTCACCCGCGGACAATACTGAGCTCGTCGCCTCGCTCGACGCTCTCGCCAAGCTCGTCGAGGCGAATGTCGCCAAGCTCCCCAAAGAACTCGATATTGCAGCGCTCGTTGGCCAAGCCCGGGAGCTCTCGGCCGCACTGGCGGCCAAGCCGGGTGAGCTCAGCCTGGCCAAGGCCGCTCCGGTCAGCGACACCGAGCAGCTCGATGAGCTGGAGGGGCGTTTGTTGCTCCAGCTCGGCGATCTCAACGACGCTGGTCGCAAGGCGATTCGAGCGGGTCGGCTGCAGGCACGGCGCAGCGAATACCGGCTGCAATTCCTCGTGAAAAAGTCTCGGCGTCAGGCGGAGAAGAGCCCCGAACCGAGCCCCTGAGCTGGTCGAGGAGCAAGCCTGTCTCGGAGGTTTTTTGTCGATTTGGCGCTTGGCCTGTTCCTACGACTTCTTGTAGGTGTACCAGGAAGGGCGGACACGCAGGTCCGCCCCTACTTCTTGCTTCTTGTAGGTATACCAGGAAGGGCGGACACGCAGGTCCGCCCCTACTTCTTGCTTCTTGTGGGTATACCAGGAAGGGCGGACACGCAGGTCCGCCCCTACTTGTTGCACGCCATCCGTGGCGCGCACTCTTCGGGCTTGCTTCGCAGCGAGTCTTCTGGCGAGGATTGTAATGTCGATGCAGGTGAAGAAGGACGGAGATGCTCTTCTGGTCCCCGCACGCGTGCTGGTTGATGGAGCTCTCTTCGAGGGAATGCGGCGCGTTCTGCCTGGCGACGAGGACTATCAGAAATACCTCGCCGAGTACGAGGCGGGTGGCTGGCAGATGACCGACGAAGGGAACGCCGCTGCTGCGCAGGTCATCGCGAAGCACCGCCGCGGCGAGCTTTGACGACAGAGGATGAATTGCTGCGGAGGTGATGATGGCGCTCGGTATGTTTGTCAGAAAGAATGGGGACAAGCTTCTGGTGCCGCAGCGGCTGGTCGTCAACGGCGCCATCGTCGAGGGTGTTGTCGAGCTGAGCCCTGGAGACGACGGATATGAAGAGCATCTCGCGCAGTACCTGAACGGTAGCAGGCTTGACGAGGAAGGGCATCAGGCCGTCCTGTCAATTCTCGAGCAGCACCGACGCGGAGAGCTTTGACCACAGAGCCGTGGCGCGCACCCTTCGGGCTTGCTTCGCAGCAAGTCTTGGCCTCACTTGGCCTGTTCTCCCTTGTTGCCATGTCGATGCAGGTGAAGAAGGACGGAGACGCTCTTCTGTTCCCCTGACGCGTGCTGGTTGATGGCGCTATCTTCGAGGGAATGCGGTGCGTTCTGCCTGGCGACGAGGACCGCCGAGCGTGCGTCTCTGCGAAAGGGGCTGTGATGTCAAAGCGCATTGGGATGCAGATCGAGAAGGAAGGCGAAGTTCTTCTCGTCCCTGGACGTGTTTGGATCGAAGGCGCACTATTCGAAGGGACTAGGCGGGTTTTGCCGGGTGATGAGGACTATGAGCAGTGTCTCGCCGAGTACGAGGCTGGTGGATGGAAGATCAGCGACGAGACCAAGGCCGAGATGAAGGAAATCATCGAGAAGCACCGCCGCGGCGAGCTCTGACAACAGCAAGCCAGGCGCAGAAAAGTGGTGGCATTGTGGATGGAGCCAGCCTGTGAGCCAATGTGGTACTGCTGGTTCCAGGCCTCGACCTCACCGACGTGAACTACAAGCGCAACCTCGACATCGTGCAGTAGGATCGCGACGGCACGACGCTGCGGCGCGGGTCGCTCTCCCGCGCATGGAGCATGAACTGGGGGAAACAGGCCAAGTGCCCAATCAACATGAAGTTCGTCGCTGGCAACTGGGACAACGAGAGCGACGAGAACGTCATCGAGTCTGTGACGCTGACCTACGACTTCTTCGAGCTGATCCAGTAGGCAGGCGACTACTCACCGTCGCAATTGATGCACACAGAATACTTCCCGTCGTCTGGGTGCGGTCCGACGTAGAAGACGAGGACCTTCACTTCCCCCGCCACCTCAACACGCTCGAAGTAGACTCGGGCAGCGCTTTGCCGGGTGGTCTTGTCTCCCTCCTTGAGATGCCACTCCGTGGAGCCCTCGGCACGTTCGCCCTTGGAGGTGACCACATACTCCCAGATGACCCGGCCGTTCGCCGCGAAATCGACGCCGTGAGTCTCCTTCCAGTGCCGGAGGGGACCAAGGTCTTCGCCCTCAGCGTATCGAGCAAGCAACTCTGCCGACCGGTTGGCGAACTTCCAACGATGTTTTGCGAGTTCATCGGCGTGCTCGAGCGCACCTTCAGCAGCGACGAGATGTTCCGCCTTCAGGATGGCGTTCGTGAGTGCCTTGGCCGGGGCCAGAAATGTCTCATCGACCGTGTCCGGTGGAAGGAGCCAGTTAGCCAGCTGCTGGTCGTCAGGACGGAACTTCTTGGCTGCGTACTGGATGTCAACGAGGGCCTCGATGCTCTTCTTGAACTGCCGAACAATCTGACAGACAGCGGTCGGTGCGTTGGGGTGCGCTTGGAGCTCGGCCACGAACTCGGCACTGGCCTCCCGCTCGCCCTTTCGGACGATGAGAACCGTCACGTCCTCCACGCCAAGCCGGTCGACGACCTCCTGAGCTGGTCTGGAGAAGTCCTGATAGACAACGAGAAAACGCATGGCGCGCCCCACCTGCGGTTCGCGCTAAGACTTCATTTCGTCGAGTACGTCCAGGACCAGCCCAACCGGGAGCTTGAGGTCCCGTAGGTCCTCCTCGCTCATCTTTTCGATGACAGCGGCAACAACGACTCGAACGTCGTTGCACGTCTGATCGGCGTGACTTCGCTTTCTGGGGCGCGGCGGGCGGCTTTGCGCAACGGTTCCAGCCGCCGTACTCCGAGCTGTTTCGTCGAGCCCCGAAGCATCCAAGCGAGCCTTCAGCAATTCGCGCAAGCGCTCGTGTCGGAATGTATTCCATGTCGCCAGATTCCCCAGCTTCATGAGCTCAGCCAGCCACCGGCGCCACCACTGCTCATCGGGAGAGTCCACGATCGCGCGCAGGGTGTCTCGGGCAGGCTCAGCAACGCTGTCCAAGAAGTCGCGGGCGATCGCCCGGTGCTCTTCAACAGTAGTCGGCTCGATTCGGACGTGCCCCTCGGGGACGGCAGCTGCTCGCTTGATGAGCACCGTCTTCCCGTTCGCGGTGTTGAACGCGAGGGCGAAAGGACTGTTTGGGCTAACCCACGCGCGCCATGCGTCTGCTGCCGGTTCGGCCTTGGCGGCCCTGGCAGGCGGACCATCCTTGGGTGCGGAGGTGCTGTAGACCACGTCCATTCCGGAGCGGCCCGCGACAACCACGCCGTCGACGTTTGAGACGATGAAATCGCGGAGGCTTCGAGCCCCAAACTCCTCGGCACTCCAATCGGGGACGGCGACCTTGAGATCCATCGCGAGCTTGGAACCCAGGATTTCCCCAGCCTCGTCAACGAGCCGCCTGACGACCTCGATCACTTCTAATTCTTCAGTCACAATCTGCTCCTAGAAAGCCAAAGAGCCCGCCCAAATCGGGCGGGCTCTTCATTAGAAGCTCTTCAGTATCGCAGGATTGCTCAAAGAAGGTTGACGCAACCCACGTCGTCTTGGGTCTGGCCCGACCCGGTAGACAACCCCGTGAGGGCAATAGGGCCTGAACCCTCACGGATTACTTGAAAAGTAGCCCCGTACCCCTTGCTTGTCAACCTCCACGGACCGAGGCTTCAGGCCATCTGTGGGCTTCGGGGACCGCGCGAGGTAGCCGTCCCACGCCCCCACATCCTCGGCTCTACTCCGATGCAGGCGGTGCACCTGCCGTCCTCCGACGACCCATCGGAGGAGAGCGCAGGTCCCACGTCATCACCTGCCCATCGGGGCTCACGGTTCGCATCCGCGGCTTGAAGGTCCGCGAGGAGCGTGTCCGGGCCGATTGGAAGCTCGCCAAGCGTGGCGGGCAGGTCGACGCGCTGCTCGGCGCGTGCTGAGAGGAGACGCTCGTGCTCGATTCGCGTGCATATGTCAATCCTGGACAGGGTCAAATCCCAAACAGCTTGTTTGCATGCGTTCGCTCTCGCGAGACCCTCGCAGCGCTGCGCAGGCGCATCGGATGCGCCCACGACAGACGCTGACTCGTGCCTCGCTTCGCTCACTTGATGCCCAGTCCAGGCCGATACAGCAGGGCAATCTCGTATTTTTTTGTTCCGCCCTCGCCTTTGCGCTTGTACTCGCGCAGCACTCCGATCTCGAGTAGCCGCTCGATCACCTTCGACCAGCCGCCTGGACCAGCATGCAGCGCTCCAGCAGGCGCGCCCTTGGAACCCTTTCGGCTGATGGTTCCCTCTCGAAAGCGTTTCTCCACGTATTTGATGATCTCGGCCTCTGTCCCCGTTGGATTCATCTCGCGCATGGCCTCCAGGTAGGGGGCCAAGGTGACATACTCCTTGCGAAGATCGTCGACGCGGGCCGTACTTGCGGCGTTGAAGCCATCTTGAATCGCCACCGAACGCAGCACGCGATCAGGCATTGATGGACGCGAACGCTGGGCCTCCACAGACTTTTCCAGCAGCTGCACCAGCGTTCGAGGGAACAGACGGTCTTTGCCATCTGCGGTCCGCCGCTGGACGAAGTTGGCCGTCGACACCTTGTTGCCTTTCTCCATCGCGCCACCCCAGAGGAGCGCAAGGAGTTGCTTGAGACGCTGCTCCTCCTGCGGCCAGTGATTTGGACTTGCCGTGGGCTCGATGGCGTGAACGTATTCCATGAAGGTGGGGCTCGCTGAGACCAGGTTGAGCACCAACTGCCAGATGTCGCCCGGACGCCAGCGCAACTGAATGGTCGCCGCCGACAAATGGCTTTGGTTCTGGATATCAATCTCGCCGAAGATGTCCTCGCGCAGGAACACTTTGAAAGCGACCCGCTTGCAGACCCCGCGAAGCCCCTCGAGCGCGCTGACGAGGCCGTTGACAAAGCGTTTTCGACGCTCGATGGAGGCGTGGTCCGAGCCAAAGCCAACGTCGAGCCCATCGTAGAGCAACACCAAGTGCCGGTTGGTGCTGCGCAGCAGCTCAGCATCCACGCCTCTCATCAGCGCCTCGACGAAAGTACCAACCCGCGGGTACGACAAGGCGTGCGTCAAAGCGGTCTGTAGTTCCCGCGGCTCAGCGGCCTGTGCCAGCTCCTTCAGCAACCGCTTTTCCTCTGCTGACATCGACTTGGCGAGCGGGTTCGCCAGTGAGGGGCTGTGCTGCAAGATGCGATTGACCGCGTACAGCAACCAAAACGCTGCGTGGAGGCTGTGCTTCTTCAAGCCGACCGCTTTGTCTTGCTCGAGCTCACGCATCGCGCTGGCTGAGAGCGAGCTCTCCTTGGAACCATGTCCCGCCACGAAGGTCGCGTTCGGTACATTGACCCGCACGACGTCGGAGAGCAGGTACTGCCACAGCCAGGTTTTTCCCGAGCCCTTCGAGCCGACGACATACCAGCTCGAAGCATCGAGAATGGTCTTGTAGTCGCTGGGTGGAATGAACTTCTCGACGATGGTCTTCGGCTCAGTGCTTTCTGCGAAGGCGAGCTCCTTGAGGCCTGCATGGGTGTCGAGCTCATCGAGCACACGAGCCGCGTCGATCGAGACGACCGGCGTCGTGTTCCCAAACTCGAGCAACGCGTCGAAGTCTTCGACCAACGCCTGGTAGGCGCCCGCCGAGCGGGGCATGAAATCGGCGCGCAACGAGTCAGCAAGCGCGATCCCGCGTCGATACTCGATGCCGCGCGCGACAACGGGGACGGTCTCGGACAGGTCCGGGCTGTCGTCGGACAGGGGCTCCTCGAGGACGATTTCCGCATACCTTCGCTCCAGTTCATGAACGAAGTCCGCAAGCCGCCTCTGCCCTTCAGGCCCTTCGGGAACCATGCTCGGCACGAGCAGCGGTGATGGCCTGCCAGGTCGCCGTCGCTGCGCAGCCTTGAGACCCGTGAGGAAGAGCTCGAGGCCGTCGAGTGCTTGTGCCGACACCGGCACGAAACAAAGGACCACGTCGGCCACATGAAAAAGTGCCGACGCGGAGAGACCCGACAGTCCCGTGCGGCAGTCGAGGAAGATGACCTGAGGCTGCAGCTCCTCTTTGATGCGCTCGACGAGCAACTGGAGCGGGCTTTGGCCTTCGATGAGGTGCCAAAGGGGAACGCCGAGGTCGTCGAGTTGCTCGAGATAGCGTTGCGTCAACCGTCCCGCTGGCAGAACGCGGATGGGCGCCCCCACGTCGAGCGCGCTCTTGACCACATGCGGTGCGAGTCGCAGGGCCTCGTCCAGTTTGTCCTCATCGACTGTCGCAGCAAGTCGAAGAAGCGAGAGCACGCCACGGCCCTCTTCAAGCTGTGGGCAGCCAAGCACCTGGTGCAATCCGGGGGCTTCGAGGTCGAGATCGACCGCGACCACAGCAATCTGGCGCGCGGCGAGCAGAGCGGCGACATGGGCCAACGCAGTGGTTCGGCCAGCGCCGCCGCGAAAACCATAGAAGGCTACCACAGGTATCGCCGGCAGCTCCTCGGCGAGTGGGACCTCGCCGCTGCGATACTCTCCGAGCACGGCCGCAAAAGAGGCAGCGCAGAACATGCCCGCCTCGCTGCTGTCGAGGGCCTCCTCGAGTACCGGTCGCTGGTTGCGACGTGATGCCATGGTCATTTGCTCCCCTTTCGCTTGCTCTTCTTGTCGATTGGGCACTTGGCCTGTTCCCCCAACTTTTTGAGTCTCGATGAAATGCCGCTCACAAGAATTTCGCGCAGCTTCGTTGCGCGATCAAGCTCCTCACGAGCCTGCTCAGCGTTGACTTCCTCTCCCGCATAGCGAAGGCTGTAGGGGCGTTCTCCGCCGCACATACGGTGCCAACAATCGTCGTCTGACCATTCATGTCCTTCCTCCTTGACAAGCTTGGCAAGCCCAAGTTCGGCTGCGTGCTTTCTCAGGTTATGACCTTGTTTGCCAGCGAAGTGTGTTCTGTGAACCTTTGGGAGTTGCGTCTGCAGCTTCTCGGTGTCTGCGCAGCCCGCCCGCCAGAGCAGTCGTGCCTTCATCGCACACTCGAGAGCAACATGCGCAAGGTACGCGGCGCTCCCAGGGGTGAGCCCAGGAGCCTGACGCCCCTTCTTGGACTGCGGTTCAAGAATGCGCTCCGCCGCTTCCAAATGCCCCGCGCTCGACGAACGAAAGCTCTTCAGCGTCCACTGCATGCCGCTCTCCTTATCCCAACGACCGACGCTGCCGAGCGCTCGACATGGGTTCGCATTTGTTGCGCGTCGTCCACCCTTCGGGCTTGCTTCGCAGCGAGGCTTCGCCTTCGTGTTGGCGAAATGCGCCGGGGCCTGCTTGAACGAACTCGAGGCCCTGCTCGTGCCCGGTCGCTGCCGATTCGGCACTGTCACAGCCCAAACGGACTCTCCCTAGCCGCGGCGAACTTGTCAAGGCGCAGAACAGCAGTGCGAGCAGGCGCTTTGCAGGGGCAGCATTGCACACCACGCAGTGACAAGGGGCCAGTTGCCCACCTGCTGGTGCATCGAAACCGTCTCCCCGGACATCGAAACTGCCAACCCGGGCATCGAAACCGTCGACCCGGGGATCGAAACCGTCGACCCGCGGATCGAAACCGTCGACCCGGGCATCGAAACCGCCAACCCGGACATCGCTCGCGCCAACCCGGGCATCGAAACCGTCGACCCGGGCACCGCCACCCCCGACTTGGGGCATCGCTCGCGCCAACCCGGGCATCGCTTGCGTCAACCCGGGCATCGCAAGAGTCGACCCAGGTACTGCCACACCCGACTTCGGGCATCGCTCGCGCCAACCCGGGTAACGGATACGTCAACCCGGGCATCCCGCAGCTCGAGGCTGCCTGTC
>JAVFAO010000287.1:0-9112 GCA_034002465.1 Myxococcota bacterium
CTCGGGGAGCGGGTGGTCGGCGTCTCGGACTACACCGACTACCCCCCCGAAGCCAGGTTGCTGCCCGCTCTCGGAGGCGTAGACGGTCCCCATGTCGAGGCGATCCTCGCGCTACAGCCAGAGCTCGTGTTTCTCGTAGGCGAGCACCCCGAGCTGCGCGCGGCCTTGCGCAGCTTCGGGATCAGGACCGAAAGTCTGCGCAGCGACCGCTTGCGTGAGGTGCTCTCCAGCATCACCGAAATCGGGGAAATCTGCGCGGTTCCCGACGCCGCCGCCCAGCTCCGACAGCGCATCGAGCAGCAGCTCGATGCGCTCGCCGTGACCGAGACCGCACCGCGACCCAAGGTGCTGCTGCTCGTCGGCCGAGACCCTGGGGCGTTTCGCCAGCTCTACGCCGCAGGTCCATCCTCCTATTTGGGCGATGTGATGGCCGCCGTCGGGCTCGAAAATGCCCTGCACACGCCTGAACCCTGGCCACTGCTCGGCGTCGAAAGCCTGGTCTCCGGTGAAATCGACGCCATCATCGAGCTGCGCGCCGAGCAGCTCGATAGCCAGGGTGTCGCGCTGCTCCTCGACGAATGGCAGCAGCAATTGCCCTTCGTGCCCGCCGTCCAGGCGCGTCGGGTGCGTATTCTAGCCAGCCCCGCTTACACTATTCCGGGGCCGCGTCTCGTGGAGCTCGCCGGCGCACTCGCAAGGGTGCGTCAGGAGCTCGTCGACCCCTGAAAAGTGGGGGGAACAGGCAAGCGCCCCATCGACAAGAGGTCGAAGCCCGGAGGCGAAGCGTCCGGGCAGGGGGTGCATTCCCAGCCCTGACGTGCTATAGACGCCAATCCGTCGGGCTGACGGATCATTTCAGGAGTAGCGGTCATGAGACTCGAACGCATGAAGATCTTTGCAGGTTCATCTCACCCCGAGCTGGCCACGGCGATCTGCTCAGAGCTGGGTGAGCCGCTCGGACGCCTCACCAATGTGCGCTTCTCGAATGAGAATATGCTGCTGCAGGTGGATGAGAACGTGCGTGGCTGTGATGTCTTCGTCATCCAGACCGCTACCGCCCCGCTGCACGATCACATCATGGAGCTCTTCATCCTCATCGACGCCCTCAAGCACGCCTCGGCCGCTCGCGTCACTGCCGTCTTGCCCTACATGCCCTACGTGCGCAGCGACAAGAAAGACCGCCCGCGCATCTCCATCACAGCGCGCTTGATGGCCGATCTCATCGAAACTTCGGGTGCCGACCGCGTCCTCACCGTCGATCTCCACTCCCCGCAGATCCAAGGCTTCTTCCGTATTCCCGCCGACCACTTCCTGGGTGCGCCCATCATCTGCGACTACCTCAGTCGGCTCGACCTCAGCAACACCGTCCTCGTCGCACCCGACGCAGGCGAGGTCAAAGACCTGATCCGCTTCGCCAACGCCCTGCGACTGCCCATGTCCATCATCGACAAGCGACGCACCGGAGACGATGAGAACGCCCTCGCCACCAACATCATCGGTGATGTCCGCGGCAAGACCGCCATCCTCATCGACGATGAAATCGCCAGCGGCGGCACTGTGGTCCACTCCGCCGAGCTGCTTCACCAACACGGCGCACGACGCGTCCTCGCCGCCTGCACCCACGCCGTCTTCAGTGGACAAGCCAGCAGGCGGCTGCACGAGGCCCCGCTCGAAGAGGTCATTGTCACCGACACCGTTCCCGTCCTCGGCGAGAAGTGCTTCCCCAAGCTCACCAAGCTCAGCGTCGCACCGCTGCTTGCCCGCGCCATCCAGGCCATCCACCACGGCGACTCGGTCTCCAAACTCTTCGCCAATGTCATGAACCCCAACATCCGCTGAAAACAAGCGCAGCGTTCGAACAGAAGGTCCAGCCCACGTATGCGCATCACCTGCAACTCCAGGAATCAAAAGAGGAAATGCAGCATGATGAGCACGGAGTATCCGTGACGACGAGGACACGACTCCCAGCGCTGGAAGGCGCGGAGCAAAACGTGGGGCCGGCTTCCAGCCGGCCGATCGCGGCCTTGGGATGGACTGGCCGGGCGCACTGTGCGCGACACTGGGGGCAGGACTCGCACAAGGTGTATGCAGAATCCGGGGAGGGCGCACACGCAGGTGCGCCCCTACTGGCCAATATTGCGCATGCCTTTCAATCGCTTACATATGATGCCCCAGCCCTTTGGCGGGGGTGGGGCAGCGCCCCACGAAACAACGCCCAACACAGCTCATGCGCTTGACCTTCCTCGGCACCAACGCTGGCCTGCCTAGCCTCGAACGCCGCGCTCCCGGCGCGGTGCTGAGCTGGAACGGCAAGAGCGTCCTCTTCGACTGCGGCGAGGGCACCTTGCTCGCCCTGCGCGCAGCCGCCATCAAGCCGTCGTCACTGCTCGCCGTGTGCATCACCCACCTGCACGGCGATCACCTCAACGGCTTGCCTGGACTGATCGGCGCGCTCAGCCTGCGCGCCCACAAATCGGCGCTCACCATCTACGGCCCGGTCGGTCTGCGAGAATACATCGAGACACTGCGTCGGCTGCGGGTCTTCTACCCTGACTTCGAGCTCGAGCTGCTCGAGCTCAGCGCACCCACCGAGGGGCCTTGGCAGCACAAGAGCTTCTCTATCAGCGCTGCGGCCATGCAGCACCGGGTGAGCTGCTACGGCTACCGCTTCGAGGAGCTGCGGCGCGTCCCGGGTCTGGACCGACAGCGCGCGGCGGCCCTCGGCGTGCCTGATGGTCCGCTGCTCGGTTTGCTGCGACGCGGTCACGACGTGAAGCTGAAAAACGGCGTCACCGTGCGCGCCCGCGACGTGCTCGAGCCCGAAGCAGCACCCCGCATTCTCTGCTACTGCGGCGATACCGCTCCTTGTGATGCCGCCATCGCGCTCGCCAAGGGCGCAAATCTCTTGGTCCACGAGGCCACCTACGACCAGACGCGTCGCGAGGTCGCCCATGAGCGAGGCCACTGCACCAGCCTCGATGCCGCCAACGTCGCGCTGCAGGCCGGCGTCACCAAGCTCGCTCTGACCCACTTCAGCCCCCGCTACGCCGACCCAGAGCGGCTCGCCGAAGAGGCGCGAAGCGTCTTTCCGCAGACCTTTGCAGCCGTGGACGGCCTGAGCGTGGAGCTTGGAAAAGACTAAGGGCTGTGGTCCTCGACGGTGCAATGGTCGGGGCGAACCATCTTTCGCCCCTCCCTGGCGTCTTCGCCAATTCAATGGTTGGGGCGAATGATTCTAATGATTTTTCGCCCCTATCGCCCCGTCTCCTACCCCTCTGTGGTCCTCGACCGTGCCCTGGTAGGGGCGAAACATCTTTCGCCCCTCCGCTCAGAATACGGATCGGATGAGCCGGAAGAGCGCGCGCAGCGCGTTGGCTTCATAGTGTCCAGGGCGCGGTTTCATGAGCCGTCCGTCGGCCATTTCTGCCTTGCGAAAATCCAAATTGGCTCGTTCTCGGGCATAGGTCGCGATCATTTGCGCGCGCATCTCGTTGATCGACCGGCGTGAGTACTCACCCGGAGCCTTCCCCTGCGCGACACAGGCCTCACAGTAGATGGTCCCTTCGATGGTAACCGTATACGCCCGCTGGATTTGCTGTGAACAATGGATGCAGTAGACCAGCTCCGTCGGGTCGGGGCGCTCGAGCTCACGTGGTGAGGGAATGGCGAGCTCGAGCTCGACTGGTTTTTGCGCCGCCTGAGCTGCTGCCACCCGAAGCCCCAGTGGGGTCTGCTCATTCGCTGCTGGTATCGCGGGCTGGAGTGGCGACGCCGGTGAGGAGACAGCCTGATGGACGCCCGAGCGCGCGATGATCGCCTTGGCGACTCGACGTCGCGCCGCGCCGCCCAGCCAAATGCCGGAACACTTGGGACAGCGCGCTGCCGAGAGCTCCTCGAAGTGCAGCTCCAACATGGCCTCTGCGTCATCGGGACAGGCTCGGGCCAAAGGACGGCCGCACAGCGCACACAGCGAACCCTGCTGGAGCTCCGCGCAGAACCGGCACTCGCTGGGGGGCACCGCAATCCCGGCCAGGAAGGTCTCCATCGCGCCGCCGCGCAGCTTCGGGGCCACCAGCGCGTCGAACTCGCCTGGGTCAAGGTAGATGCCTTCACAACCCGGACAGACATCAACCTCGACTGGAGGGCTGTCGGCGCCGCCTTTGTTGCGTTTGAGCTGCAGCTCGGCTCCGCAGTCGGGACATTGTCGAGGCATGGTATGCTCCTCCTCGGGTTAGTCGCTCGAGTCCTTGTTCGCGTTCGCGTCGCGGCGGCGCAGAAGGGAAGGGGAGAGCGCGCGCGTCCTCTCGAAGAGCGAGGGGAGGGCAGAACGCCCTTTCGACACGAGCTCGGCGAGCAAGGAGCGCTCGGCGACGTCGACGAGCCGCTGGCCCACCTGGCCAAGCACCGTGCGTGGTGGTGCAAAGACCTCGTCGACGGCATCGAGGATCTCCCGCCCGCTTAGCTTCGAGCCCCCGCGTCGCGGTGAGCCGCCGATGTCGGCAGAGCCGCCCCAGCGATTGCTGCTGCGCCGATCATGGACAGCGGGATCGCGTGCGTTGAGCACTCGGTAGAGCGCGGTCAGGTCTTTCTTGATGAAGGGGTCGAGCTGGCGCAAGGTGAAGCGGCCGTGGCCCGCGTCGAGCACGATGATGGCGAGCTGCTTGCCGTGTCGCGCCCGCAGTTGCTGCTCGACGGCGTAGATGCCCTCGTTGGAGGCGCAGAGCACGGCGATGCGGCTCTCGCTCAGGTAGACGCGGGCGAGCTCGCGCAGCTCGAGCAGCTCGGCGATGGTGTCGGGTGAGAAAACCTGGCGGTCGATGGCTTCGAGCGTGGCGAGCGCGTGTGCCCGCCAATCGGCTGAGAACCATTCGCCTGCCGACTTCAGTTCACGCTCTGGGGCGCGCAGAATCTCGAGCTGGGCGCGGAGCATGAGCTCGCGTTCGGCGTCGAAGGCGGTGAGCTGGGAGAGCTCCGGGCCGTGCGCGTCAATGACCCCTTCGAGGCGGATGAGCGGCATCGCCGCGCGCAGATAGCGTTCGTCGTCGAGCAGCAGCTCGGTGTGGTTGAAGAGCACCCAGGCTGCCAGAATCGCGTCGATATCAGGCTCGTTCACCCACAGCCGCCACTCACCCTCGCCGAGAGGCAGCCCCTGCAGCAGCATGACGGCGGCTTGCTCGCAGGTGGCCAAGGTGAAGGCGCGCACGCAGCCTGCATGGTGGTCCAGCGAATACTGGCGTGCGCCGTTGTCGAGGAAAGGGGGACCGTCGTAGACGCCGTCGAGAAAGATCGATTGACGTGGGTACTTGCGCCGGGTCGAGCTGTCCACGACCAGCCCCGCCTGGACGATGAGCTTGATGTTGGGGGCATTGCAGCACGACAGATAAGGCCCCTCCTCATCTCGTTCGAGGTGGTAGCGTGCCTTATCGGGCTTGGCCTTGTGTTCGTCTTTGTCTCGCTGCGATGGCATGCCCACTCCGCGCGCCCAGGCGACTCATCACCGACGAGTGTAACGGCAAATGGCGCGTCTGTCTCGACTCGTCGCCGACACAGAAACGATCGATGCCCGTGTGCTTCTCTCTTGACTCGGCCAGAGCTCTGCTTTCATGCTCAACGAGGAGCTTGGATTCGCATTCGTTCGCTCGGCTCGACCCGCGTCCAGGGAGCGCCCATGGCCAGAAATGTCATTTTCGATGAACGCTTTGGACCTTCCTTACCCATTGTCACCGTGCAAGGGGAGCCAAGCGACGCTGAGGTCCGTGGCTTTCTGACCCGCTCCGAGTTGGCATACTCCGCGAAGGTACCCTACGCGGCGGTGTTCGTCCTCGAGAAGCTGACGACCCTGAGCATGGCACAGCGCCGAAGCATCGCTGCACACCTCCGCGAGCACCGCAGCGAGCTCCAGGAGCTGTGCGTGGGACAGGCCTACGTCATGTCCTCGGTGTTGGCACGCATGATCCTGCGCACGATCTTCAGCATCCAGCCTCAGCCAGCGCCGTGGACGATCGTTTCGGAGGTAAACTCAGGAATACAGTATTGCGTCCAGCGGCTGCGCCTATCAGGGCTCGAGGTCCCTGCCGATGCCCTCTCTCTGATCAGCGCTCCGAGCGACTGAGCGCTCAGACCCGCTCGAAATCGAGGAGGCCTTGGTCCACGTCGGCCAAGACCAAGCGGACGCGTACCCGATCACCCACGTCCAGACCCTCGAAGCCAGCAAGCAGGCGACCTTCGACAGGAGGATGCAGCACCCGCACCCAGGTCCCTTTGGCCGCCGCACCGCTGACCACGGCGTCGTAACAGGCGCCGAGGTGCGAGCTGAGCACCATCGCCGCGGCGGCCTTGCGAACCTTTCTCTCGACCTTGGAGGCGTCCCCTTTCCTGCGGTTGGCCTGGCGAGCTAGGTCCCAGAGCTCTTCGACGGAATACGGGCTGGGCTCTCCCTTCAGCAAGGCTTTGACGCAGCGCTGAGTGATCAGGTCAGGATAGCGCCGATTCGGGGCGGTCGAGTGGGTGTAGTCGACCACCGCCAAGCTGAAATGCCCCATTGCGTCCTGCTCCGGCAGGTCGACGGTGTATTCTGCGCCGCCCAGAAGCTTGACGATGGCGAGGGACAGGTCGGGGAAGCGTAACGGATCGCGCAGGCGCTGCTCGCTGACGAAGCGCGAGAGCGCAGGCCCGTCCACCTCCTCAGGGAGGGTGACGCCATGAGCTCGGGCGAGCTCGACCACCCGCTCCCAACGCCGCGGTGGGCGCGACTCGCGGCGCATCGAGGCGCGGCCGTTCTCGTCGAGGAAGCGCGCCGTGACGCCATTGGTGGCGATCATCAGCTCGGCGATGAGCTCCTTGGCGGCGTTGCGCTTCTCCTCTCGCAGGTCGACCAAGCGCTCACCCTCGAACACACACTCCCACTCCACTGTCTCCAAGCCCAGTGCGCCTTTCGCGCGACGTTGCTGCTGCAGCGCCATCGCCAGCTCTGCTTGCAGACGCAGCGTTTCTCCAAGCCCTGGCAGCCTGTCACAGGGGTGGCCTGGGGGCTTCTCGGCTGCACCTTGCGAGCTGCGCTGGAGCCAATCGCCAACCTGGCTGTAGGCCAGGCGTGCCTGGTTGCGGACCCAGGCGAAGTAGACGTCGGAAGACTGCAGTTGCACTTGTGCGTCGAAATGCATCTCAGCGACCATGGCTACCCGATCCTCGCCTTCGTTGAGCGAGCTCAGATCTGTGCACAGGCGCTCGGGGAGCATGGGGAAGATGCCGCCCTCGGTGTAGATCGTGGTAGTATTCTCCGCCGCTTCGCGGTCGAGCTGGCTGCCCAGAGGCACGAAGCGGTCGACATCGGCGATGGCCACCCAGGCAGTGATCGCCCCATTCTCGCCTGCTTCTGCGTACGAGAGCTGGTCCAGGTCACGGGAGTCGTCATTGTCGACCGACGACCAGAGCAGAGCCCGCAGGTCGCGCAGCTCGACATCTCGCTCGCTCGCCTGCTCCTCGGCGTGTTCGAGCTCGGTCAGGGCCACAGCGGAGTGGGCTTCTCGCAACTTGCGCTCGTCCATCGCGAGCTGCGCAATCTCATGGAGTCTGGCGCGGTCACTTGGCATCTTTCGTTTCCACATCAAGAGAAAGGGATTCCAAAGGGTGCAACCCTGTGGCGGGGCAGCGCCCCACAGTCGAGGAACGAGGAATCGCGAGCGGGCGTGGCGCCAAGTCTAGGCCGACTTGAAGCGTTGTTTGCGTTCTTTGCACAGCAGCTGCAGGAGATGGCGTCCGGCGCAGAGGGCAGGCGGGATTCCACCGCCGGGTGTGGTCCACTGGCCAATCATGTAGAACTGCTCGAGGCCAGGGAGTTTTTTGTCGAAGGAGGCGAAGAAGCTCTTGGTGGTGGGGAGCCAGCCCTCGTAGGCGCCGCGGTCGTTGCGGGTGTAGCGCCACATGGTGTAGGGCGTGGCGACGTCGCGGACCTCGACGCTCGATTGCAGTCCTGGGTAGACCTCTTCGAGGCGTTCGAGCACTGCGTCGGCAATCGCCTCCTTGGCGTCTTTGTAGGCGAGCCGGTCGGAGCGCAGCCGAAACCAACTGTCCCAGTCCGACTCCAGCAGCACCTGTAGGACTGTGTTTCCAGCGGGTGCGAGCGTCGGATCGTAGGCGAAGTGGCGGGTGTGCAGGCTGTCGACGCTGCGTCCCGGCGTCTCGAAGGGCTGGCGAAGGAAGAAGGTCGATGAGGGGACGTGCTGACGAAAATCGTAGCTGCAACCGAAGCTGGCCATCACCACCGGGCGGAAGCGTGGCCAGGTTTCATAGCGGGACTTCAGCTTGTCGTCGATGAAACGCCCGTCCAGCAGGTCGAAGATGGTGCTGCGCCCGTCTGCTGCCGAGACCACGAGGTCTGCGCGATGCTCGCTGCCATCGCTGAGGCGCACGCCGATCGCCTTCTTGCCATCCACCAAGACCTTCTCGACCATGGCGCCATAGACCAGCTCGCCGCCCAGCGCATCGAGCCGTCGTTCGAGCACCCTCGAAAACTCCAGTGACCCTCCTCTGAATACGCCCATCTTGCCAGAGACGAGGTGGCCAAGGGCGAGTATCGCTGCAAACATGGGGAGTTCAGGGAGGAAGAGCGATTGCAGCATACGTGCCAGGAGCGGGCTGCGCAGCCGCTTGGTCCACTCTTCGACGGAGCCACGGTGCATGGCGAAGACGGGCAGGGCGGAGCGCAGCATCCAGAGCTGTCGCAGGCCAGTGGCGGCGCCAGCGAGCTCGGGGGCGTCGGCGATGAGCATGTCTGCGTGGCTTGCCCGCTCGATGGCGCGGCACAGGGCGTGGATGGGTGCGGCGTCATCTGGGGAGATGGCGAGCAGCTCTGCCTCGAGCTTGTGCAGATCCCAGTCGACGGTGAGCGACTTGCCGCTGAGGGTGTCGACGAAGCGGGCGTAGTGGGTGAGCGGCATGAAGGCTTCGGCGTCGACCAGGCCGAGCTCGCGGTAGACCTCGTACATGGAGGAGCCTGGTTTGGTCCACATCAGCCAGTGGATGCAGCCGTCGATGGTGTAGCCGCGACGATTCCAGGCGGTACAGACGCCACCGGGCAAGTTGTGTTGCTCGAAGACGGTGCAGCGGAAAC
>JAVFAO010000288.1:0-9075 GCA_034002465.1 Myxococcota bacterium
AGATCCTACCTCGACGTCAAGGCCGCCGATGGCCTCGGCCGAAAGTACCTCATCGAGATGCAGGTCGAGCCGGTGAAGGAATTCGCCAAGCGGGTGGTCTACAACGCCGCAAAGGCCTATGTGGGCCAGCTCGAGAGCGGCAGACAGTATTGGGCGTTGACCCAGGTCGTCGCCATCTCGGTCTGCGACTTCATCATGTTCCCGGAGTTCGAGCACCATCTCAGCCGGCACCACACCAAGGAAAGCATCACCGGCAAGAGCTACCTCGACGAGCTGCGCTTTTACTTCCTTGAGCTGCCCAAGTTTTCGAAGACGGCAGAAGAGCTCGACAGCGCGCTCGACAAGTGGACCTTCTTCCTGCGACACGCACCAACCCTCGAGCAGGTGCCCCCTGCGCTACAACAGGAGCCGTATCGGACGGCCTTGCACATCGCCGAGCGGGCGCAGCTCAGCCCAAAGGAGTGGGAAGCCTACGACGAGGCAAGGATTCACGTCCAGACGCAGCAGGGCAAGATTGAGTACGCCAAGGACACTGGATTTGCCGAGGGCAAACGCGAGGGAAAGGAAGAAGGCATTGAGATTGGGAGGCAGCAGGGCGTCCAGATTGGGAGGCAGGAGGGCGTGGCCGAGGGTCTCGCACGCGCGCTGCTGTCTCTGCTCGAAGCCAAGGACTTGGCTGTCGACGAGCACAGCCGCACACGTATCCTCGAGACGACCGACAGCGCTCAGCTCGAGCGCTGGCTGCGTCGCGCGTTGAGCATCAAGGAGCTCGCCGAGCTCTTCTCGGGTGACTGAGCAAGCGCCAACTTGTTGCGTGCGATCCCTGGCCCGCAACCTTCGGGCTGCTTTGCAGAGAGTCTCCGTCTCCTGGCTTCGACTTTTTGTCCATTGGGCGCTTGGCCTGTTTCCCCCAACTTCTTGAAATGCGGGGAGGAACTGAAGAGAGTGCGAGCGGTCGACAGCTAGGTTTCTACCCTCGCTTAGAACATGCAGAATACGAGGATGGGTCAAGCCCTCTTGGCCGGCTTGCACTTGGCCAGTTTCGGTTCCAACAGCCACAGAGCAACCCCGACGAAGGGGCGATACTCATGCTCCTTGGTATATTCACTGAGTTTCTTCTGGATGACCCTCGCAGGCACCTTGCCTTGGTGCTTGCCATTCA
Source organism: Myxococcota bacterium (assembly GCA_034002465.1). Classification (GTDB taxonomy): domain Bacteria; phylum Myxococcota_A; class Bradymonadia; order UBA4248; family JAVFAO01; genus JAVFAO01. The sequence goes on from JAVFAO010000288.1 coordinate 1,163, forward strand.
TCCGCCCCCACCAGGCGATGACCTCTTGATACACTGCTTTTCGGGCGTTGCTGAGCACCTTCAGATTGAGGTTGAGCACTGCGACCAGTTGTCGACGAAACTCCTCGTCAGGTGAATCGATGAGGCCCTCGCGCGTGTAGCGAAGGCGCAAAGCAATCTGGTGCTTTGGCTCGGAGGGGTTGTACTTGAGCGCTGCGTCCCCTTTCTGGGTGTCGCAGTGCTTGGGACCGCTCTCGTTCTCTCCTCCGAAGCACGCGGCCAGCAGATTCGAATAGTCGAGTTGACGGTCTGGGTGGGCATCTTGACACTGCCAATGCTCAATCTTCATGCCGTCACGTGCTGCTCGAATTCGTCCCATGCAATAACAACACAGCCCTCGCTGCTCGCTCACCAGCGCATCGCGCAGCGCTTGCTTCGCGTCCTCAGGGAGATTGGAATAGTCTGAGAAAGCACGGCTTCGGTGCTGCACCAGACTCTTGGGCTCAGGCTGTTTCCGTATGGCGATCATGAGTCGTCATCGAAAAAGTCGATCGCGGCCTGGATTCGGCACACCTCTGGGTCATTCTCGCCAAGCTCGAAGCGGGTCGTGAGCGTCGCCAGGACAGCGCGGGCCCGCTCGAGTTCTTGATTGGCAATGAGGGCGTCGAGCTCCCTGAGCTGCGCTGTGATCTCTGTTGGCCTCGCGCTCACCTCCATGAGCTCCTCGAGGACACGGTTGGCGTCGAGGTCGCGGGAGTGAGAGGGTGTTTCGAAGCCGCCGTCTGCCGTGGCGATCCGGATGCATTCGCGAGGCAGCTCACTGACGAGCTGCGGCGAGTGGGTCGTGCATACGAACTGGACCTTCGGGAAGGCGCGCCGAAGATCCGCGATGACGTGTCGCTGCCAACGTGGATGCAGGTGCAGATCCAGCTCGTCGATGAGCACGAGACCAGGGGTGTTGGCCAAGGCCTCGGGCCCAAAATGGGGATTGAGGGTGACCGCCTTTCGAGCCAGGTCGCCAACGAGGGCGAGCATACAGCGCTGGCCGTCGCTCAGGTTGCTGAATGGCTGGCACTCTCCCCCGTGAAATCGTACGACGACCTCGCCGTATTCGGGGGCGAAACTCAGATCGCTCGCCCCTTCGACATTGTGCACCATGACTTTCCGCGCTGCCGTGAAGCTGGCAGAGAATTCGCCCCGATTCTGAAACGCTCTCCACGACTCCCGCGCAATCCACTCCACCAGCTCCGACACCGAGAGCCGTGGATCGACGCTGTTTCGATAGGCCTCGAAGCGTGAGAGCGCCCTTTTGGTCTTGATCTGCTCGGCCTTGTGAACACGGGTCTGTTCGCGGGGCACTTTCCACAAGCGACCGGTGCTGTAATAGGAAATCAGCGGCAACGTCACCGGGCGACCACTACGTACCGCCTCCTCTGCGCGATGTGCTAGCTCCTTGAGCTCGACTGCGTCAACGTAGGTCGTGCGACCTTTCTTCGAGTTGAGACTGCGCTTCCAGCTCAATTGCTGACCGTCGAGCTCTCCCCAGGCCTCAACCGTGCAGGGAAACTGCTGTTCGAACCAGGAGCCGAAGGGGTTCTCAATGCCGGCGAGCCGCACATCTTCCTGACGAATGTGGCGCGAGTCGTAGCCACGAAGACCCAAAAACCAGCTCCCCGCTGCCACCGCGAGCGCTTCCAACACAGAGCTCTTTCCGCTGCCGTTCTCGCCGATGAGCAGCGTGAACTCAGGATGAAGCTCCAAGGTCGAGTCGGCAAAGCCCTTGAAGTTGGAGATGCGGAGACGCTCGATGCGCATCGGAGACCCTGTGTGTCGTTGCAGGCCGACTGGCCCACGGCCAAGAGGTATCGCGTCGGCAAGACAGGCGCAAGCCAAGATTCATGATGCACCTGTTGCGCGCCGTCCATGGCGTGCACCCCTCGGGCTGCTTTGCTGCGAGTCTCCGCCTCCTGGCTTCGAGGGCACTTGCTCGAGCGCGTCGAATCGTATGCGGGGAAGAGAAGCCAGCCTCAACTCCTTCCTCGTCCTCAGCGGCGCTCTGGGCTACTATCCTCCCTGCGTTTCGCTGACCCACCGAGGACCAGCCATGCTCCCTTCTGCTCTGCTCGCCCAGCTCGAAACGGGACTCGCCGATTTCCTCCGCGCAAGCTTCCACGCCACCACACCAGGATTTCGGCACGCCATCGAGCGCCTCATCGCTGAACCTGGTGCCCTCACCCAAGGTCCCTTCGTCGAGCTCGCCCTGCCGTTTGCACAAGGCAGCCAGCCACACTTTTTTCCTCGACTCCCCCTCGACTTCGTCCCCTATCTCCACCAAGAACGCGCCTTCGTCCGCCTTGGCCAAGACCCGCCCCGCTCCACCATCATCGCGACCGGCACCGGCTCAGGAAAAACCGAGTGCTTCCTCTACCCCATCCTCGCACACTGCCTCGAGCACGCAGAAGAGCCCGGCATCAAGGCCATCCTCATCTATCCCATGAACGCCCTCGCCAGCGACCAGGCGCTGCGCATCGCCCGCACCATCGACCACCACCCCGCCCTGCGTGAGCACGTCCGCGCCGGACTCTACATCGGCGAGGGCGATGGAAAACAGAGCAGTCACGTGGAGATGGGACCAGAGCACCTGATCACCGAGCGCGACCAGCTCCGCAAACACCCCCCAGATATCCTGCTCACCAACTACAAGATGCTCGACTACATGCTCTTGCGGCCCCGCGACCGCCTGCTCTGGGACAGCAGCAGCGACGGGAGCCTGCGCTTCTTGGTGGTCGACGAGCTGCACAGCTTCGATGGCGCCCAAGGCACCGACCTCGCCTGTCTGCTGCGGCGCCTCAGGGCCCGCATCAAGGCTCGCCCCCATCAGCTCTGCTGCATCGGCACCTCCGCCACGCTCGGCGGCGACGACGACGCCCTCGCCCTCCGCGATTACGCCGCAAGCGTCTTCGGTACCCCCTTCGACGAAGATGCCATCATTCGGGAGACCCGCCTCGACCTTGAGCGCTTCCGCGGTGATGCCATCCTGCGCTTCATCAAACAACCCGAGCTCGCGCAACGTCCCGCCCTCGACCCCTCGCGCTATGCCGACCCAGACGCCTTCATCGCCGCCCAGCTCGAGCTCTGGTTCGAGACCAAGGCAGAGGCCGCCGTTGGCAGCGATGCGTGGCGCGTCGAAATTGGGACGATGCTGCGACAACACGTCAGCTTCGACAACCTGCTGCGTCGGCTGCGCGGCGGCGTGCGCCCTCTCGACGAGCTCATCGACGAGCTTGCCCTGCCCGGCTCCGACTTGCGCACCGACCCTGCCTTCGGCCGGGCCGCCTTGCTCTCGCTGCTCGCCCTGGTCAGCGCCGCACGCAGCGCCTCGGCCCGCAAGCTCTCGCCCTTTGTACAGCTTCGGCTGCAGCTCTGGCAGCGCGAGATGCGACGCATGCTCGGCAGCGTCGGAAAAGAGTGTCGGCTGCGCTTTCATGACGACCTGCGCGACGAGCAGCGGCGCGAACACCTGCCGGTCATCCACTGTCGCGAATGCGGAGCCATGGGCTGGGCGGCGCTCGAAGCGCGCAACCAGAGCCGCAACTACCGCACCGAAGCGAGCACCTTCTACCGCGCATTCTTCAGTGCCGATCCCCGGGTGCGCTTCATTTTCCCCGCCTCCGTCCGCGATGGCGTCGACACCCTCTCCCGCGACCACCTCCCCTATGTTCTGGACTGCGAGACGCTCTTCGCCCGCCCTGTGGACGCCGAGCCCTGCGCCGAGCACGAGCTCGAGGTGCTCATCTACACCCTCAACAGCAGTGACGGCAAAGGCCGACTCAAGCTCAGCCGCGATTGTCCGTTTTGCCACGCCAACCAGAGCTTGTCGCTGCTGGGCTTCCAGGCCGCCACGCTGACGAGCGTCTACATCGACCAGCTCTTTGCCTCGACCTTCAACGAAGACAAGAAGCTGCTCGCGTTTAGCGACTCGGTCCAGGATGCGGCGCACCGAGCGGGTTTCTTCGGTGCCCGAACCTGGCGCAGCAATCTGCGCATCGCCATCCAACGCGTCGTCGAGGCCTGTTGCGCCGAGGACCCCTCGCTCACGCTCGCGCAGCTCGCCCAGCGTTTCGAGGGATGGTGGCGAGGCCCGGGCGGCATGGAGCTCGAGCGCTACGTGGCCACCTTCCTCGCCCCTAACATGGCCTGGCTGGCCGACTACGACGCGCTCTGCCAGGATGGCGTCTTGCCACCTGGCTCGGAGCTGCTCGACTTGGTCCGTCGTCGCCTGGCCTGGGAGATTTTCTCCGAATACGGGATGCAGCTCCGCATCGGCCGTTCCCTGACGCGCACTCGCGTCTCGATGGCGAGCCCCGAGGCAGCCCGCTTCGAACGCTGCGTGCAGGCCTTGTTGCCCAGACTGCAGAACGACGTGGGCGCGCTGCGCGAGCTCCAAGCCGCGCCGTTGCGGGTCTTTCTCATCGGCTTCTTGTCGCAGCTGCAAGAGCGAGGCGGCATCCTTCACCCAGAGCTGCCCAAGCGCTACTTGCGCAGCGGTGGCAAGGACGTCTTCGTTTTCCATACCACGAGGCACCTTCCGGACGTGGGGCCAGGCAGTCGCCTGCCAGCGATGTTGATGCACACGCAGGAGAGCCAGCGCTTCGACGTGCTCTGCTCGCCCGTGCGGGCCCGTCCGAGCCGCTACCAGCGTTGGTATCAGCGCACCCTCGGAGAGCATGAGTCCTTGGCGTTCGCGGAGAGCGAGCGGGCGCTGCCCATCGTCGTGCGGGCGCTGCTCGAAGCGGGTTTGCTGGCTGAGGAGGAAGGTGAGCGAGGGACAGCGGTGTGGGGCTTGCGGCCTGAGGCGTTGCAGCTCAGTCGGGAGGTGAGCGTGGTGCAATGCGCGCGCTGTGGCTACACCACCCACGCGGCCCCAGCCTACGTCGAGCTCTGGCGCGACGCGCCCTGCCCTGCGCCGCTCTGTCAGGGGCGCTGTGTACCGAGCCCGCAAGCAGGCCAGGACTACTTTGGGCGCCTCTACACCAGCGGCCAGGTGCAACGCATCTTCCCAGCAGAGCACACGGGCTTGCTGAGTCGCGCCGAGCGGGAAACGCTGGAGACCCAGTTCAAGGGTAGCGGCGACGCGCGCCGCCCCTGGCACCCGAACCTGCTGTCGTGCACGCCGACGCTGGAGATGGGTATCGACGTCGGCGAGCTCTCCACGGCCATCCTCTGCTCGATTCCGCCGACGCAGGCGTCCTATCTGCAGCGCATGGGTCGTGCTGGTCGTCGAGACGGGAACGCGCTGGTGCTGAGCATTGCCAACGCGAGGCCGCATGATCTGTACTTTTATGGTCGGCCCGAGGAGATGTTGGCCGGACGGGTGGAGACGCCTGGGCTGTACCTGAACGCCGCCGCGGTGCTGGAGCGTCAGTTGAGCGCCTTCGTCTTCGACTGTTGGTCGGCGAGCGGCGTGGGGCCCGAGGCGTTGCCGAGGAAGATGGGCTCGGTGTACAGCCGCCTCGGGACGCAGGACAGCAAGCATTTTCCTCACAATCTGAGGCTCTTCTTGGAGACCCATGGCGGCGCCCTGCTCGAGGATTTCTTGCTGCTCTTCGAGGGCGCTGAGCCCGGGAGGTCGCTCTTGAGCGCATCGACGCAGGCGCAGCTTCGGCGCTTCATGGGGAGCTCGGACGACATACCCTTGTATTATCGCCTGCTGGAGAAGCTGCATACGGAGGCAAAAGTCTTGGCGGGGTTGCGTGAGCAGCGTCGGCGGCTGCGTGAGCAGCGGCAAAGCTTGGAAGCGCAACCCCAGGACGAAGGGCGCGACGAGCAGCTCGGCATCATGGCGCGGGAGCTCAAGGCGTTGTCTGCGCTGATCAAACACCAAGACGAGCTCGACGTCTTGGCCTTTCTCACCGAGCAGGGGCTGCTGCCGAACTATGCCTTCCCAGAGGCGCCGGTGCGGCTGCAGAGCGTGATCTGGCGTCGTCGCAGCGGCGCCAAGGGAAAGGACTACGAGAGCCAAAGTTACAGCTACGCGCGTCCTGGCTCTACCGCGATCTCGGAGCTGGCGCCGGAGAACGTCTTCTACGCGAGTGGGCGTGAGGTAAGCATCGACCAGATCGACGTGAACGCCTCGAGCTTCGAGGACTGGCGCTTTTGCAACGCCTGTAGTCATACAGCGCGGGTGAGCGATGATGCGGGCTCGGCCTGCCCCAATTGCGGCAGCACGCTCTGGCCCGACCCTGGGCAGGTGCACACGGTGCTGCGTCTGCGCCAGGTCTATGCCAACACCGAAGATCGCCGAAGTCGCTTGGGCGATGACCGGGACGACCGTTTCCCTCGTCACTACGCGCGTCAAGACCTGATGACGTTTCAGGACAAGGATCGTGGCCAAGCTTGGGGCATCGACAGTGACGAGCTCTCCTTTGCCTTCGAGTATCTGCACCGCGCCAAGTTTCGAGAGCTCAACTTCGGACACTCGAGCGAAGATGGTGTGAAGGTGACCATCGCTGGGCGTGAGTCGGTGCGCTCTGGCTTCGTGCTGTGCCGCCATTGTGGCAAGGTCCAGAAGGAAGGGGCCGACCCGAGTCACGCCATCTGGTGTGTCGCCCGCGGTCGTCAGAATACAGGTGAGGACGAGCGAAAAGGCGGCACGGACTACCGAAGCTGCGTGTGGCTCTATCGCGAGTTCGAGTCTGAGGCGGTGCGCATTCTGGTGCCAACCACGGAGCTCGATGGCGCCAAGCAGATGCAGTCTTTCATCGCGGCGCTGCACATGGGCTTGCGCCTGCGCTTTGGCGGCCGCGTCGAGCACCTTCGAAGCACCGAGTACTCCGAGCCTTTGGCGGACGCGCCCGAGAGCTCGGTTCGCAAGAATTACCTGGTGCTCTTCGACACCGTTCCTGGTGGAACGGGTTACCTTGCCGACCTCTGCAAGCAGCCCGAGGCGCTCTTCGAGCTCTTCGAGCTGGCCCGCAAACGTATGCTGAGCTGTTCCTGCGCAGCAGACCCCGAGAAGGATGGCTGCTATCGCTGCCTGTACGCCTACCGCAGCGCTCGTGAACTCTCGGCATTGTCGCGACAGGCAGCCGTTCAGCTCCTGACACGTATTCTGTCGAAGCGAGCTGCAGTGAAGGAGCTGGCGAACCTGGGGGAAGTGAGTGTCAAGGGATTGCTAGACAGCGCTTTGGAAGCCCATTTCCTCGAGGCTTTGCGTGGCGAGCCCTCGCAGCTTTCGCCAGCGATCGTTGCGGGCAAGCCGGGCTTTCGCTGGAGCGTAGGCGAGAGGAGCTGGCTCATCGAGCCGCAACATGAGATTGCTGCCAACGAGGGGCTAGGATTGCATGTCAGCATCGATTTTTTGTTTCGCTCCGAGGAGAGGGACGGGGCCAACGTGGCGGTCTTCCTCGACGGCTGGCAGTACCATCGTGAACGGGTCGCACGTGACGCCTTGCAGCGCCGGCTGCTGGTGGCGGGAGGCAAGGCCGAGCCCTGGTCGTTTTCATGGTGGGACGTGAGAGCGGACGCGCAGGACGAGGACTTTCGGCTGCTCCCTTTCCCTCACCCTCATCTGCTCCGGCGACGCGAGGGGCTGAGTGCTCAACAGCTCCGTGTGCTCGAGCAGCCGAGTCTTCGCTGGTTCGTGGACAGCATGAGTGGCAAGCTCGACGTCAAGCTGTGGCGCAAGCTGGCCTGGACGGGGCTCTTCTGGCACAGCCAGCGGCTTGATGCGGAGACCATCTCGAGCTGGCGCGCGAAGCTCGCGAGCTGGCCGGTGCAAGAGGCGGCGTCCTTCATCGAGGAGGCTCTTGATTTCGAGCCGGTGGGTTATGCGGTCGCGCCGAGCCCCGAGCTGCCCTGGTCGATGTTCGCTGTCACCACGGCTCAGGCGCTGCGGGAGGACTGGGGACGACCTGAGGACCCCCAAGGGATGA
>JAVFAO010000289.1:0-9066 GCA_034002465.1 Myxococcota bacterium
CTCCTCGTCCGGCTGAAAACAGCCGCGCCAACGAGTCGGTCTCCTGCGAGGTCTGCCACACCATCTCTGCCATCGACGAGAGCAAGCTCTACAACTTCTCCTTCTTCGCCTCCCCTGGACGCGTCAAGTACGGCGCCCGCGGGGGTGAGAGCTCTCCAGTGCACGATCTGGCGCGCACCGATTTCCACGACAGCGCCAAGCTCTGCGCCAATTGCCACAACGAGCAGAGCCCCTGGGGCATCTATGTCAAAGGTACCTACAACGAATGGCTCGAGGGCCCCTACGCCGAACAAGGTGTGCAGTGTCAGACCTGTCATATGCCCTCGGCACCGGGACAGCGGGCGCTCACCAGTGCCGCAAAACAGGATGACATGCGCCAGCACCTGTTCTTAGGTGGACATGTTTCGTCTAAGGTGGCGGGTGCCATTGAGGTGATGATTCATCCGGACGACACGGAATACGAGCTCGGTGACACCGTCGTGTTCAGCGCACACCTCTTCAACGGCAAGGCAGGTCACAAGATCCCTACTGGCTCCGTCGAGGATCGGATGCTCTACCTCGTGGTCGAGGCTCAGGACGCGGAGGGGAAGAAATGGACGCTCGCCGTGGACCGCAAGGGCTTCAATGGGGAGGAATACACGATCGCAGGCGCAGAACGGGCCTACAGAGACTTTCGCGAGATGATGGACCTGCCCGCAGACTGGGATGGTCTGCCTCGTGACGGTGCGGTTCCCGCCGGCAGCCGTATCTTCCGCATGCCCTACTTCACCGAGTCCGGTGAGATGACCATTTGCCAATGGAACACCGCCAGCTTTGGCGCCGACTACCGAATCGGACCGCGGGAAAACAAGATCGAGACCTATACCTGGGACATCCCCGACGAAGCGGCAGAAGGGGAGCTCCGCATCCACGCGGCACTCTACTACCAGCTCCTTGTCGACTCGGTCGCAGATTTTCTAGAAGTTCCTGACACTTACAAACAGGCTCAGTTGGTCAGTGAGTACGAGACCAGCATCACCATCTTCGATTGAGGAGTGAACATGAGGACCTCCCTTTTGCTGATTGTCTCGCTCATCACCGCCATGCTGAGCTTGTGCTGGGTCGTGCCCGCTGACGCGATGCCCGGCTTTGCCCGCAAGTACCGCATGTCCTGCCAGACCTGCCACGCGCCCTTTCCTCGGCTGCAGCCCTACGGCGATGAATTTGCCGGCAACGGCTTCCGACTGCCCGAGGGGGACCCTGCGCGTCTCTTCGCCAAGACCGGTGACGATGAGCTCTTGTTGGTCAAGGATTTCCCCATCGGCATGCGCATCGACCTCTTTGCCACCATCGACCGCATGGGCGAGAGCGACGTCGAAACACAGACTCCAGAGCCCACCACCTTCGACCTCAAGATGCCCTTCAACCTGAAAATCATCTCTGGCGGCCCCATCTCTGAGTCGATCTCCTACTACTTCTACTTTTTCTTCAGTGAGAAAGGAGAGATAGCCGGAATCGAGGACGCGCTGCTGGCCATCTCTGACGTCTTCGGCAGCGGCATCAACCTCACCGTGGGTCAGTTCGCCGTCTCTGACCCACTGCTCAAAGGTGAGCTTCGGCTCACCCGCGACACCTACGCCATGTTCGCCTTCAAGCCACCGCTCTCCTCAGCAAACCTCAAGTACGACCGCGGCATCGTCATCGACTACGGCTTCGATTTCGGCCTCGATGCCTCACTGCAGGTGGTCAACGGCAACGGCATTGGGGGGCCCAGTGAACCCACCAAGGCCTTCGATCGCGACAACTACAAGAACCTCATGCTGCGCTTGAGCCAGGACCTCGAGGTGTTCAGAATTGGGGCTTTCGCCTACTGGGGAATTGAACGACGCGCTGGCCTCTCCAGCGAGTCCGTCCCCAGTCCCGCAGAAGCTGACAACCAAACGCTCTACGTTGGCGGTGACTTCACCTTCAGCATCGGACCCTTCGAGCTCAACGCGTTGTATACTATGCGCCACGATGACAACCCCGATTTCGTCACCCAGGACAAGCGAGACTGTAGCGCGCACGCCGTCTTGGTCGAGGCCAACCTCATCCCCGGCTGGGAGCAGGGCAATTGGTCCCTGACCGCGCTCTACAACCTCATCCTCTCTGACTACCACGAGCAAGACGACGGCTCTCCCCTCGACTACCACAGCGTGGCGCTCTCGACGGGATATCTCATCGCCCGCAACGTCAGACTCATGGCCGAATACGTGCTCCTCCTCGAGCAGAGCGTGGAGGAGGTGCAATACACCAACGGTCACCGTGGGCTGCTCGGGCTCGTGGCTGCCTTCTGAGTCAGCTCAACAGATCCAGCCGCGCCCCAAGACCCGCTCGCCATCGTAAAAGACCGCTGCTTGACCGCGGGTGATCGCGCGGACTGGCTGCTCGAAGTCCACCCGAAGCCGCCCATCTGCTTCCCAGCTCAGCTTTGCCATCTCGCCAGAATGACGATAGCGCACGCGTACTTGTGCGCGCTCCACTGGAGACTCGGCAAGCCAGTTGAGCCCCTCGGCAGTAAGGCTCGAGGCGTAGAGATCGGCCTCGTCCTCGCTGAGGATGACCGCAGCATCTTCGCTGCGAAGCGCGATGACCCAACGGCGAAGATGAGAGCTCAGCCCCAAACCGCGCCGCTGACCCACGGTGAAGAGATGAATGCCAGCGTGTTCGCCCAAGACCTTTCCGCTCTTGTCGAGCAGCTTGCCGGGTCGAGCGACGCCGTCGAAGCGTCGGCGCAGCATCTCGGCGAAGCACAGCCCCTCATCGCTGAGCAAACAGGCGTCCTGGCTCTCGCGGGTCTTGGCGGTGACCAGACCGCGTGCCTCGGCGAGGCGCCGAACCTCGGGCTTGCTGAGCTCTCCCAGAGGCAGCACCAGTGTCGAGAGCTGCTCGAGGCTCAAACCAGCGAGAAAATAGGACTGGTCCTTGTCACGATCGACCCCGCGAAGCAGCATGGGGCGAGCCTTGGCATCCATCGAGACGCGGGCGTAGTGACCCGTTGCGATGCGCCTCGCCCCCATTTTCTTGGCCCAGTCGAAGAGCAGCCCCAGCTTGATGCGCTCGTTGCACGGTAGGCAAGGGCTGGGGGTGAGACCGGCCGCGTAGGCGTCCCACGCTGGAGCGAGGACACGCTCCGAGAAGGCCTGCACGGCGTCCAGCGTGAAATGGGGGATGTCGAGCTGAGCTGCGGCTCTGCGGGCACGCACCAAGCCGTCGATACCACAGCAGGAACGACTCGCTCCGCTCTCCTCACAGTCTCGCATCTTCAGAGTGACCGCAAGCAGCTCATGGCCTTGGCTCTGCAACAGCGATGCTGCGATGCTGCTGTCGACGCCACCGCTGAGGGCGACGACGGTGCGCGCGCTCGGTGGAGCGTCAATGGAAAGCTCGGCCCCCGCTCTTGCTCCGTTCTGGCTGCCCTCTGTGCTCATCCTGGTCTCGCTCGATGGGTGGCCGATGTGTTTTGGCTTGGGTGTTGATTTTTCTTTGATTTCAAGTTCTTATCGTCAGCGTTCCAACAACTTGGGGCAAACGGGCCAAGCCCCCAAACAACAAGAACCTCGATCCGCAGTTTCAGCGCTTCTCCACCCGGAAGAGGAAGCCGTCGAGGGTCTCCATGAGGCCGGAGACGATGTCGGGCCGTTGGGTGGCGAGGTTGGTGCTTTCTGCGGGATCGTTCTGGGCGTCGTAGAGCTCGATGACGTTGTTGAGGCGGTCACGGAAGAGCCGCCACTCGGCGGTGGTCAAACCAAAGACCTCGTAGTTGGTGCCGCCTTGTTCGTAGACTGCTTGGTGGAAGATGGTGCGGTCCAGCGACTCCTGGCCAAGGAAGATGGCGTCGGCCAGGCTGCGGCCCTCATGAAGGGGCTCGGGCTGGGCCCCTGCGATGTTGAGGAAGGTGGGGCCCATGTCGTTGAGGCTGACTGGGCTGACGATGCGGCGTGGCTCGGCTCCGGGTGCTACGAAGATGAGGGGGAGCTGGCAAAGCGAACGGTAGAAGTTGCGGTTGTGGTAGCGGATGCCGTGGTCCCCGAGGCCCTCGCCGTGATCGGCGGTGACGGCGATCACCAGTGGCCTCGAAGCGGGGTTGGCGTCAATGTGAGCGAGCAGTTGTCCCATCCACTCGTCGGTGAAGCGCACCTCGCCGTTGTAAAGCTCCATCGCAGAGCGACCCTTGGCTGGCAGGCCGTCATGGGGGATGTAGTCATGGTGTGGGTCGTAGTAGTGGACCCAGAGGAAGAAGGGCTGCTTGCCTTTGCGCAGTCGGTCATACTGTTTGATCGCGCGCTCGGTGAGCTCGGGCGAGCTGACGGCTTTGTTGTTCGACCACTTGGAGCGAGGGTTGTCAAAGCGTTGGAAACCGTAGCGCAGAGGTTCGATGTATTGATGTCCGGCCACGGCGGCGGTGCTGTAGCCGTGTTTCGCCAAGAGCTGTGGAAAGAGGGTGTGCTCGTGGCTCAGCGGCCGCGGACCGATGCTGTAACCCTTGCTCTTGTCGAGTTTGATCTGGGTGTCGTAGAGCACCGAGAAGAGCGGAGGAATGGACAGCGCCGTGCCGGGTCCGACGCAGTAGGCCTCCTCGAAGACCACCCCTCGCTGCGCGAGCTTGTCGATGTTGGGACTCAGGTCCTCTTCTTGGCCGTAGGCGCTGAGTCGGTCAGCTCGGAGTGAGTCGATGCTGATGAAGAGGATGTTGCAGCCGCCAGACTTGCCGCAGGGACCCGGAATGTCGATGTAGCTTGGAGCGGGAGCTTGGGGAATGCGTTCACTGGTCAGGTCGCCACCCAGGCAGTTGTCATCGATGCCGTTGTCGATGACTTCGGTGGCTGCCGGGTTGACGGTACGATCGAAGGGGGCGCAGTCGCCACCACCGAGCAGGTGGCTGTACCCGTCTTTGTCGAAATCCGTGAGCGCGCGCACCACTCGAGCAAAGAAGGGGGTCAGCGCGCCAGTCCGCGAGCTCACCTCCAAGCCCGGAGGCAGAGCGCCACTTCGGAAGAGACCCAACGAGGTTGCGAGCAGCAACAGGCCAACGATGGCCAAGCGTCCCAGCCCCATGATGACCCGCAGGAAGCGGCGACGGGCGAGCACTTGCAGCGCATCGAGGGCGCGGGCAATGGGCATCAACGCCACGGGGAGCAGCACCAGCGGGACCAGCATCAGCACCAATGCGGGCTCCAAACCCTTGTCATAGACGAAGACCCAGGCCACGTAAGAGAAGCCTGCGATGCCCGCCGAGGCGCACCACAGCAGCATCGCAAGGGGGGTGGACCAAGGCCAGGTCAGCCTGGGCCAACGACGAAAAGCAAATCCCAAGATGCCAGCAAGCGCCAAGTAGGACGCTCGAGCCAACCACGCGGTGGCTGCAAAGACGAGCAGTGCAACAAATGCCCAGAGCACAGCATTGAAGAACTCGGTCGCGAACAGCCACCCCGCTCTGTCGATGCCTTTCGCGGCCAGCATCATGCCAGCGGGTACCGCGGCGATGGTGGCGATGAGCGCTGCACTTCGACGCCCGCTCTGGGCGGGGTCCTTGCTGCGGCCCCATCTCCACAAGACAGTCGCCAATTCACTCGGGCGACGCCACCAGGCTCCCAGCAGCAAAGCTGCCCAGATTGCCCCACCCATGCCCAAGGCGACGGGAACGAAGGCTCCAAGCACCGTCAGCGTGGTGATGCTGCCAGCGTTCGGAGCGTCCCATGGGTGCTGGCCAAGCTGCAGCACCATCCACAGCTCGACCATCGAGGCGAGCAGCGCAGACCACACCGAGGCTTCGAGCCAAAAGAGCAGGGCCAGAAGGCAGCCAAGCAGCGAGAATCGCGCTTTCGCTTTGGTGGCGACGCGCCCGATGACGCTGGAAGGGCGAGAGAAGGAATCTGCAGGCCGTTCGTTGAGGGTGATGCGGCGTGTGTCGAGGTGCAGCGGAGCAGGCTCGTTGGCGGTCGAGCCAGAATGCTCTACCCAGCTAGGGGCGTCATCCTCGGGGTGCAATGACGGCGGCGCAGCTTCGAAGACGGGTTCTTCGACGACGACCTCGAGCCAGAAATCATCGTCTGTTTCGAGCTCCAGCGCAGCCGAGCTCAGCGCCTCGTCGGATGCAGTAGGCTCGAGCTGCGTCTCGAGCAGCGTCCACTCGGCATCGACGGCATCGAGCTCTGCATCGACGACATCGAGCGCCGCTGCAAGCGGTGTCGGGCCTGCTTGCGCGTTGGGTGGCTCTTTCATCGAGCTCTGCTGATCCCTGGCCGACGGCTCCGAGGGTGTATTCCGATCAACTGCCAATTTCGCTGTCCCCAGTCCGTATGCAGCGCGGGCAGACAGCCCACGCACGGCGAAGCTAGCGATCCCACAAGCTCAGGTCAAGAACACTGAGCATGGACGCTGCGCAGCGGATGGCGGGGATGGCGCGGATGGCGCGCAACCAGTCGCGGCCAGAGGAAGGAGAAAACCGTTTGATAATAAGAGGGAAACGGTAGGCAAGCAAAGAGAGAGGAACAGGTCAAGTGCCGCCTGGACAAGAAGTCTTCCAAACTGCTTGCGGACAGGGCACACTGTCGTGGGGACGGGTGTCGTCATTGCGCGAAGGAGGGGTGATGGAAATCAACATTGGGACAGGTGCTGGTGCGCTGACCTTCCAGATCATCATGGCAGCCGTGTGCTATTCGATGGCGAGCAGCCGCAATCGTTCCCCCATTCTTTGGGCGGTGCTCGGCTTTTTCTTTGGCTGCTTGGTGCCGATCGTGCTGGCGATCATCGGCAATGCGCGCTCTCGGTGAGCTGCCTTGGATTGACCGCGGCCCCTGCTTCGCCGTAAGTTGGCGCCGCGCTCACGGCGATTGCCGAGGAGCTTGGGTTCTGCTCGAGAGGGGGGCGCTTTGGCGAAGTTCATAGTCATCGAGGGGCTCATTGGGGTTGGCAAGACCAGTCTTTGTCGGCTCGTCGAGAAGGCGTGGAATGCGCGGCTCGTGCTCGAACCCTGCGAGCGCAATCCATTTCTGAGTTCGTTTTACGAGGATCCGCAGCGTTTCGCCTTCCCCACCCAGATGTTCTATCTGGCGAGTCGCTACATGCAGCAACTCGAGCTCGGTCAGCACCATCTCTTCGATGAAGTCATCGTCGCAGATTACCTCTTCGCCAAGGACCGCCTCTTTGCCGAGGTGACCCTCAACCAAGACGAAATCGACCTCTACGACCGCTTCGCGGGCCTACTCAAGGGCGGTGTGGCCAAACCTGATTTCGTGGTCTTCCTCGAAGCCCCGATCAGCATCATCCTCGAGCGTATTCGTAGACGTGCCATCGGCTCTGAGCAGGTCATCCAAGCGGAGTACCTCGAGCAGCTCAAGGAGCGCTACTACCGACTCTGGGCTCGCTTCGATGCCTGTCCCATCTACGTGCTCGACACCAGCCACCTCAACTACGTCGATGACCCCAATGACGCAGAACACGTGCTCTCTCTGATTCGAGGATGGCTCGACGAAGCCCCCGTGCCCAACGCGCCGCGCCCCTTCCAGAGCGCCCAGAGAAACCTGTTCTGAGGCCCCCATCGCCTGGAGCTTGCATGTCCAGCATCCAAATCTTCCGAGACTTCTATTCGTACCCAGAAGAAGCGCTGCGTACCCTGCGCGTGTATGTTCCAGATGCCGTTCGAGAGAACCCAGAGCTGCGCTGCGGCGTGCTCTACATGCTCGATGGCCAGAACGTCTTCGCCCACGCCGAGTCGGCCCTCTTTCACACCTGGTGTGCCAACTGGGCGATGGACGAGGCCATCGCCAGCGATGCCTTGGCCCCTTGGATCATCGTTGGGGTAGACCATCTCCCCGGTCGCTTTGACGAATACACTCCATTCCCTTTTTCTGGCGTCCATTTCGCCCTCGAGGCCATCTCCTTCTCGAATGCCTCGCCGATCACATCAAGCCCTTCATTGACAAGAACTTCCCAACAAACACAGAGGCTCGGTATACGGCACTGATGGGCGCTAGCCTCGGCGGTTTGATGACCATGTACATGGGCTACGAGCGCCCGGAGGTCTTCGGACGGCTCGGTGCCATCTCCCCAACCTTCTGCTGGTCAGACGGGCGCATCTTCGAACACTGGAAGCAGCGCCATCCTGTCTTCTCTCGCATCTATATCGACTGTGGCTCTGAGGAACGCATCTGGCTCGAAGACCTCTTCCTCGACTACCCCAAGTACAGCCAGGACTTTCACGACCACCTGCAGGCTCTGGGATACCAAGCCCATGAGCTCAAGCTCGTGGTGGAGCAGGGGGCCCACCACCACGAAATCGATTGGCAGCGCCGTTTCCCCTCCATGATCCGGTGGTTGCTCGCAGATTGAGTTTCACCTGCGCTTCGGCCTGAACGACTGAGCTGGGACAGGCGCCCCCGTGCTGCTCTCTGTTGCCCAGCGAGCAGACTCCCGTGCGCTGCTTCATCATGCCTGAGTTCTTGTCGATTCGGCGCTTGGCCTGTTTCCCTGACTTCTCATGAGCAATGACAGCCCTACGACCCCAGCGCACCCGGAGCTAGCCGAGACCAAGCCCGAGCCGCAGCGCCGACACAGCCTCAGCGTGTTGCTCGTCGTCGGCATAGGCACCTTTCTCACAGCGCTCGCCGGCTCCACCATCAATCTGGGACTCCCTGAGCTTAGTCGAGAATACGAGGCGGGGCTCGTCGAGAGCCGCTGGGTCATCCAATCCTTCATGCTCACGGTCGGGGTTCTGCTGCTCATCGCTGGTCGCGCCGCGGATATCTTCGGTCACCGTAGGCTCTACCTCATCGGTTTCTCGCTCTTCGGCGTCGCTTCTCTGGCTTGCGGTATGGCACCAAGCTTTTCGATGCTGATTGTGTTCCGTATACTGCAAGGCGTCGGCAGCGCGATGGTCATGGCCACCGGTCCCGCCTTGCTCACCACCAACGTGCCCAAGTCGCGCCGCGGTCAGTCTCTCGGCTTGCTCTCCACCGCGACCTATCTGGGACTCACGGCTGGGCCGCCGCTTGGCGGGGTGCTCGTGGCCATGGGGGGATGGCGCTGGACTTTTTTCCTCACCGT
>JAVFAO010000290.1:0-9001 GCA_034002465.1 Myxococcota bacterium
GCTCTTCCGATCTCGAGGGAGCGTCCGGTGAGCGCAGCGCCAGCGGCGACCTCGATGATCGGGCGGCCTTGACCAAGCAGGACACCGGTGCCGGGCTCACCGCGGGGCTTCTCGTCTTGGATCTGCTCGAGCAGCTCGGGAGGGATATCGTGCGAGAAGGTACCATCCTGGCTGAGGTTGACCGTCACGAAGCCTGCAGGCTTACCTTCGTAGACGAGCTCCCACATCTCCTCGCCATCGGCCTTGTCGACCTCGATGACGAGCGGGGTCTTGCCCAGCGAGACACCGTCGCGCAGGACCTCGGCGCCGATGGGTTGCGAGCCAATCTTGAGCTTGACGGTGGTGATCACCGGTTCGATGACCTTCCCGGTCTCGGCGATGAGAGGACGCAGCTGGTCCATGATGGCCTGGCCATCTTTTTTGTCGATCTTGGCTTTCTTGCCGATTTCCTGCTCGGCCTGTCCCATCATCGCGCCGAGTCGGGCGTCGAAGACGGTGACGATCAGGGTGTAGCGCTTCTTTTCGTAGGAGACCTCGGGGAGCAGGAGGGCGTCGATGCCCTCGGCCTTGCCGACGGTGGCGAGCATGGCGGGATCGTTCCAGAAGCCATCTGCTCCGCCGTGGTTGGCGGCGAGGTTGATGAGATCCTCTTGATTATAGAGGATGTGCGGCGAGTCGGCGAAGAGCGCCGTGAAGTCCTTCTGGAGCTTCTTGGCGTCTTTCCCTTGCACGTCGAGCACACCGACGAAGCGCCCCACTTCTTCTTCTTGCGCAAAGGCCGAGCTGAACGGGAGCACGAAGAGCAGCAGCGAAGCCGCAGCGACGAGGTTTTTGCGAATCATGTCATCCTCTCTCGACTTGGGGGAGCAGAAGGGGGATCAGAAGCGTTCGATTTCGAAGTCGTCCACATCTTCGTTTGCGTGGGTCGACTTGTCGAATTCCTCCCAGCCTTGCGCGCCTTCGCTCGACTCGATGCCGCTGTAGCGCAGGGCAAAGTCGTCGGGGTTGCTGGCTTGGTTGAGGGCTTCTTCGTAGCTGATGTGGCCATTGCGTAAGAGCGCCATCAGCGACTGATCGAAGGTCTGACTGCCCCACTGTTGGTGGCCCTTGGCAATGGCCTCGGTGATCTCACGGTTGGTGGCTTCGGCGAGCAGCAGCTCTCGGATCTGGCCAGTGGAGACCATGACCTCGACGGCGGGCACGCGACCGCGGCCATCTGCGCGAGGGATGAGGCGCTGGCTGATGACCCCCTTGAGCAGGTTGGAGAGCTGCATCCGGATCTGCTTGTGCTGGTTCTGGGGAAAGACCGACAGAATACGCGTGATGGACTCGGCGGCGTCCACCGTATGCAGAGTGCTGAGCACCAAGTGGCCCGTCTCCGCCGCAGTGAGGGCGATCTCCATGGTCTCGATATCACGCATCTCACCGACCAGGATGACGTCGGGATCCTCACGCAGGGCAGCGCGCAGCGCTTGCACGAAGCCGCGGGCATCAGCGCCCACCTCGCGCTGATTGACGATACAGCGGCGGTCGCGAATGAGGAACTCGATGGGATCTTCGATGGTGATGATGTGGTTCGAGCGTGTCGTGTTGATGTATTCGATCATTGCGGCAAGCGTCGTCGACTTGCCGCTACCGGTGGCGCCGGTCACCAGGATCAGACCGCGCCGGTTCTCGGCCACCGAACGAATCACCTTCGGCAGCAAAAGGTCTTCGATGGTCTGCACTTTGAACGGAATGACACGGAAGACCAAGCCCACCGAGCCACGCTGCACGAAGGCGTTGACACGAAAGCGTCCAAGCCCAGGAACACCGTAGGCGAGGTCGAGATCGAGCTGCTCACGAAACTTGTTCTGCTGACCAGGCGTCATGATCTGCTTGGCGATGTCCGCCGTGTCCTCGGGCGACATCCGATCCGCGTCGCGCAACGGCAGCAGCGTCCCATTGACGCGAAACATGGGCGGCAACCCCACCTTGAGGTGGATGTCACTCGCGTTTCCTTGCACGGCAATTTGCAAAATGTTCTTCAGATCGAAAGGCATATCCTCGACACCGGCTGAGCTGCATGAAAGCGCAGAGCAGAAACGTCTCGACGCCCTGGACGCGCTGGGTGAAAGCACCAGACACCCGCAGATCGTGTCGCGCTCGAAGAGACCCCAAGACGCCTGGGCGACACCACCGCAGGCGGCATCTTAGGGCCTTTCGCTGTTTTCGGAAAGGCGCAAGCTGAGGAAATAGACAGGCAACGCCTGTCTAGGCCCCATCAAGAGCGGCCGAGAAGAGCTGACTAGAATACAGAGAGAGCTCGCCTCAGTCTTCGTCCACCTCGCTCACCTGCGGGCCGCGCTGCGCCATGGGTGTCTTCTCGACTTGCTTGAGCCGCTCGATGACGATGTCGAGCGCGATCTTGTTGTTTCCACCCTCGGGGATGATGATGTCGGCGAAGCGTTTGCTTGGCTCCACGAACTCGATGTGCATGGGGCGCACGGTGGTGTAGTACTGATGTCGGATCGAGCGAAAGTCTCGCCCACGCTCACGCATATCTCTTCGAATACGGCGAAAGGCGCGGATGTCGGCATCCGTGTCCACGTAGATCTTGACGTCGAAGAGCTCCCGAATCTCGGTGAGCACGAACAGCAAGATGCCCTCGACCACGACGATGGGCTGCGCAGGCACCTCGAGGGTCTCGTCGAGCCGGCAGTGACTCACGAAGTCGTAGACCGGGGCCTGAATCCGTCGGTTGGCTTTGAGCTCGCTGAGGTGGTGAAACAAGAGCTCGTTGTCGAGGGCGTTGGGATGGTCGTAATTGAGCGCGCGTCGTTCCTCGAGGCTGAGATGGCGCTGGTCTTTGTAGTACCAGTCGTGCGAGAGCAGCACGCTACGATCCCCCACACCCTCTCGGATTTTGCGGGCGAGCGTGGTTTTTCCCGAGCCAGTACCCCCTGCGATCCCCACGATGACGGACATGGACTCGTCACTTCTTGGCATGGCCCTCGAGCCGCTCGCCACACGGGCACAGCTCCAAGGACGCGGTGATTAGGCTGTCGAACACGATGCGCTGTCGAGACCGCACGTGTTCTTCGCGACGCTGCCTGTAGCTTCTCGATGCGAGGGGTCATTGCCCCATGAGCGGCTTGGCCCCAAGGTCTTGGGCCCCTCGTCCTCGGACGGCAGGCTCTCCAGTTCAGCTCGAGCCATGAGGGTGCAAAGCCGTGCTCGGTTGTGCCAACGCAACGAGACCTTGACGACGAGGCGCCGTCAGCTCGCCACACCAATACGGGAAGGTGCGCCGTGCAAGCCGACACACCCTGGCACAGTCTCTCCAATCAGCGCTGCACGAAGGCGTCATCGGGTCGCCTGCGGCACGACCCATCGCGGCGCTAGTTTCCAGATGCGCTCGTCTTTGTCAATGTGCAGCGCGCAGATCGCACAGATCGCGCAGATCGCTGCGCTCAACACCCAGCTGCCAAGGTCGACGACTGCACCGATGGGCTGAAGAGACAGCTTGGCAACAGGCATGTGGGGCAGGCTTTCCAGCCTGCCGATCCGCTTCCGGTCTTCGCTCGCCTCCACCTCATGGGCTACACAAGAGCAGACCACCCACGAAGGAGAGCTCCGCCTCACGTGCCCGCGCCGGGAGCTCCTCTCGCACCCGAGCGGCCACACGCCCCAGAAAGCGCGCCGCCGCGGCCCGCATCCCCGCGCTCGACGGCCCCGCCGAGAGCAGCCGCGGAACTGGCCAAGCTTCCAAGGCCCGCGCCCAGTCCTCTGCATCCTCGGGAAGCTCCTCGGCGAGGAGCGCCCCGAGAGGTGGCTGCAAACCGCGGTACTCCCTCCACACCAGCGTCGCAAAAGCCCGCTCGAAGGTCAGCTGCTGCGGACCACCAAAGAGCTTCGGAGAATACGCCAGCGCAGCGAGCTGTGCTGGCTCTATCGCCAACACCGAGTAGAACAAGAGCTGCTCGAAGGCCAGGTCCACCAAGAGCCGTGCGCTCTGCTCGACCTGCGCGTAACGGTCGAAGTGCTGGGCCCCCAAGGCAGAGCGCAGCGGCACGCTGTGCAGCAAGCCCTCGACCAGGTCCTGCTGCTCCTCGTTCAGAAGGCTCGCCAATTCACCATCGACGACAGTGCTCTGGGCCGCATCCAGCAGATTGCGCGCACGCCTTCGCAAGCGCTCCAGCAGACTCGACGCCACCCGATAGAGCTCGCGCAGCGCTGCCACCCGCAGAAGCTTCACCCCCTGCTCCAGCTCACGCTCAGCCAGATACTCGAGGGCCACGCTCAGCCAGCTCGTCACCTGCAGGATGACGCGCTGCTGTTCGAAGCGATCACTCGCCTCCACCCGCTGCGCACAGCAAACCAAGCCACACAAGCTGACGAGCTGGGCCTCGAACTGCAACCACTCCGGCTCGCTGAGACGCGCACTGCAACGCGCAAGAAACAGCCCCTCGTCGTCGAGCTCGGCCAGGGCCTGACGCAGATGGCTCGGCATGGGCGCGCGCACGAAGAGCAGCGGCTCGCCATCGAGCGCCCGCAGACGCTCGCGCTCGCGCTCGGGATCGACCATGGACAGCGCCCGCCGCGCCTCGTCGAAGCTGCGGAAGCCATAGTCTTCGAGGCGAGCGTTGCGGAAGCGCAGCGCCGTCTCCTCCATCTCGCTGGGCAGCTCCCAGCGGGTCGCCTCCATCATCATCCAACCCTTCATCACGCCCATCGTCTGATAGATGCGCAACAACAGGGCCCGACAGCGCTCTGCCTCGGCTTGATCCTGCGGATATTGAACCAGATAAGCACCGTCGGGAGAGGGCTCGAAAGTAGCCTCTTCCTCACCGGCAAGCACAGGATCGTCTTCATCTCTGAGCTCGACCCGCAGCATCGACTGAAAATACAAAGGCAGAAGCTCTGGGTCGAGCTGCTCGAAGGCCTCGACGAAGGCCTCATCGTCCTTGGCCAAGATGACATCAATCCACCGAGAGATGGACGACGCCTCGAAGCGCTCCCCTCGCCAGCCATCGAAGTCCACGAAGCCTTGGAGCTGCTCGGGAGAAGCCTGAATCGCCAGCTCCATCGCATCATCTAGCCCTAGCTCTGCGATCAGATCGTAGAGCTCGAGTGGATCGCGCTCCGCAAGCTGCTCCGGTACCTCGAGCAGCGCCTCCATGCGCGCGCTGGCGCTGGAAAGCAGGCCAAAACGCTGCTGAAAGGGATGCCCCTCGCTCACTCTCGCAAGACCCTCGCCGCGCTGCTCGAACGCATCGGATTCGCTCGCTTTCCACGCGCCCCTGCCGTCATCTCTCTCTTCGACCATCTTCTGCTCCCACGCCCCCGCCCTCGTCTCGAGCACTCCTTCGCTCACGGTCACCGACCTCTCGACAGCAGCAATTTCTTGTTGATTGGGCGCTTGGCCTGTTCTCCCAAGTTCTCAGGAATCTCGAGAGGATGCGTGCCCTTCGCTGGCTTTCGCGCTCGGCCAACGACGCCACCGCGCCCGCGCTCACTCGGCGACCACCCGGTTGCGACCGCTGCGCTTGGCCTCGAGCAGCCGCTCATCGGCCATACGGATAAAGGACATCATGACCTCCTCCGGCGCAAGCGTGCTCTCCTCTCCAGGATCGACGAGCTCGACGAGCTCGGCGACCCCAACGCTGATGGTCACAGGGATGAGGTAGGCATCGAAGCGAAAGCGCTCCGCCGCGATGGCAGCGCGCAGCTTCTCGGCAAGCACACTGGCCTGACGCTTGTCGGTCTCGGGGCAGATGAGGGCGAACTCCTCACCGCCGTAGCGCGCGACGACGTCGTCACGACGCACGATGCTGCTCAGGTTTTGCGCCACCTGACGCAGCACCGAGTCGCCAGCGAGGTGACCGAAGTTGTCGTTGATCTGCTTGAAGTGGTCGAGATCGAGGATGAGCAGCGCCAGATCGCGGTGGTGACGCATGCTGCGACGCGTCTCTTTTTCCAAGGATTCCAGGAAGTAACGCTTGTTGAAGACCTGCGTCAGACCATCTGTGGTGGTGAGCCGGTAGATCTCCTCGTGGTAAGCGTTCTCGATGTTACTCCCCGAGAGGAACTTGAAGATCATCGCGCCAATCTTGATGCGGTCTCCGTCTTCGAGGCGCTTGCGGCTGACCGGAACGTCATTGACGTAGGTGCCGTTGGTGCTCTCCATGTCGCGCACGAAGGCAGCCTCGGATTCGATGCTGATCATCGCGTGGTTGCGCGAGATCGCGTCGTCCTCGAGCTGGATGTCGGCCTGGGGCGAGCGGCCCAAGATGGTCGACTGCTTGCCGAGCTCGAAGCGCTTGCCCAGGTCCGCCCCTCGAATCACCACCAGACAGGCGTTGAGCAAGCCATAGCCAGGAGAGGTGTCCCCGCGCGGAAGGTGCGAGACCACCGTGATTGCACCCAAATCCTTGTGCCGTCCGCTGTTCTTCGCCACGTCAGTTTCACTTAGAAGTTGGGGAAACAGGCCAAGTGCCCAATCGACAAGAACTCAAGGGAACAGGCCAAGCGCCCAATCAACAAGAAATCGCAGAATCCGTTGGAAAGAGGCGTGCGAGCGTCCGCACTCGAAGCGCACACGCCAACGCGCCCTCATAGCACAGTTCTCGCGCCAAGTCGAAGCGCCAAACGTGCCGAAGCTCGCCCCTCGTTCCCGGCCCCGGCCTGCCGAATCGTTCCTCGCTGACGGCCACGGCATGCCGTGGCCCTACGAGGTGTTTCGCACCGCGCGCTCCCTCGTTCCTCGTTCCTCGTTCCTCGTTCCTCGCTCGCTCCTGCCTTCCCTGCCTGGCCATGCGGGCGTATCTTGGCTGCGCACATGAAGCGCACTCTGCGCTTCCTCGTTTCGCTCCCTTCGGAGGACAAGATGAGATTGTTGTCACGACGCTGGCTCCTGTTCTGTGCGGCCTTGGCCGTCATCGCCCTGGGCTGCAAAGAAGCCCCGAAATCCGAGACCAAAGCCAAGACCCAAGAGGCGAACGCACCCAAGGACCAAGAAAGCGACACTCCGCCCACCGTCCTCAAAGCTCCGCCCACTGAAGCCGACGCCACGCCCACCGAAAAGCCCGTCGACACCACCCCTACCGAGCAGAAGGACGTGACCCCAAGCAGCACCACCTACGACAAACTCGACCGGGCGAGCTTCAACCAACTCGCCGTGCGCCTCAACGCCCCTGTGTTCTGGAAGGGCGGTGGCAAGAGCAGCACCGAAATCGCGCCAGAAGACCTGGTCACGCTGCTCTTCTACCCCAGCGAGCGAGCCCAGGTCTGGGTCGCCAACAACACCTTCACCCCCGCCTTCGACGCGCTCTACCAGAGCATGCTCGCCTCCAAAGAGAAGCCCATCCCCGAGGGCCTCGAGGCCGCCGAGGCAGAGCGACTCGAGTGGGTCATCAAAGAACTCGACAGTGGCAAACCCACCCTCGTTTTCAATGATCTGAGCGGTCTCAGCGCCGAAGAGAAGAACTTCGTCCGCCTGATGCTCGAAGCCGGTGCCCTCATCGACGAGCTCTACGCCACCCAGAGCGGCATCGTCGCCGTGCGCAGCCAACTCGACGAGAAGGACCTCGCCAGCCAGAGCCTGTTCCGCCGCAACTGGGGCCCCACTTGCAAGGCTCCAGGCACCGAGTCCGAGGCCAACTGCAACGCCCTAGCCTCCAAGGCCAAGCCCCCCGTCGACATTTATCCCGCGGCCCTGCAGGAGCAAGCCGAGTTCTGCAAGACCCTCGAGCAAGCCCCCAACGCCAAGGAGCTGCTCGACCCCTTCACGGTGGTCCGCAGCGAGGGCGAGCAGCTCATCGCCGTGCCCTACACCAAGGAATACGCCACGCTGATGCAGGGCGTCGCCGAGAAGCTGACTGCCGCCGTCGAGGTCCTGGGACAGAGCGAGCCCGAGCTTCGCCGCTACCTGAGCGCCGCCGCCGAGAGCTTCGGCAGCAACGACTGGACTGGCGCCGACGAGGCCTGGGCCGCCATGAACGCCCGCAACTCCAAGTGGTACGTGCGCGTCGGCCCCGACGAAACCTACTGGGAACCCTGCAGCCAGAAAGCAGGCTTCCACCTCACTTTCGCACTCATCAACCCCGACTCCCTGAGCTGGGAAGAGAAGCTGCTGCCCCACCAACAAGCGATGGAAGACGAGCTCGCCGCGCTCATCGGCGAACCCTACGCCGCCCGCACGGTCACCTTCCACCTGCCCGACTTCATCGACATCGTCGGCAACCACGGCGACGATCGCGACCCCTTCGGCGCCACCATCGGACAGAGCCTGCCCAACTGGGGCGCCGTGGCCAACGAAGGACGCGGCCGCACCGTCGTCATGAGCAACCTCTACACCGACGCCGACAGCCTCGAGATGCGCGTCGCCCAAGCCCAATCCCTCTTCCACAGCGACGCCATGAAGTACTTCGAGGGCAAGGGCAAACCCAACCTGCTCTCCACCATCCTGCACGAGGCCACGCACAACTTTGGCCCCTCCCACGAATACAAAGTCGACGGTAAGGTCGATGACGAAATCTTCGGCGGTCCCCTCGCCACGGTGATGGAGGAGCTCAAGGCGCAGACCGGCACCCTCTATTACATCCAGCTGCTCGTCGACAAAGGCGTGCTCAGCGTCGAAGAAGCCAACGAGACCTACGCCGACTGCTTCCTCTGGGCCATGGGCCACATCTCCCGCGGCATGTACACCGCCGACAAGCAGCCGCGCCCCTACTCCCAGCTCGCCGCCATCCAGCTCGGCTACTTCATGGAGAAGGGTGCCATCGAATTCGACGCCGAGGCCACCGCTCCCAATGGCAGCGACAAGGGCGTCTTCGTGCTGCACCTCGACAAGTTTGCCGAGGCCTCCAAGCAGCTCATGACCGAGGTCGGCAAGATCAAGGGCGCCGGAGACAAAGCCGCCGCCGAGGCGCTGATCGCGAAGTACGTCGACGCTGCCAGCTTCCCTGCCGCAACCATCAGTGAGCGGATGCTGCGCTACCCCAAGGCCAGCATGGTCTAC
>JAVFAO010000291.1:0-8929 GCA_034002465.1 Myxococcota bacterium
GAAAACGTGAGCTCGCCGGACCCTCACAAAACAGCTCACGCGCGTGCTGGCCATCCGACGCCAATGAACACGCGATGAGCCCGCGCCCAGCCTGCTCGTCCACCGCTTCGAGCAGCACCGCACCTGCGCCATCCCCGAAAAGCACCGCAAGCTCTCGACCTTCCTCGTCAAAACGCAAACCAGTCGACTGCAGCTCCGACGCAACGACCAGGATCGAGCGGTAGCTGCCAGCACGCACGAAGGCATCGGCGATGCTCAACGCGAGCACGAAGCCCGCACACTGATTGCGAACGTCGATGCAGGGGATCTCCCGCAAGCCAAGCTCGTGCTGCAGAATACAACCGCAGCCAGGAAACAGATAGTCCGGTGAGAGGCTGGCAAAGAGCAGCGCGTCCACATCCTGTGCTGAGCGTCCCGCTGCATCAAGAGCCCTTCGTGCCGCGATGGCCCCCATCACACTCGCCGTCTCGCCCACCGCAGCAAAGTGCCGAGTTCGTATTCCTGTTCTCTCAACGATCCACTCATCAGAGCTTGCACAAAGCTCGGCGAGCTCGGCGTTGGACACCTGCCGCGCAGGAAGATAGCTGCCACACCCCGTGATCACCGCTCTCAACATGCTCTTCACTCCTCCGGAACAGCCAGCAAAGCCCGATGTCCTTGTGTCGCTTGCATTCGTTCGCTCTCGGGCACCGACCTCTCGACAGCAGCAAATCCTTCGGATTGTCGAGAGGATGCGTGCCCTTCGCTCACTGTCGATGGGGCGCTTGGCCTACCCCCAAGTTCTTGTCGATGGGGCGCTTGGCCTGTTCCCCTACGTCCTCAGCATGCCCTCCAGCGGGCACCCCAGCAAGGCTCGACCAAGCGCAGGGCGGCGCTCAGCGGCGCCAGCCCTGCAACGCCGCCATGAACGCATCGCGCTCTTCGAGGCTGTTCAGCAGCGCATCGGGGGCTTCGGCGGACAGTTCGGCTGCCTCGAAGTGCCCAGTGGCCACCGCGATCACGCGCCAATCAGCGCTGCGTGCACAGGCGATATCGCGCGGTGTATCGCCGACGATGACGAACTGTGCGTGATGTCCAGGCGCGAGAAGAGCCTGCGCGCGCTCGCGAGCGAGCGCAGGCAGCGCCTCTCGCTCCGGATGC
The DNA here is from genome assembly GCA_034002465.1 of Myxococcota bacterium. Taxonomy (GTDB): domain Bacteria; phylum Myxococcota_A; class Bradymonadia; order UBA4248; family JAVFAO01; genus JAVFAO01. The sequence continues at coordinate 1,141 of JAVFAO010000291.1, forward strand.
AGATGCCCAAAGGCCCCAAAATCGAAGTAGCCCGCCATGCCAATGCGCTCGAGCTTGTTCCAGGCGACGTCGGCATGGTTTCCTGTGAGCAAGCCAAGCAGGTACTCTGGCTGCCTCCGTAGGCGCTCGAGCAGCGCATAGACCCCGGCGAGCGGCCGAGGAGGCCGCGCGTCGAGGGCGGCATCGATGCGGGCGCAGTAGCGCGCCCAGAGCTGCGCGCTGAGCTCAGCCTTGGGCTCGGGCAAACGGGCGAGCAGCTCTCGCAGAATGCCTGCGTCGGTGCGTCCGCACATGACGAAGTCATCTGCCCTCGGTCGCTGAGCATGAACGTCTTCGACCGCCCCAATGAGGGCGTCTCTGCCTGCCGAGCCCATATCGAGGAGGGTGCCGTCGATGTCGAAGAGCAAGACAGTGTGGGCTCTTCGCCGAGACATCTGAACGCACCTCGCAAAGAGTGGAACGCCCCGCGCTCAGCAGAAAGTGTGCTGAGTCTGTAGGGAACAGCTCACAACGAAAGCAAAAGAACTTGGGGGAACAGGCCAAGCGCCCAATCGGCAAGAACTTGGGGGAACAGGCCAAGCGCCCAATCGGCAAGAACTTGGGGGAACAGGCCAAGCGCCCAATGGACAAGAACTGCACCCGAAGGGCGCATCGCGCTCGCCTCTCGAACGAAACAAGACCCTTCCAGTCGGCGCAAGGTCAAGAAAGCTGACTCGAGGCTCAGCGTTCTCGGTAGGTGATCCGTCCTCTGGTGAGGTCATAGGGCGACAGCTCGACGGTCACTTTGTCCCCAGGCAGGATGCGAATGAAGAATTTCCGCATTTTGCCAGAGACGTGAGCAAGGACCACGTGCTTGTTCTCGAGTTCGACACGAAACATGGCGTTTCTCAACGCTTCAATCACTGTTCCGTCGACGACGATTCCTTCTTCCTTGGACACGGGCTCTCCCATCAACGTAGTATCGAGTCAGCAGCGAAGGCCGCAGCTCCGCGCGGCAGTCTATACGCTGAACAGCAGATTTCAGCAAGACTCGTTCCATTCTCGCCAGCGCCCAATTCGCTCGCTTCGCAGCCCGGCTGCCGAGCGAATCATTGCGATGCTCTGGCCACAAGTCAAGGCCCTCTTTGCCTGCCCCTCAACGCTCACGCACGATGCAGACCCCGACCCAGCGCGGGTTTCCGGGAATGCCGCTGACCCGCTTGTAGAGCTCGAGCTCGACCCGGGTCACATGTTCCAATTGCAGGCAAGCTTGTGCCATCTTCTCGGCGAGCCGCTCGACCAAGAAGCAACTCGAACCGGTACCAATGTCTTCAATGATTTTGGATATCTGCGTGTAGTCCACCGTATCGCTGATGCGATCGCTGTGGAAACCTTCCAGCGCGTCGACGTCGACGCTGACATGCGCACGAAAGGCGCGGCCTTCGATGCGTTCTCTCTCTTCGACCCCGTGGCGCCCCACGAACTCGATCCCCCTCAGCACAATCCGACTCTGCTTCACGCACACACCTCAAAGCGTCCGCGATGCGACGCCATGCACCCAAGAGGAAAAGAGCAGCGACGATGGGGCATCGAAGGAAGCGTCATCGTGCTCGCTCAGCTCAGGCAAAAATGGCGCGGATCTCGTTCTCGATCTCTTCGACATCGCGCCCGAGCGCAACACAAAGCTCGCCAACGAGCAGCGCCGTCGCCGTGTCGAAGAGCCGCTTCTGCCCAAAGGACAAATCCTTGACGCCTTTGAGATGGTAGAGCTCACGCAAGACTTCGGCCACATCGGAGAGTCGCACGCTGGAGAGCTTCTCCAACAGCGCGCGCTGTCGCTTGGTCCACGGCATGGTCTTGGATGGCGCTGGCTCGTCACGCAAGGAAGCGAGAATTCGACTCGCCTCCTCGGCCTCCACCACTTCCCTGAGCCCGACCTGCGATGCCTTCGCTATCGGTATCAGAATACGACGAGGCGAGTAGAGCAGCTCGAGGACGTAGACCATCGCCCCATGACCAAAGAGGTCATTCTGCTCGATCGCAGTAATCTGGCCCACCCCATGACTGGGATAGACCGCCTTATCTCCAATGTTCCACTCGCGCTCGAGCATCGTACAGTTACGCCTCGCTTCACTGGGACCATGCCGGCCATCATCAGCCCCCCGACGCCCAGCGAGCATCGGCGACTATAGCACGGCCTCCGGCCAACGCCAACGATGGATCGTCATCTTCGACAACGGATTTCGGGCCCTTCGCCCTCCCTGCTTTTCGGCGCTTCTTGCGCTGGTGTAGCGCCGACGATGCTGTTCTACTTCCCTCCGGGCTTCACATTGCTTTACCAGCTTGCAGCAGCACGCCCCTTCGCGCTAAGCTGCTCGCTGCGGTCGGCCCACCTGGCCTGGTGATGCCTCGCTCGGCCTCTCGCCCCCCGCCGTCTCCTGAACAGAGTCTCGCCCATCAGCGCCCGCCAAAGGCGCAGATCCTTGGAGCCCACCATGACTCGTGTACCTCAGCTGACGCGCAGAGCCTTCCTTTCCACGGGAGCCACCGGGCTAGCAGCGCTCAGCCTACCCCACTGGCTCACCGCCTGCGCGTCCTCGGCACCCATCGCGATAGAGGACCCCATGCCCGCCCAAAACCTCCTGCCGGACTACTTCGACCGGCACTTCGGCATCAGCCCTGAGCTCATCCAAAAAGTGCTCGCCGAGGCCATGTCCCGCGGCGGCGACTTCGCCGACATCTTCTTCCAGCACGCCCAGGACGTCTACGTCGGCCTCGAAGACAACATCGTCGACCGCGCCTACGGCAACGTCGACCTCGGCGTCGGCATCAGGGTCGTCAACGGCGACCAAACCGGCTACGCCTTCACGGAAATCCTCGAAGCCGAAAGCATGCTCGCCGCCGCACGCACCGCTGCCGCCATCGCCAACAGCGGCGCAAAAGCAGGCCCAGTCTCCCTGAGCCCCACCAAAACCGCCGCCTTCTACGACACCCAATACGACTACTCCGCCCTCGGCGTCGAGCAGCTCGTCAGCCTCCTCGATGGCCTCAACCAACGCAGCCAAGCCGCCGATCCCCTCGTCCAAAAAGTCTCCCTCGGCTTCGCCTGCGGTCAAAACCGCATCCTCGTCGCTGACTCGGATGGCCGCGTCGCCTTCGACAGCCAACCCATGTCGAGGCTCTTCCTCAACCTCGTCATGGAGAAGAACGGCGTCCGACAGTCCAACGGTCACAACCTCTCCTCGCGACTCGACTTCTCTTGGTACGACGAGAAACGCCTGCAAAACCTCGTCGACACCGCGCTCGAACGCACCCGCGTCCTCTTCGACGCGCAAAAACCGCCTGCCGGAGAGATGCCCGTCGTCCTCGCCGCAGGCTCCTCGGGCATCCTCCTGCACGAAGCCATCGGACACGGCATGGAGGCCGACTTCAACCGAAAGGGCGTCTCCATCTTCTCCGATCGCATCGGCAAAAAGGTCGCCGAACCCATGGTCACCATCGTCGACAGCGGTGTCGACCATGGCCTGCGCGGCGCCATCAACATCGATGACGAAGGCAACGCCCCTCAAGCCACGCATCTCGTCGAGAACGGCATCCTGAAGAGCTACCTCCACGACCGCATCAGCGCCAAACACTACGGCGTCGAGCCCACCGGCTCTGGACGGCGCCAGAGCTTCCGTCACCCTCCGCTGCCTCGCATGCGCGCCACCTATATGATGCCCGGACCGCACACACGGGACGAGATCATCGCCAGCGTCAAACAAGGCATCTACTGCACCTCCTTCACCAACGGACAGGTCCAGATCGGTGCCGGTGACTACACCTTCTACGTCAAGAACGGCTACCTCATCGAGAACGGAAAACTCACTGCCCCAATCAAAGACGTCAACATCATCGGCAATGGCCCCGAGTCCCTCGCGCGCATCAACATGGTCGCCGATGACTTCGCCATCGACGAAGGCGGATGGACCTGCGGCAAAGATGGCCAGTCCGTGCCCGTCTCCCTTGGCCTGCCAACCGTTCTCGTCTCTGCCATCACGGTGGGAGGAAGCGCATGACCCAGCCCGATACCAGCCTACTCGCTCTCGCTGAACGCGTCGTCGACTTTGCCCGTGAGAAGGGCGCCAACGAGCTCGCCGTCAGCCTCCAAAAAGGACGCTTCGTCGAGCTCGAACGACGCGACGGAAAGCTCGACAAGATCCGAGAAGCCAGCTCCTCGGGACTGCAGCTCGAGCTCTACGTCGACCAACGCTACTCCTCCCACTCCACCTCCGATCTGCGCTGGGAAGCCCTGAGCAGCTTCATCGAACGCGGCATCGCCATGACCAGGCTGCTCGCCGTCGACCCCCACCGCGGCTTGGCCGACCCCTCGCTCTACGAAAACCGTCAAGAGCGAGAGCTCCTCATCGAAGACCCCGCCATCTCTGCCCTCGAACCCGAGCAACGCAAAGACCTCGCCGCGCGCCTCGAAGAAGGTGCGCGACAGGTCCAGGGTCCCATCATCTCTATCGAGAGCGGCTACTACGACAGCTTCGGCGAGTCGATTCGCGTCCACTCCAATGGCTTCGTCGGCGCCAACCGAAGCACCTCCTTCTGGATGGGCGCCTCGGTCGCCCTCGACGATCCCAGCGGCAGAAAACCCTCCGACGGGCTCTGGGTCGGCTCGCGCTTCTTCAATGATCTCGAGGACCCAGTGCAGCTCGGGCGCGCCTGCACCGAGCGCGCCCTGGGCCGCCTCAATCAAGAAAAGCTCGACTCTGGAGAATACACCGTCATCTTCGAAAACCGGGTCTCGGGACAGTTCCTGCGACACTTCATGCGTGCCCTCTCCGGCTCTGCCTTGCAGCAACAACGCTCCTTCCTCGCCGACAAGGTGGGACAGTCCGTCACCGCACCCCTGCTCAACCTCTACGACAACCCCTTCGTCGAAAAAGGCTTCGGCTCCAGGCTCTACGACGCCGACGGCATCAGCGCTGCCCCACGCACCCTCATCGAAGAGGGACGCCTCGTCGACTTCCTCATCGACGTCTACTACGCACGCAAACTCGGAAGGGCCCCCACAGGCGGCTCAACCTCCAACCTCGAGTGCAAGCTCGGTGAGCGAGACCTCGACAGCATCGTCGCCAGCACCCCCAAGGGCATCCTGGTGCGCGGCATGCTGGGCGGTAACTCGGACACTACCCGCGGCGATTTCTCCCATGGTATCCATGGCTTCGAGATCGTCGATGGAAAGCTCGGCCGCTCCATCGGCGAGATGAACATCAGCGGCAACCACTCCACCTTCTGGCAGCAGCTCGTCGAGCTCGGCAACGATCCCTACGTCTACTCGAGCTACCGAATCCCTTCGTTGGTCTTCGAGAAGGTCAACGTCAGCGGAAACTGAAACTGAACGACGGCGCAGCGTTGCCCGAGCCAAGCCCGACGATGCTCACGCATGCCGTCCAATCGACAAGACATCCTGACCAACTGCCGGCAGTATCCAACGAGGTGCTGCGCTCCGTGACCCTGGCGGGACTGGCTTCCGAGCTCGCCCGGCTACACGCCCGCTTCGTCATCAAGGATGCTTCGGACGCTGATGATTGAGAGGAGCAAAGCTCCTCCATCGAGAGCGCTGACGCTTCGAATCTCACGATCTGCTTGGCGAGCAGGCCTCTTGTCTGTTACCTTGACAGCCAGGTCGAGGTCGACGCAAGCGAAAGTGAGCGAAGGACACGCATCTTCGCGACATTCCGCAGAGCTTGGGGGAACAGGCCAAGTGCCCAATCTACAAGAGATTGCGGCTGTTGCGAAGTCCCGAGAGCGAACGAGTGCAAGGAGCATCGATGATGCCTACCCTGAAGCGTTCTGCGTGCACCCACGTAGCGTACGCCAGCGCTGTCTGGCTTGCGCTCCTTTGCATCGCCCCTGCCCCTTGGGCCTCGGCGAGCGAAGACCCCCCGGAAGCAAACGTAGAGGGCGAGTGGCGGTGTGCCCCGCAGACTGGCGTCTGGACAGCGCTGCCCGACGGCGGATGGTCCATCGCCGCCGCGCTCTGTACCCCGCCCGCAGAGGCCTGTGCCGATTTCACCGCGCTCAGCTTCGATGCCCAGGGCAAGCTCCTCGAGCTTCGTGTGGCAGGCACCCCCAGCGCCTATGACGTCTGCTCCATGAAGGCCCTCGCCCGTCTCCCTTCCTTCGGGCTCTTTCAACGCGGTGACGAGCTCTTTGGCGTCGATAACGGCTCCCTCAAGATTGTCTGGCACTACGTCTTTGCCCCTGTCGACAACGTACAAACCCACGGCTCTCACCAGCTCGCGCTGCTCTCCTCCAACAGCTTTCTTCTGCTGACCGAAAAGGATGGCGCCATCCAGGTGCAGCGTGTGGATGAGCTCAATGGCCTGCAAGAGCTGCGTTGGATGGGTGAGACCCGACTGGTCGCCGTCACCGCAGACGCCTTCGAATGGTGGGAGCTTGCAGCAGGAGGCAAGCTCGGCCCCCGAAGCAGGAGCCTCGCCCCAGCCCCCCCAAAGGCCGGGGACTACGTCATCGATCCCATCGGCGTCATGCTCTCGCCGCGTGGCTCGACCATGGTCGCCTCCATGCGCTTCGACAGCGGCGAGTGGGTACGCATCAGCCTCAACGCCACCGAGAGCAGCAGAGGTGCCGCTGGTGAGCCGGGAATCTCCGTGGCCGTCGCCAGTGACGGCGCGGTCACCAACCTGGTCGCGCGCATGGGCACCGTGCTGCGCAAGCGCTTCGAACACCGCTACTGGAAGCTGAGCGAGAAAGACCTGCTCGACGAAGAAGGCGCGCAGCGGCAGTTGGTTACGGGCATCGGCTCGACGCTCATCCTCGACGGCGGCGTCAGCGAGCCCAAGGCCCTGCTCATCGATGCTTCGGAGATGACCTGGAAGATGCGCAGCATCTTGCGCTACGAAGCCCCAGGGCGCTTCCTGAACATCACCGAACGACAGCTCTGGACCTTTCATCCCTCGGGTGCACATCCCTTCATTGCCTGGGAGCTCGCTACGGGCGCGAGCGCGCAGCGCATCCCAGTCTCTCAACTCGAAGAGGCAGGGATGTCGCGCCCTGTGCACGCCAGCATCCTCTCGCGAGAGGGCTGGCTCTGGAGCAGCGACGAGAACGCTGGCATCGCCCTCCTCGACCTGCCCAACGCCACCCTCTCCAAGCCGCTGCTGGCCAATCAAGGCGAGCACTTCAGCCTCGACGCAGAGCTCGGCACGGGCGTCATCTTCGCGCGACAACGCGGTGAAGAGGTGCTCGCCTGGGATTTCCTCGGCTTCGACGGCGGCCACAGCGCCCTGCGTCCAAGCGGTGAGGCCAAGGACGCCCTGGACATGAGCGAGCGATGGTTTCCCTACTGCGCCACCGACACCCTGTGCCCGAAGACGCAGCTCAGCTTCGAGCCGCGCCCAGAGACCCCACAGACCGCCCAAGACTGGGCGCTGGTCCCCCCCATCGAGCGTGGCACGCACTGGGCGCTGCTCATCGCCATTGGGGCCATCCTCATTGCTCTGGCGACCCTCATCTGGCGCCGCAGAGTGGGCCAGAAAGGACAGCTCGAGCACGAGCTGCCCATCGCTCCCGACGGTGCCGCCGAGGGGCCTTCTCTGATGGCCCGCTTGGCTCTGCTCAAGGTGACAGCTTTGGTCGATCCTCGTGGACGACGCTTCCTCACCGCCAAGGACTATGATGGCTTCGTCAGAAAAGGCGCCCTCGGCGCCATCCTTCGGCTTGGACTCGGGCTCGGGCTCGGACTCGCCATCGCCGCTGGGCTGAGCTACGCCAAGCTCCTCGACCAAGCCCCGAG